>DUCH01000340.1:0-2422 GCA_012959865.1 Myxococcales bacterium | reverse complement strand
CAGCGTCAAGCACCCTGGCGGACAGCCGCAGTGCCGGTCTTTGCGGCGGAGCCCCAATCGGCTCGGGGCTGGACGAGTCGGCCTTCAACCCGCACATTCTCCAGATGGCGATTCGGGTCCGACTGATCTTGGTTCCCCTCGATTTTTCAAAGCACGCGGATTCCGTCATCGAGTGGGCCGTACATCTCGCCGAGGAGCACCAAAGTTCGGTGGTTCTGCTTCATGCCTACCATCTCCCCGTGGAATTCCAGCAGGTCGAGGGCGCTTACTTGCCCGCTGATTTTTGGAACTCCGTCAAGGACGGAGCCAAGGACCAATTGGCCCACTACGGGGAACGGCTTCGCGAGCGCGGCCTGGCGGTGGAGGAGATCACCCGCGAGGGTCACCCGGCCTCGGTGATCGAGGAGGAAGCCGAGCGACTCGGCGCCGACCTGATTGTGATCGGCTCGCGCGGACGCAGTGGGCTCAAGCACTTGCTCCTGGGCAGCATCGCCGAACGCGTGGTGCAAAAAGCGCCCTGCCCGGTGCTCACGGTCAAGAGCCCGCACCCCTGAACGATTTCGCGGCGGCCCCGATCTGAACCGCCGCGCATATCGATTCATGGCGCGCTTGGCTTCAGAATTCGCTTAGAAATCCATCGGCCCAACGCTCGCTCGATTTCCAGAAGCGCTCTCTCAAACCGTCTCGAAGAAGTAGGTCATCTTGACCCCGAGTGCATTCGAGAGATCGTTGAGTGTGGAGACCGACGCTGCGCTCTTGCCGAGTTCAATCTGAGAGAGCAGGCTCACCGACTTGCCGGTGCGATTGGCGAGTTGCTTGAGGGTCAGCGGCTGGGACTGTCGGCATTCGCGAATGCGTCGGCCCACCGCAAGGTTGACATGGGCGTCGGAGTTGATCACCAGGCCCTTGGCCTTGACGGCCTCGGCGAGCACCATGGTGAGTTCTTCTTCGTCGAGAGGCTTCTGGAGATAGTGAAAGGCCTGGTGCTTCATGGTCTCAACGGCCATCTCCACCGAGGCAAGACCCGTTGTCGCGATGACGCAGAGGTCGGCGTCAAAGATTCGAATGGCCTGGAGGGCCGCGATGCCTTCGGGATTGCCCGGCGAAACGTCAAGAATCACAAGCTGGTAACGATTGGTCTGCAATTCCTCGACCGCGCGTTTGGGCTCGGTCAAAATGCCAGCCGCGTAGCCGGCATTGACGAGCATAGACTTGAGTTCCATCGTGGATCCTTCATCCGAGTCCACCACGAGAATATTGGGTTGCTGTCCGTTTCTCATCGTTCCCTGCCTCCTCATCCCTGGGCCCTTCCGCGAGCCGGGTGCCGATCGATTTGCGCACTCCAAAACCCCGACGATTTCCGTCGAGACATGAATTGTTCTTCGGAACGCAGGCCATCTTCCATTAGCTCTGCAATCCAAAAAATGCAGTGCGTGGGGGGAAATTCGCCAAGGTACTGAAAACAATAAGGTTTATTATTTTCCGAACGGGGACTCAGGGCGACTGCGATGGAATGGGGGTACGAGCGGAATCGCCTGGGAGCGGAGTTTCGGGTGAAAAAAGCCACTCGGGCATGAACGCCTCGGAACCAAGCTCCACGGGAGCAACCTCAATCACGTGGAGGCGGACGGCCTCCCGGCCGGGCTCTTCGATGTAGATCCAGGATGGCACGCGAACGCCGTTATAAATCACCCCGGGGCCCAGCCGCGTTCGAACGCCTCCCTTCGTGTCCATTCCGCGAATCACATGGCTTTTTCGGTCGACCCACAGCCCCGAGCCGACGGTTTCGACGGCCAACAGAGTCTCCGGCCGCGGCGGTCCTGGACCCGCCTGCCCCGAGCCGGAGTGCAAGCCGGCGGCGGTGGTTGTAGTTGGGGTGCTTGTAGTTGTGGCAGTGGTGGTTGTGGTCGCGGTGGTTGTGGTGGTTGTGGTCGGGATCCAGGGCGTTGATGTGGAAATCGGTTTGGGTATCGAATCGAGAGACGGACCGGGGCCCACCCGGGCACCCGCACTCGGCGGCGTTGCGCCCGCAGGGGTCAGCTCGTCGATGGGCCGGGGCGGCTCACCTTGGACCTGGGCGGCTGTAATTTCCCGCCACTCTTCCAGTGTGAGCCCCGCGGCCTCGGCGACTTCCTCTTCGGCACGGAGCGCTCGGACTTCCTCGTAGAGTTCGAGGCCAAGGATCTCGGGAGGGCCGCGGCGAGGAACATCGCGCGCGGCGTCACCGAGAACCAGACAGTCCTCGTCGCCGCACTCGGCCAACCCCACCCGATCGATCTGAACCTCCAAACCTTCCAGAGCCCCCCGCAGGGTTTCACCATTCTCGGCCTGGAGAAGATACAGAGGAGGAAGGAAAAATCGGTACTCGTCCAGCAGTTCGCCGTTGCGGGTCACCCGGGTCTCCCCCTCCCGAAGCAGGTGC
>DUCH01000339.1 GCA_012959865.1 Myxococcales bacterium | reverse complement strand
GGGAGCGAATCGAATCTCTCGACGCGTCCAAGCGTTTCTCTCCCGCTCTTTTTGCCGGATTTTCTCGGCTGGCCGATGCCTTTCGTGACGAAAAATCAGAAGCTGTTCTCGATGCGCTCCAGTGGCTTTGCACACTCAGCAAAAAAGAGATCCTCGACGCACGGTTTCGCTTTGGTTCAATTCTTGAGGAGCGTTGGGAGGATCCCTTCATCGCCGAAATTCGGAAGCCGCCGACGGACCGCCACAGTGACGGGGATACCGAGTTGCAGGCATTGCTCGAGACCGATCTCTCCGTCGTGGATGCGGTTTACTCCGATGCGCTGAGGCTTATAGAGGAAGCCGACGAGGACATGCACGCCGAGATCAGCCAGTACGTCACCCGCTTCAAGCTCTTCCAGGGGGGCGGGGTTGCCGCGGTCAGTTCTCCGAGGGTATTCGGCGCGGTTTTTCTCAGGCTGCCTTCGGATTCGACTCCACTGGGGCCCTACCTGATCGAACACATGGTTCACGAGACTTCGCATCTTGCGCTGAATGCCTTGATGGCCCACGACCCCCTGCTCCAGAACCCCCACGAGATTCATGCGGCACCGATTCGCCCGGACCCGCGCCCGCTCTATCAGGTGCTCCACGGCACTTTTGTTCTGGCTCGGAACCAGCGGGTCTTGGAGCGACTCGCCCAGGACCGGCCCGAAGAGTTTCCCCTTGGGCAGAGCTTCGAGCGGTCGGCCGAGGCGTACGCCCGGGGGCTTGAAACCCTCGAGGAGTACGCTGTCTGGACCGAAGCGGGTTCGGCGCTTTTCGAGACATTCGACCCGCCGGGCTAACGCTCCCGGCGACCTGCACCCGGCCTCTCGAATCCGAGACCAGCCGCTCTGCGATCCCCCAACTGGCCGTATTTGCTGGCGAAGTCAGATAGAAAAGTTTTGACAGGGGTCGTGGGGCTATCATTACTTGTCAGCAGGATGTAGGGTAATACCCGTAGTGAAAGTGGCCCCATTATTTCACTCCGGGTGATTTTGTGGAGGGGACCTTTACTCAGGAGACTCGCCATGAAGATTACTCGTCGATCCTTGATTCGAGGAACCGTCGCCACGGGACTTGCCGGCGCGGTTGGGGGCACCGGGGAACTCCACGCGAGAGGCCGCGACAAACCCCCCAGCGGAAGGAATGGAACCACTGCAGCCGCCAAGCGAGGCAGTGGCCCTTTCGGCTACACGCCCTTTACAGCCACCTTCGAACTCCCGGCCGTGCTCAACAACGCGGTCGTGGATCCCAGCGATGGAACCGTCCAAAACGGGCTGAATCTTAGCCCGTCGGCGGGAACCGCCGAAGCCAGCGTCGGTTCCGAGGCGGTATACCACGGCTTTGCGCCGGAATACCGACGGGATCACCCCGTCCATGCTGCGGCCAATGCGAATACCCCGTCCGCCGAAAAGTGGGATCGATTCGGCAACGGTGTTGGCATCGGGGGCAGCGAACTCCACTCCCAGTTGAGCGTCGAGCACGGTACCCATCAGTTCATTCCCGGCATCGATACCCGGATCTTCGGTTATGCGAGTGCGAGCCTGGATGGCCAATACAACCTGAGCGGTCACGGTACATTCCCCGCTCCGACGATTCTTGCGCGCCAGGGTCAGCCGATCATGATGCGTGTTCAGAACAATCTCGGGAAAATCGACGAATTGGGAACCGCCCCCGAGTGCTCGGTGCATCTGCACGGCGACCATACACCGGCGCACTCGGATGGCTACCCGGACTTCTATATCCTCCCCGGGCGAAGGCGAGATTACTACTATCCCAATATCGGACCGCGGCATTCGGCTGAGCCCGCACCCCTGGGCGCATCGCCCGAGGAAATCGCACGCGCGGGCAATACCGGCCCGTATTCCCCCTCGGACCTGCCCACCACCATGTGGTACCACGAACATGGGATGGATATCACGGGTTACCTCGTGAGCCGAGGCCTGGCAGGCTTCTACCTGATTCAAGATGACTTGGAACTCGACTTGATTCAGCGTCGAGTTCTACCGGCCTTCTACAACACGCCCACAATGCCCGGCTTTGCCGACGACACCGTCACCGATATCCCCTTGGCCCTAATGGATCAGACTTTCGACTCGACGGGCACCGAACTTCCCTATAATTTTCTCGACCACAATGGGCGGCTCGGAGACGTCTTCACCATCAATGGCACTGTACAGCCCAAATTTGAGGTCGAGCGCCGAAAATATCGCCTGCGTTTCCTGAACGCTTCCAATGCTCGGATCTACCACCTCCGCTTGAGCAACGGCGGGTTCATCCAAATCGGCCAGGACTCCTGGGAGTTCCCCCAAGCCATCGCGACTCGTGAGTTTACCCTCGCCATGGCCCAGCGGGTGGATACCATCGTCGACTTCAGCGATGCCCCCGACGAAGTCTATCTAGAGAACCTGATGGTTCAGAAGGATGGACGGGGTCCGAAGGGAATCAGCCGACGGAATCGGACCCCGCTCATGAAATTCGTCGTCAAGGGTCCCAGGCACAACAACGACGTGAGCGTTGATGTCGGCACTCCCCTGCGGCCCTTTGATCGCATTCAGGAGAGCGAAGTCCGCGCCACGCGCTACTTCAAGTTTGTTCGCAGGAACGGTGCATGGCAGATCAATAATCATTTCTTCAGTCCCCGCACGACCAATGCCACCCCGGTGCTCAACAGTGCCGAGCGATGGATCTTCGAAAATAGCTCGGGGGGGTGGTGGCACCCTGTTCATATTCATCTTGAGGCCCACGAAATCGTTAAGTACAACGGAAAGCGGCCGCCGCCCCAGTATCGCTACAACGTCGATGTCTCCGTCCTTGAACCCAACGGAACAAGCGAGTTCCTGATGAAGTTCAGAACCTTCACCGGACCCTTTGTGTTTCACTGCCATAACCTCGAGCACGAGGACATCCGTATGATGAACGTCTTCGACCCCAGACCCGAGGGACACGAGAGCCTCAATGACGGCACCCGGCCCCATAATGACGACACCTTTCAAGACGCCTATGGATCCACCTACCGCGACCACTCGGGCATGGTGGAGAATGAGGAAGACTGGGATCAAGATGGGGGTCTCTTCT
>DUCH01000338.1 GCA_012959865.1 Myxococcales bacterium | reverse complement strand
GCTCGATGCCGATACTTTCGTTTCGTCCCAGAGCCTTGAAGTCGCCCGGCTCGCTGCGGGCAGCACCGTCGATTTGGCGCTCCGGGTCGCCCGCCGAGACGCGCCCTACGGGTTTGCCGCCGTCCGACCCCCCGGCCACCACGCCGAGGCGAGCCAACCCATGGGCTTTTGCCTCTTCAACAATGTCGCCATTGCCGCCCGTGCCCTCCAGGAAGAACTCGGAGTGGACAAAATTTTGATTCTGGACTGGGATGTCCATCACGGCAACGGGACCCAACATTCTTTCGAGGGCGACCCCTCCATCCTGTACGCGTCGCTCCACCAATACCCCCACTACCCGGGCACGGGAGCCTTCGATGAAATCGGACGCGATGCCGGCCGCGGAACAACGGTCAACCTCGCTCTGCCTCCGGGCTGTGGAGACACCGAGTACGTGGGCCTGATCTACAGGGTCCTGGTGCCCATCGTCAGGCGGTTCGGCCCCCAAATGATCCTGGTTTCCTGCGGTTTCGATGCCCACAGGGATGATCCCCTGGCCTCCATGAACGTGAGCGCGTCGGGGTATCGGGATATGACTCGGGCGGTCGCCCTACTGGCTGAGGAAACCTGCGGCGGCCGCCTCATGTTCGTGCTCGAGGGCGGATATGCAGCTTCGGGGCTCGAAGAGGGAATCGAGGCGGTGATCGAAGCGCTCCTCAACCCCACCCCAGGTGGGCGGCCGGTCCCGGAGGCCCCTGCTGGCAGCAGCCTGCACCGGCTCGTGGAGCAGGCTGAGGTCGTCCATGGGAGCCGCCACCGAGATATCGGAGCACCCTGAGGCAGAACCTCTCCCGAGCCTGAATCCCCCCTTTTCCCCTTCCTTCACTTCCCCCTGGGGGACAGGGGGAGATAGAGGGGGAGATAGAGCAACGTAGGGAGAGGCGGCGAGAGGCAGCTCTTGAGAGCGAGGTCTGCTGTCGTGGGTCGACACCCCACCCAGCACCCAACCCGTTGTCGCGCCACGATCCTCACCCACGTTGTCTGAAGAGTCGAACGAACAGTTTCTTCGTTCTACTTTTGCTTTTCTATCGCCCCTCTGACAGCCGAAAGGTGAAAGTAAAGGAAAAGTCGGGGTTGGAAAATCACAAGGCCTAGAAGAGCAGGGGCAAAATTCAATCAACGGCCAATTAATGCGAGCGCCACACGTGATTTTGCTTCACAAGCCAAGACGGGTGAGTTATAAAAAAGGCTCGGTGGGGAAAAGTGGGATCAAGTGGGTAAAGCGACTCTTTCCGAACTGTATCTGGAACGGCTGCAATTGAGATCCCACAGCCCACAGGGCAAAACGCGAGACCGCTTGGCGGGAGCAAACGCAGAATTGGTGGGAAAAACATTCTCCTGTGCAACGAGCAACAGCGCCTCTGACCCGGGGCAATCCGGACCATCGTGCCTCAATCCAAGCATCCAAACACGAACTGACTTTTCGAACACGGCCACGGAAAACGGAGCACCGACGAAATGTTTCGAGGCCGGTTCTTACACACCATGGATACTAAGGGACGCGTGAGCATCCCGTCAGGTTTCAGAGTGGAAATTCAGCGCCGCAGCCAGAGTGATCCGGTTCTCGCCGGCCAAGGGGCGCATCTGGCCCTCTTTCCCGCCGATGAGTGGGAGAAGAAGGAAGAAACCCTGCTCGGGCTCTCGGAGTTCGACTCCGACGCTCAGGACCTTCAGCGAATCATGGTGGGCGAAGCCAGCGACAGCCCCCTGGACGCCCAGGGCAGGATTCTCGTCCCGACCTTGATGCGAAAAGAGGCTGAACTCGAAACCAAGATCCTGGTCATCGGAGTACTCAATCGAATCGAGCTCTGGAATCCAGAGCGGTACGAAGAAAAGAAGCGGATGACCGCCCTGCGGTTCGAAGAGATCAACAAGAATGTTGATCCCAATCGTCAGCGGCCGGGAGACTAAACGTTTTTTTGGGGGGGAGTTGGAGCGTGTGCTCCAGCATAGAGGTTGGGGTGTCCTCGAAACACTGATTAAGGGCGGCAGCGTGCTTACTGGGGGGTACACGTTGCGGTCACGGTGGTTCGAGGCACCCCATTCTCTTCTCTGCACCTCCCGAGTGGCCCTGCACTGGGGCGAGTTCGGGGGATACCCCACCTCGTGAGCAGCGATTTTCACCACGTGCCCGTACTGCTCGCCGAGAGCTCCGAATACCTCCATCTAAAACCCGGCGCGGTAATTTTGGACGGTACCTTGGGCGGAGGCGGCCACGCCGAGGCGATTTTGGATCGAATCGCTCCAGGTGGTCTGCTCGTGGGCCTCGACCTCGACGAACAGGCTCTGTCCGCAAGCGCAACGCGATTGGCCCGGTTCGGCGATAGCGTTCGCTTTGTTCAATCATCCTTTCGCCACCTGGACGATGCCTTGAGGAGCCTCGGAATCGAGTCGGTCGACGGCGTGCTCTTGGACCTTGGTGTTTCCTCGTTCCAGTTGGATACGCCGGACCGGGGTTTTCGCTTCGCGAGTTCGACGGGCCACGCGACGCCTCTCGACATGCGAATGGATCCGTCGTGCGGTTCCAGCGCAGCCGAACTCTTGGGCCGTGCCTCGGCGGAAGAATTGCAGGGCTGGTTCCAGCGCTATGGCGAACTCCCCGGATCGAAGCGTCTGGCAAGGGCCATCACTCAGCATCGGGCCAATGAACCGCTTCGAACCACGGCGGACCTCCTGCGGGTTATCGAGGATGCTGGAATCGGACGAGGAAGACGCCACAACCCGGCCACATTGGTCTTCCAGGCCCTTCGGATTGCGGTCAACGACGAACTGGCTGCCCTCGAGCAGGGGCTCGAGGCTGCAGTTTCGGTTCTCCGACCGGGAGGTCGGCTTGTGGTCATCAGCTACCACTCCCTTGAAGACCGTATCGTGAAGCACAGCTTCCGGGCCGCGGCCAAGGGATGCGTTTGCCCGCCAAAGCAGCCGGTCTGCACCTGCGGCCGTGCACCTTCCCTGGAAATCATGAACCGTCGTCCCCTTCGCCCGAGTTCGACGGAAACCGAGGCGAACCCACGGTCCCGCTCGGCGCGATTGCGTGCGGCCAAACGCATCCCGGCGGCGGCGTAATG
>DUCH01000337.1 GCA_012959865.1 Myxococcales bacterium | reverse complement strand
GAGCCGAAATCCATGAGTCGGTTGCTCCGGGCATTGAGTGTGTCTCTGCACTGAGGCCGAGCGGTCTGGGCTGGGGGCGACGAATTTTTCGCTCCAGGTGGATTTCAAGGGATGGAGCGGCGCTAGGCTGTTGCCATGTCGATCTATCTCATTCGCCACGGCGAGACTCCCGGCAACCGCGATCGCATCGTGCAAGTGCCCGAAACGCCGCTCAGCGATCGGGGACTCGACCAGGCCGGTCGCCTGGCCGAAAGGCTTCGCCTGCACCCCATCCGCCGAATTTTGGCGAGCGATCTCGTCCGGGCGCACATGACCGCCGAGGCGCTGTCTGGGGCCTTGGGGCTGCCGGTGGAGTCCGAGCCCCTGCTCCAGGAGCGAAATTTCGGAAATTTGCGCGGTACCCCCTACGACCAACTGGAAGAGGATCTCTTCGGTCCGGCTTTTGCGCCGCCGGGGGGGGAGACTTGGGAAGAGTTTTATTCGAGGGTTGATCTTGCCTGGGAAAAGGTCCGCGCCCTGGCTTTGGGAATCGACGGCCACCTCGCTGTGGTGACCCACGGGCTGGTGCTCCACGCTCTTGCCGAGCGCCATCTCGTCCAACCCGGTGACGTGGGTCCTCGGGGCCAGGGCGGAGCGCCGCGAACTATCGGCAATACCAGCGTCACCATCGTCGAGCGCCCGGGCAGCGAGGATACGAAGCGCCCGGCTGGGGGGGCGGCCCAGCGCGATGGGGCGGACAAGGAAAAGGCGGAGGGTGAAGTCGCCTGGCGGATTGCTCTGTTCGGGTGTACCGAACATCTCGCTTCGCTGTCCGCCGAGGCGGACGCAGGGATCACGGGCATCTGAGACCAGGGAGGGAGGGTCCGTGCCCCGAAGAGATCACGCCGGCGGCGGAAGGTCTCTCCGCGTGAAGAGCATGAAGGTGACTTCGTCTTCGACGTCGCAATCCTCCCACTCTTCTTCCACCGATACGAATTCGTGGAGCTCTGAGTGAAAATAGAAAGCATTCAGGTCTAGAATTCGTGCCAGGGTCACGAGGATTGACTGGGACCAGACCGACCAATCGCGGTATTCAAACAGCTTGCGGTTACCGGTTTTGTCAGTAGCGCCCAGGTGAAAGTGCATCAGGTTGGTGAATGGATTGGGTTCACCATCGGGGTCTTCAACCAGCTCGACCTCAAGGCCCGCGTCCTTCATTTCCTGTCGGCTGAGATCGTCGGTCCCTCCCATCTCCATGACGGGTGCGAGTTGGGGCGTTTCGAGCATGAAGTAGTCAACGTGCTGGGTCGCGACATCCATCAAGCGGAAGAGTTCCTTGGCGCTGAAGAGGTGATGGCTCTGCTTGCCGATATAACTGAGGCTTTCCCCGGTGGTCACGCTCTTGACCTGGGCCCAGACCGATTCATCGAGAACGTCGGCGTGCAGATAGTGTTTTTCGGTATTTGGCGACCAGCGCTGAGCCAATACCCGCTGCTGGGCGCTTTGGTCGAGGTCGATCATGACGTAGCGGAAGCCGGGGTAGTGAAAATGGCTGTGGTAGGCGAATTCTGCCGTCCCGGCCATGGGTTCGACGATGGTGCCCACCTTTCGGCAGAGTTCGGTCTGCACAAAGTCCTCAGCGGTAAAATCGACGGTCCCGAGCACCGAGGAATAGGCCGCGTAAGCGTCCAGACCGGCGAGGCCCTTTTGTAGGTAGGGGCCGATGTAGTCGTAGTCTTCGACAAAGGGCGAGTCGTAGCATTTCATCCAGCCCTGCTCGGAGAAGTCGTGGAAACCCATGCTCGCCACGCTGCGCCAGTAATCCAATCGCGCCGCCGCGTCCGAGTTCTCGCAATTGTTGGCCTTGAACCCTCGCAGCACGCAGGCATGAATCCGCGTCAGCAGCTCCTTCCGCTGATGCGGGTCCACACGGTCGAGCCGACACGCTCCCTGAAGCCGGATCCAGTCGGGCTTTTGCAGTCGACCACTGGATATTTTGCCAAGCAACTTCTCAAGGGCTTCCGGCGAGTTGGCTACTCTCGTCGTGGAATCGATTTCCATACTCTCCTCGGCGCGCTCAGCCGGCCCTGCTTTCGAACCGGCGTGCAAAAAATAACGAGAGGGGGGACCACGTAATATATCGTATGCTGGTGTCTCTCGCGTCCCGCGGAGTGCGTAGAGTTTGAGAGCGTGCTTCGCAGTGTTCGTGAAATTTGATGGAGACCGCCGAATGAGCGACTTACAGGTCGGGATTCTGCTCTACCCAGGCGCCGAGGAACTCGATTGGGCGGGTCCCTTCGAGGTTTTCAGCATGGCGGCCATGGGCAAGGACCTCGCGGTCAAGACCATCGCACAGACCTTCGATCCGGTGCGCTGCGCCAAGGGCCTGCGGGTCTTACCCGACTGTGATTTCGCAAGCGCGCCGCCGCTCGATGTGATTTTGGTTCCCGGCGGCGAGGGAAGCCGGGTGGAGATGGACAACCCCGTCCTGATCGAATGGCTGGCGGCGGCGGCGGTCCCGTGTACCTGGGTGACCAGTGTCTGCACCGGTTCGATTCTGCTGGTCCGGGCGGGGCTGGCGACCGGGTGCGAAATAACCACCCATTGGGCGTATGTCGAGACTTTGCGCGAACTCGCTCCCGACTCCAAGGTGATGGAGGATATCCGTTATGTCCGAGATGGGCGGGTGCTGACGTCCGCCGGGGTGTCGGCAGGAATCGATATGTCCCTGTGGCTGGTGGGAGAACTCTTCGGGGCCGACCACGCGCGCTCGACGCGGAAGTGGATGCAATACGATCCCGAACCTCCCTACTAGAGTCATGTGGGGTCAGGCAGGGCGAGGGGCTTCCGATTCGGGCACTCGGTTTGGGGCGGCCTACATCCAGGGCCTACATCCAGGGGGGAACGGGAAGGTCCTTGGATCGCAGGAATTCCGGATTGAACATTTTGGATTGATACCGCGTGCCGCTATCGCAGAGCAGAGTGACGATGGTTTTCCCCGGTCCGAGCTCCCGGGCCAGACGTATTGCCCCGGCCACGTTGATCCCCGCCGACCCGCCGACGCAGAGCCCCTCGTATTGCAGCAGGTCGTAGGCGACCGGGAGCCATTCGGTATCGGGAATTTTGTGGGGAATGTCCACAGGA
>DUCH01000336.1 GCA_012959865.1 Myxococcales bacterium | reverse complement strand
CCACACCGATCCGCATCGATGGAGCAAGGGAGAATTAAAATGACGAAGCCGCACGGATTATTCTCGGTCGGTCTCTGGCTCGGGTTGCTGTTTTTGGGATTCCCAGACGCTCTCTTCGCCCAGACGACGCTCGATCTTCAGGTGGACGGTTTGCAGGTCAGTTACAGCCCCGACTTCGCGTATCGGCCCGATTACGAGCAGGTTTCCGTGGCTTTCGTGGTCGAACCCAGCGTCAACTGCACCTATATCCAGGAGAGCCCGGATGCCGGATTTTTCGAAATAGCGCAGCCGCCCGCCTTCAGCGCCAGCCTGAGCCTGGTCGAGTGGAATCTCGGAACTTCGGTCAACGATCTGAAAGTTGCGTCATTCGTGATTCCTGGCGAAAACGTTTCTGGACGCGGGTCTGGCTCGATCTTTGACCCTTGCTGGACGGGTTATCCCGCCGCCCAGGGGCCGTTCGCACTCGCGCTGAAACTGACCGATGCGCCCGGGCTCGAGGCCTTTCTCGCCACGGCACACACCAACAACAACCCCGTTCACGCACGAGTGAGCTTGGACAATGAAAAGCAAATTCCGGAGACCGACGAAAATAATAATGACAAAGATGACTTTTTCACCCCCCCCCTCGACCTCTATCCCCTGACGGGAACTCTTCTCTACGGAAATACGGCGGTATTCGCAGAGGTATCCCTGGCCGCCAGCGATATCGTGCGCAACGGCTGCGGGCCTGGGATGGCGATGGCGATGGATGTCTGGGGAACCTGGCAACCCTCGACCAGCGACTCCTGGAGCGCTGAAACGGTCACCGTGCCGGCCATGCAATGCCTGGATCTTAAACCCAATGGCAACCGCTTCGATCTGGTTGCGACGGTGGACAATGTCGTCGGCACGATGACCGGCACGCTGAACGGGCTGGCGGTCGAGGTGGACAATGTCATCCTGGGCGCAACAGGGGCGCGCCCGGGCACGCTGACCATGCAATTGCCCGCGGGCCACACGCTTCATGCGGACGATGGCGGGGGCCGTCCCGAACCTCGCGGAAGAACGAGCGTCGAGTTTCCCACGGTTTTGCCGGCCAGCACCGCCGATTTCGATCTGCTTGTGGCCTCGGGCGTCACCGGCTTCCTTCACGTCGGATCGATCCCCCTGTCCTTTCACGTGCAAACCATGGCCCTCACCGCCACGGTTCTTGGCGGTCGCTTCAACGACGTCGTCTACCAATACGATCTCGCCCTCGAGCCCAAGGACTCCCGACAATCGAACGGATTCATCAGCAACGATCAACGTCTCAAGAAACCCAGCAGCGGAAACACCGCCTATACGATTTCTGCCTCGGGGCTCGCGACGACCCTCGGTTTCGACGCCGAAAGCGGCAGGCTCCATTTCCCCGCGTTGGGGTCGATTTGGGGGCCGTTCAGCCTGACGCTTCAGGACGGAGCGCTGGTCGATGGTGGAAGCCTCTCGCCTGAGACCTATTCCTTGAGTCAATCTCCCGACTGCCCGGGATGCGCGCCGGGGGGGAGCCCGACCCTCTTCAACCTCACCGCATCGGCCGGAGCCATGGGGTGGGATGGCGCCAGCATTGCGCGCATCGAGAAACTGGGAAACAACCCCGAGTGGGGCCCCGACGACGCCTCGAAGCCAGGCCGCAAGATTTTTCGCCGACTCGACGATCAAGAGCATCCCGCAGTCGTGCACGCCCCGGGGTTTCATGCCCAGGGTACCGGCGGCTCATCGGATACCGCGGTCGTTCAGTACCTGCTCGGCATGCGCGCCGCAGAATGGGACGGCCAGGCCGTCAACCCGGGAGCGCACCACGGCCTCTCGAGCGACGAGAGCCGCCGGGGGAATCACTTCATGGCCGGGGTCTCGGTGGGACCGAGCCTGTACAGCTGGGGCAACTCAAACCAGGTGCACGTGGGAACCCTGGGCGCCGACCTCAGCCAGCCGGTCGATCCGAATGTACCCGCCTCCGTTCCGCGACTTCGAATCGGATTCGGGGGCAATCCAAATCCCCAGCATAAGGACGTTCCGAGCAACCTCGGAACCAAGTACGTAATGCGTCCGGCCGGCGTCACAGGGGTATTCAATACAGACTCGGTGCCGCAACCCACGGTTTATGGCTATACGCTGCCCCTCACCCGCTTCGCAATCCGTCAAGTTTCCAATCGCATCGATGATTTCAGCTGGGTCGACGGCAGCGTTCAGGTTCCGGGCAAAGGAGACTTCGAGATCGCCTTCGAGTCCCTCGCACTCGAGTGCACCGGCGACATCGGCAAGGGCCTCGTGGTTCGGGAAACTTGCGGGGATCAGTTCGGCCTCGATGTTAACTGCAACGAGACCCTGGGCGCGTGGAGCGCCCGGATGGAAGAAATCCTGGCCATCGAGTTCCAGGGCAGCGCGGGCGCCTGCGAGCCGTCCGACCGGCTGCTGAACGTGGCCAGCGTGGTGGATATCAAGGCGCTCGAGCAACGGGTAGGACTCACCGCGAACTGGGACCCGAATGGAGAACCCTCGGGCGCCGAGTTGACGAGTGCGACGGAACAGGTCTTCGACAGCCCCAGTGTCGACGCCCCAGGGTTCTCTGCCGCTCTCTCCCCGAACGTTACCCTCGAATCTCAACCGAAGGCGGGGGGAGGGCATCTCGGCTGGTTCGAGTTTCAGGGCGAAGTGGGCGTTCCCTTCTGGGAATCCCTGGATGCGGAAATGCGCTTCCGGAATACCTATATCAGCGGCATCCAGCGCGCACAGTCGATCGTCTACCCGAGGCCGAACGATCCGGACGATCCGAGCCCTCCGAACGATCCGAACGATCCGCCTTCTCCCGATTTTCCCAATCACGCCGAGATGGCCCTCTCGGTGCTCGACCAAAACCTCGAGGATAAACCGCTTTCTGCCCAGTACGAATGGGGGGGGACGGGATGGAAAATGGAGTTCCCGGTTTTCTTCGAAACCGGCCGCTACGAGGATAACAAGAGCCCGCGTTTTCTCGGTAAGGAACTGAGCTCCGACCTGGTCGTGATGGAAGTGAGTGCTGGGACCGACTTCATTACGCCCGAAGAAACCCAGATCAGCTTTGGCGCCAGCGCCGATTTTTCGAAACTCCGCGATCTCGCCGCGGTGC
>DUCH01000335.1 GCA_012959865.1 Myxococcales bacterium | reverse complement strand
TCCCGACTGCTGCCTCCCGTAGGAGTCTGGACCGTGTCTCAGTTCCAGTGTGGCTGATCGTCCTCTCAGACCAGCTACGCATCGTAGCCTTGGTGAGCCGTTACCTCACCAACAAGCTAATGCGACGCGGGCTCATCTCCGAGCGGTAGCTTCCAAGGAGAGGCCACCTTTTCCCACTTGGCCCGAGGGCCTTGTGGTCTTATCTGGTATTAGCTCCAGTTTCCCGGGGTTGTCCCAGTCTCGAAGGCAGATTACCCACGCGTTACTCACCCGTGCGCCACTTTACTAGCTGCCCGAAGGCAACGTTCTCGTACGACTTGCATGTCTAAAGCACTCCGCCAGCGTTCGTTCTGAGCCAGAATCAAACTCTCCAGTTTAAATTTTGGCTGAGTGACCGATTTTGAGGGCTTGCGCCCTTTCGATTCGGCCTCTCAATGTTCTTGGCATCGCGAAACCCAACGCGAACGTCAGGTATCCGCAAAGCAGATTTTAAGGAAGTAATAAAACTCACTTCCGTCTTGTCGGGACTTCCTCAAGACCCGACATGACCACACGCTATTCAGCTTTCAAAGATCGGGCGAAGCCCTACGCGGCTTGTTGAGAGCCGCCAGAAGCACTCGTCGATAAATGGATCTTGGTAATTTTATTGGTTCCACTAGGGCTGTTATTAGCCTTCCCCGGTGGGCGGCGTAACTTAAGGGAGCTGAGCGGCGGGGTCAAGTGCTTGTTTTTCCGTTTGAGAGTCTTTTTCTGTACCCCCAGAGGGATAGATCCGGGATGGTTCAAGGGATAGTTCAAGGGCAGTTCCGCCGATCGAGACTCGAGGCCCATCAATCCATGAACGATGGACGAGGAACTGGTATTATCGGAACAAATGGGTCTTTTTAGATCCGTTTTATTCCGCGCCGCGAAGGCGCAATCGCACATATCGTCGCTTCCCGACTCGAATCAAATAAGAACCGGGGCTCAGGGGCTCGTGGGCGTCATTGGCGCGCGCGCCATCCACCGAGACCCCGCCCTGCTCGATGAGCCGCCGGCCTTCGCTCCGGCTCGCCAGCATTTTGAGACGATCCAGGGCATCGAGCAGCGCTAGGGGGGTGGAGTCGGCCAAAACCAGTTCTTGCTCCGGAACATCGTCGGGAACCCCTTTTTCCTGCACGACCCGGCGAAAATGAGCCGCGCCCGCCTTGGCAGCCTCCGGCCCGTGGAGTCGCTCCACGATCAACCCCGCAAGCCGGTGCTTGAGCCCCATGGGCTCGCCTTCGCCCCGGCCGAAAGCCGAGAATGCCGGGGCATCCGCCTCCCACTCCCCCGTGGAGAGAACCTTGAAATAAGTTGGCATCAAGGAATCTGGAATGCTCATCACTTTTCCATACATTTCTTCGGGCGAATCTCGGACTCCGATGCTGTTTCCGAGGCTCTTGGACATTTTCTCGGTTCCATCGGTGCCGACCAGCAACGGGTGGGTGATAACCGCTTGGGGGGCTTGCCCGTAATCGCGCTGAATTTCCCGTGCCATGAGGAGGTTGAAAGTCTGATCGCTCCCTCCGAGTTCAACGTCCGCCTCTAGGGCCACCGAGTCGTAGGCCTGCACGAAGGGGTAAAGGAATTCGTGGGCGAATATGGGAACCCCGGCGGCGAATCGTTTTGCAAAATCGTCCCGCTCGAGGAGCCGCGCCACAGTGTATTTCGAGCAGAGACGAACCATATCGCCCGATGACATCGCCCCCATCCACTCGTCGTTGAAGCGGACCTCGACCTTTTCGATATCGAGAATCTGACCCACCTGGTCGACGTAGGTGGCCGCATTGGCCCGCACCTGGTCCTCATCGAGCGCCGGGCGAGTCTTCTTCTTGCCCGACGGATCGCCGATCCTCGCGGTGAAGTCACCCACCAAGAAGATTGCCGTGTGGCCCAGTTCCATAAAGCGCTTCAACTTCATGAGAACCACGGTATGGCCCAGATGGAGATCCGGCGAGGAGGGATCCATCCCGAGTTTTACTCGGAGCGGCCTCCCCTGCTCGAGACGGCTCGCCAGAGTCTCGCGAAGTTCCGCCTCGCCATACACTTCGACGCTGCCTTCGCGCATGACCTCAAGCTGCCGATCCAGGTCTGCCCCGCTCGGGCGCTGTCCCATGTTCGACCTTCCCCCTGCTCCAGGCTCCGAAGGAACCTCATGGTGACGCACTGTCGCCGCCCGGAAGCCGGCGCGCAATGCCCAATCCCTCGCGATGCTCAATCCCTCGTAACGCCCAATCCCTCACGATGCCCAATCCCTCGCAACGCCCAATCCGGCTCAGCCGGGATCCATCGACCGAGCCAGACCTTCTTCGGTCAGAATCCCATGGACGGCCTGGTCGTGATCGAGCACCGGAACTCTTGCGACCAGTTGAAAGGCGAACCCGACCCCAACACGCCTCGGACCGGAAAATGGCGTGGTACCCACCAGCGCCCGGTCATAGAAACCTCCACCCCTCCCCAGTCGCCCGCCGTAGCGATCAAAGGCCACGCCCGGAATGAAAATAAGATCAAGCTCGAGTAGAGAGCAACAAGGCGCGTCTTGAGGCGGTTCGAGAATTCCGAAGCGACCCGGCACAAGATCCGACCCATCTTCGAGCCGAGCCATTGCGAGGCGGCCGTCGGCCGGGCAGCGCGGAAAGAAGACCTCCTTCCCGGCACGCTGAATCAACGTCAAAAGGGGCCGAGTATCGGGTTCGTCGGCGAGCCCGGCGAAGAGACCGACTCGCCGCCCGCGCATCCATTCGGGATTGGCCGCGAGGATGTCCGCCATGGCAAGGCCCACTTGGGAAGCCTGGCGCGGATCGATCTTAGCTCGGCGTTGCGCCATCGCATCTCGCACGGCCGCCTTGCTCGCCTCGATGGGGTCAGGGGGCTCCATTTTGGACCGATCATCCTGTGCGACCCGACCTATGAGCCCGCGCCGAACTAGCCCCGCCCGCCGCCGGGGTCAGCTCCGGTCGCCGCAGTGGAACGCGTCGAATCCAAGGGAGCCAGCAGGTCATTCTCCAACCCTTCCAGCTCCTCCCCCGTCGGAAGCGTGAGAAGCGGAGTCTCGCTGCCCCCGCTCCGCGCCGTCTCACTCCTATCGAAGAGCCCCGCGCCCGTCGACTC
>DUCH01000334.1 GCA_012959865.1 Myxococcales bacterium | reverse complement strand
AAAACCAGGGGGGTTTCCCGGGCCTGAAGGCAGAAACGGCCCGCGGGTTTCATGACGTGCAGAGTTTGTCCGAGTTCCACACGATCGTTGAACCAGTTCGAAATTCGCCCTTCGTCCACCCGCTTGACGGTCACTTTGTGCTCGGACTCGGTATCGGGACAACTCGCGAGGGAGTAGCAACGAACCCATTGGTGGCCATCCAGGGAAACACCAAACGTCAGGAATTGCCCGGCCTTGTAGGCAAAGGTCGACTTCAGCTCGTCGGGAACACTCAGAATGATCGAGCGAGAGTCGTGAGTCTCCTCGACGATGCGTGCCACTGGGAGATCGTAATACGGACCGCCGGCGCTGCTCACTGTTTGACCTCTTCGTCTTCTAGTTCTTCTTTTAACTCTTCTTCCTGTTCTTCGGTTTCAATGCTTTCGACAGATTGAAGTTGAACATCGATTTTACGACCGCGCATTTCAATCGGCTGAAGTCGCACGAGAACTCGCTCGGGGTGCAGCTCGGGTCCAGCCGGACCCGCTACGCTCTCCACGACCACCTGCTGGGCGCGATAGCCCTCGCGCTCGAAATGCAAGATGTGGCTCCGATTGGCGCGCAAGCGAAGACCCGCCGCCGGGATCTCGGCCACCGATTCGCCATCGACGAAAATGTGGAGGGGCCTTGGCCCGGCGTCGACGCCCACCGCCTGCCACGGCGCGCAGCCACCGAGCGCCCCACTCGCCAAGACCAAAAACCCGAGCCCGAAAAATGCCGAGCGAAAAAAAGGCTGAGAAACAGGCGGCGGCTTCGTGCGCCCTCTTCTGCAGATTTTCATGGCAAGGCCCTCTCTGGGATTTTCGGGTTTATCCAAGCCGGGTAGCGGCTCTACGCGGAATTTGATTCTCGAATTCGGCGGCGCCTTCCGGGCGACGGCGGAATCTACCCCGGCTGGCCCGCGCCCGCCCGCTTGATAGACTCCGCGCCCTGCGCAGTTTTCCGAGCCCCCAACCCTTCGTCTACCCGACGATCGAAGGATCGAGATGAAACCGAAACTCCGACCCTCCCGGCCCCAATTCTCCTCCGGCCCCTGCGCGAAGCGGCCCGGATGGTCGCTGTCGGCGCTGGAGAAAGCGCTATTGGGCCGATCCCACCGATCGGGCCCAGCGAAGGGGCGCCTTCATGCGGTCATCGAAAACTCCCGGGCCCTGCTCGGCATCCCGGACGACTACCGACTTGCCATTGTTCCCGCCTCGGATACGGGCGCCGTCGAGATGGCGCTCTGGTCTTTGCTCGGCGAACGGGGCGTCGACATCCTGGCCTGGGAAAGCTTCGGCCGTGGCTGGCTCACCGATGCCCAAGAGCAGCTCGATCTTGACGACGTGCGCGGCCTCACTGCCGATTACGGAAAGTTGCCCGAACTCTCGGAAGTCGATTTCGACCGCGATGTCGTCTTCACTTGGAATGGAACGACTTCGGGCGTCCGTGTCCCGGACGACCGATGGATCCCGGAGTCGCGCGAGGGTCTGACGATCTGCGACGCCACCTCGGCGGTTTTCGCCATGGAGGTGCCCTTTGCGAAACTCGATGTCGTCACGTGGTCGTGGCAGAAGGTTCTCGGGGGTGAGGCCGGCCACGGAATGCTTGCGCTCTCGCCCCGTGCGGTGGAACGCCTCGAAACCTTCGAACCCTCGCGGCCTCTGCCCAAAATTTTCCGCATGACCAAAAAGGGCAAGCTGATCGAGGCGCTGTTTCAGGGCGCCACAATCAACACACCTTCGATGCTCGCCGTCGAGGACGCCCTCGATGCCCTGCAATGGGCGGAGGAAATTGGCGGGCTGCCCGCCCTGATCGGCCGCTCCGAGGAGAACCTTGCCTGCGTGACGGAATGGGTGGAGCGCACCGCCTGGGTGGACTTCCTCGCCCAAGATCCTCAAGCTCGGTCCTGCACTTCGATCTGCCTGCAGATCGTCGACCCCTGGTTCCTCGACCAGTCCCAGGAAGAACGCGCCTCCGCGGCCAAGAAGATCGGCAGTCTCCTCGACAGCGAGGGCGTTGCCTTCGACATCAACGCCTACAAGGAGGCCCCGCCCGGATTGCGGATCTGGGGTGGCGCCACGGTGGAGATCAACGACATCCGGGCGCTGCTTCCCTGGCTCGACTGGGCGTTCGCCAAGATCAAGGCCGACTGACCTCGCCCCGCCTAGGCGGATGAGCCGGAAGCGCCTTCAGATCCGGGGGCGGATTCGGGTTCTTGAGCAGGCTCGGTGACAGGGGCTTCGGTGACAGGGGCTTCGGTGACAGGGGCTTCGGAAACAGGGGCTTCGGAAACCGGGGCTGGGGCAGGTTCGGAAACAGGGGCAGGTTCGGAGACAGGAGCGGGTTCCGAGGCGGAGGCGGTTTCAGGCTCGGGTTCCGGGGCAGGACTGACTTCGCGCTCGGATTCCGGAGCCGAATCGGCTTCGAGTTCGCTGAAATCACTCCCGCTGCCCTCCAGCCGAGTGCTCCCGCCACCCAAGCTCACCTCAAGGGCCTGCAGTCGCTCGATCAGTTCTTGCTGGCCGCGCAAGCGATCCTTCTTGGCTTCGAGTTCGGTGCGCAAAGAGACATAGAGGAGTTCCTGGGTGTCGACCTTTTTTTTCAGCCGGGCCTTGGCCACGCGGAGTTCTTCCTGGGCCTTGATGGATTCGGCCAGATCCTCCGCCGCCTTTGCGCTGGCCTGACGAAGCGCTTCCAACTCGGCGCTCTCCGAAGGGGGCTCTTCCGCGGGCTTGGCGGCGATCTCGGCCCGCAAGCGCCTCACCTCGGTGCTCAGACCCTGGACTTCCGATCGCGCGGCATCGCGCACCTGGCGGGCCTCTTCGAGTTCTGCCTCGCGCTCCAGCAGGGTCGCCGACACGCCTTCTCCGCCTCCTCCTCCTCCTCCTCCGCCGCCGCCGCCGCCGCTCGCAGCCCGGCGTTTGGTCTTGTCGAGGCGCTTGCGCAGGCCGGCCACTTCGTCGTCGTGCCCGGCCAACTTGGCAGATTGTTTGCCGAGTTGGTCGCGAACGGACTTCAGGTCATCGCTGAGCTTTTCGTTCTCCCCCCAGGCCTTGGAGGCTTCCCCGGCCGCGGTACGCGCGCGCAGATTGAAATAGAGCGCGGCCAACGCACCCAG
>DUCH01000333.1:1041-3142 GCA_012959865.1 Myxococcales bacterium | reverse complement strand
TGACTCGCGAAGTGAGTCGCCGGGCGAAAACTCGGAGAGGGCTTCACCCCGTTCAGAACCCGCTCCGAACCCTGTGTTTCCGCCCGGCGACTCGGGCACCCGCCAGCCCCCGGTCCCGTTAGAGGGGTGAGGCGGGTCATCGTCGAGTGACGACGCGCTCTTCTAGAGCAAGGCGCGTGCCGAAGCGCGGCCGTGCCCGATCCCCGGACAGTGCGTTTTCGGACCCCATCGTGCCCGAACGCTCACACGGAGCCCGTTGCCTCGGGTTCACCCCGGTGCGGCTCGTGCTCGACGCATGGACTTCGCCGTGTCAGACTCGGTGCCCACGCGGGGTTCGTGTGAGTGCGCTCAGTCCGGAGGACCTCCTCCGGTCCGCGGCCAGTAGGAGATTCAGTGCAGTCGAAGCGGGGGTGGCTGATCGCCTTCGAGGGCATCGATGGAGCGGGCAAGACCACTCAGGTGGATTTGCTCGCCGCCGCCTTGCGCAAGGACGGTCGAAACGTCGTCGCGACCCGGGAGCCCACCGACGGCCCGCATGGGGCTCGAATTCGCGGGCTGTCGAGTCGGGGTACTCCCATTTCGCTCGAGGATGAACTCGAATGCTTCATCGAGGACCGCAAGGAGCATGTTCGGGAACGAATTGCTCCGGCGCTCGAGCGCGGTGATGTGGTCATCACCGACCGCTATTATTTTTCCAACGTCGCCTACCAGGGGGCCCGGGGCCTTTCGCCGGCCGAGATTCTCGAGCGCAACGAGGCACTCTTCCCGCCCCCCACGGCCGTGGTCCTTCTCGAAATGTCGGCGAGGCATGGGCTGGGTCGGGTTCGCGCGCGCGGAGAAGGTCTCAACCGTGCCTACGAGAACGAGGATTTTCTTGCTCGAGTGGCCGAGATCTATGCCGGAATTGAGCGCCCGTATCTCGTGCGCGTCGAAGCGACCGGCTCTGCCCAAGAAGTCCACAATGCGGTTGTTCGCGCATTGACGCCGCTGCTCGAAGCCGGATGAAATCGCCGGCTCACCGGCTCATCCCAATCCCACGCAATCAGAAAAAGAAGCCGTCGTCGTCCTCTTCGGCGGGCGGAGGCTCTTTGGGAATCGGAATTTCGGTGGGTTGGGTAAGCGCTTCCTGCCAGAGTTGCCGAACTCCCAAGGCCACCGAGCTGAGCGCAGCGAGAAGAAGGAACCCCGACGTGTGTTCGCCCGGAGCATTGAAACCCGGAATCGAAAGCGATTCGGCGCCCCAATCCGCGGCCAGGTGAATGGCGGAAAACGCGCTGGCCAACAGAATGGGGGGAAGGATCGACCCGCTGGCCAGGCGCGCGAGCCCCATCAAAGCACCGAGTATCAGCCAGCTGGTGAGGGGAACCAGGGTGTCACCGGGTGCGCCCGAGGCTGGAAAGTGGACGAGCGAATACAAAACTGCGGTGATCAGGAGCCCCCGCCCTCGCCCAAGTCGCGCCACCAGCCCTTGCATGATGAGACCAAAAAAGAAGAAGCCCTCGACGATGGGCACGATCCCCAAGGCAACGGTGGCGGTCTCGGCCAGCGCGTAAGGGGATTCCGGATTCATCAGGGACTCCAACTCTTGACGAAGTTCCTGAAACTCCGGCGTGACGGGTATGATGATTTTCCAATAGTTGTCGATTTCGCTGACCAGGAGAACCACCGGGAGCAGGCAGAGCAGCGCGCCGAGAAGCGCGGGGGAAAAGCCTTGCAGTCCCAGACGCAAATTATGCGGTTGCGCGACGCGCTGGCTTGCCAGGGTGGCTACGCCTCCTAGCCCCAGCGCGTAGCCGATACCCATGGCGGCCATCAGCGAGGAGGGGTCGATGAGCCCGCTGGCCAGGGCCAATGAGGCGACGAACGAGGAGGCGAAGAGGCCGGCCAGGGAGAGCATCACCGCAGTCATGGGGCTCGGAAAAATTTCCGACGGCGTTTCGTCCGCGGCGGAGGAGTTTCGAGTGGGCTCGTTCATGGGGCTGGGTTTATTTCTCCGAAAGTGAGCGGATCCGGGCGAGGCCCACAAGAATTTCTTAGTGAGCCGACCGGTGCGAAGCGAAAAGTTCGGCCAGCGCTCTTCCGGTATGGGATCGCTCGCAGC
>DUCH01000333.1:0-980 GCA_012959865.1 Myxococcales bacterium | reverse complement strand
CCGCTGCCGCCTTCGGGTCCCATATCGACTACGAAGTCGGCGCTTTTGATGACGTCGAGGTGATGCTCGATCACGAGGACTGTATTCCCTCGGGCGACCAGACGCATCAAAAGTTCGATCAGTTGCCGGACATCGGATAAATGCAGCCCCGTGGTGGGTTCGTCCAGAAGGTAAAGGGTGCGACCGCTGTCGCGTCGAGCGAGTTCTTTGGCCAGTTTCACCCGTTGGGCCTCGCCACCCGACAGCGTGGTCGCCGGCTGGCCCAGGCGGAGATAGTCCAGTCCCACGTCGAGAAGCGCCTGCAGGGCTCGGCGGACGGAGGGGACATTTTCCATGAAGGCAACCGCCTCTTCTACCGTCATGGCGAGCACATCCGCGATGCTTCGGCCCTTATAGTGAATCCCAAGGGTTTCCCCGTTGTAGCGTTGGCCTCCGCAGACCTCGCAGGTGATGAAGAGATCGGGCAGGAAATGCATCTCGACCCGCAAGCTGCCGCCTCCCTGACAGGCTTCGCAGCGCCCTCCGGCCACATTGAACGAGAAGCGTCCGGGGTCGTATCCCCGAGCGCGGGCTTCGGGAACCTGACTGAAGAGCTGGCGAATTCCCCCGAAGGCTCCGGAATAGGTCGCGGGATTGGAGCGGGGGGTCCGACCAATGGGCGCCTGATCGACGTCGATGACTTTTTCGATGGCGTCCTCGCCTTCGAGGGATTCGAACGCTCCGGGCGCGTCGAGGGCGCCGTATAGGCGAGCGGCCAAAGCCCGGTGCAGGGTCTCGCCGACCAGCGTCGACTTGCCCGAGCCCGAAACCCCGGTGACTACGGTGAGCGCGCTCAGGGGCAGTTCGAAGTCTACGGCCTTGAGATTGTTGGCCCTGCACCCGCGTAGGCGAATCGCCTTGGATCCGGGCTTGCGCAGCGGGGGTCGCTCGGGGATCGGGATCGATTCTCGGCCGGCCAGCCAGGCACCGGTAGGCGACTG
>DUCH01000332.1 GCA_012959865.1 Myxococcales bacterium | reverse complement strand
CGGGCCATCGGCGGATAGCAACGGCCCAGAGTCTGGGTACCGACTCGGCCATGGAGAAGGCCAAAAGAGGGAGCAAGGGAATGAAAAAACGAGGTCCGATGACCAGGCTCTTGATAAGGCCGCTTTCGGAACCGGCAAACGAGTACACCAAGTGAAGAAAAAAGTATGCAGCCACGGCGGCGATTAGTTCGGGTCGGCGGCGCCCCTTGTAGAGGAGGCTGAATAACAGTCCACCCGGGACCAGAACCATAAGAGCAGCTGTGTAGAGAGGAATATTAGAAGCAATGTATTGCGCTCCAAAAGCCAGCGGGGGCCTTATGTAGAACGCATCGTCGAGATAAAGTTTATGCGCGAGAAGACGCACCCCCACTCCCGCCGCACCGGTTGCGAGCAGCACCCACCATCGCGAATCGCGACGCAGGAGGGCACCTAGGAAAAAGGGAGCAAAAAAAAGCGCGTTGCCCTCCCGTATCAGAATCGATAGACCCGCAAGGAGTCCGGCGGCTGACCAATAGACGACCCGTTTACCATCGAGCCCCCGCCAAAAGAAAAAGAGTCCGAGCGACACGATCAAGAGGCTGGGTAACTCACTCATGCAGAGCCGGGAGAAGACGATGGTTTGCGGGTAGGCGAGGAGAATTGCCGCAAAGAGTGGGGCTCGCCCCTCGGCCTTCAACCAGTTTGTCGTCGCCCAGAGCGCCAAGAGACTCGCGATGAAGGGCATCCAGAAAACGAATTTCCAGCCCCCGACCCAGAAGAAGGGCAACGCCAGAAGAGCTGTACCCAATGGATAATGGGTTAAGCGCCCGGTACGAATAAAACCGCCGGTAAAAGGATCGGAGACGATCT
The DNA here is from genome assembly GCA_012959865.1 of Myxococcales bacterium. Classification (GTDB taxonomy): domain Bacteria; phylum Myxococcota_A; class UBA9160; order UBA9160; family UBA4427; genus JAZXM01. The sequence continues at coordinate 2,296 of DUCH01000332.1, read as the reverse complement.
CTTCGTTCGTCCCCTCGGCCAGTAGGCGCGTCTGAAGCACGTAACTGGTCTCGTCGCTGACCGTGACGACGTCGGGGTAGAAGCTCACGAAGCCGAAGGCATGAATGGCGATTAGCGCGAGCAAGATGCGTTTCTGGTTGGCGGCGTTGATCCAGTTCACAAGGCGTTGCTCCTGAAATACGGCTAGACACTTCCACCGATTCCACCATCGTACAAGAAGACTTGCGGCGAGAGAAGCAGTGGTTTCGGGCGCGCGTGCCTCATTGAGTTTTCGGTGTAAGCTTCGTTGAGGCGCGCTTCCGCCACCTGGTGTCCTTGAGACCGAAAAGGTGCGGCAAGAAGCGGCAGGATAAGGTGGGGTGCATGCGGCTTCGTAAGATTCTCCCGAATTTCCCCCCGTGTCATCGGCTAGTCCGCAACGAGAGGGGTTGGGGGCGGCGCTGTTTGCGGGCGGGCGTCCTTGTGGTTGCCCTTCTCGCGGTGGTGACGGCAGTCCCGTTTGCCGCATCGTCGGCCGAGCCCTTTTTCGAAATCAGCTCGATTCCCAATGCTGACCGCAGTGCGGCGGTGAATATGGCTGACCTGAATGGGAATGGGCGGATCGATTTGCTTGTTGTCGTCATGCGGGGACTCCCCCCAGAAGAAGAACGCGAGGCCCGAATCCATTTTCAAAGCGAGCAGGGCACTTTCTCCCCCCAACCCGACTATGTTCGAGCCATTCCAACGGGAGCATCGGTCTACGATCTTGCCGACGTTCGATCGGACAGTCCTGGGAGCGAGTTGATCCTTCTCAGGCCCGGCGGGCTGACTCTTTTGTCCTTGGCCAGCAAATCGGCACCGCGCTGGGATCTGGAAGTCAGCGGTCCAGCCACTGCGGGGATCGGGGACGACGAGCGGGGGTTCGAATACTTCAAAATGGTTCAGGACGGATTCGGCGATGAACCCGTTCTTTTCGTTCAACAGATCGGGCAACTCACGATCCTGACGCCGAAGGGCGAAGTGCGCGGCCAAATGCAGATTCCCCGGCGTGCCAACTACCTCATCATTCCGACGGGTGGGCTGATTTCGATCGAGAGCAACTTCCAGATATTTCTCGATGTTCCGAAAATTCTGTTGGGAGATATCGACGGAGACGGTCTGACCGATCTCGCGGTGGCCACCCGGCATGAAGTAGACACCTACTTGCAGCGGGAAGGTGGTCATTTCCCAAATGTGGCCGATCGAAAGCAGGCCCTGCGACTGATCACAAAGGAAGACCATATTCGAGGCTCGGGTGGCGTAACCGCCGACGTTGGCGATGTGAACGGAGATGGTCGAATCGATCTACTTCTCTCGTATGCGAAGGGTGGGTTCAGGAATACCGAAACGCTGACCTACTACTACCAAAATAGAGATGGCGGCTGGGCGATCGGTGAACCCGACCATACTTTTCGCAGCGATGCCAGCTTGGCTTCGAATGCTCTCGTGGACCTCGACAACGATGGTCGAATGGAGATGGTGCGGCTTGAACTCGATTTCAGTTTGCTTGAATTGATCGAGATCCTGCTCAGCCGAGAGTTTGACGTCGAGGTATCGGTTTTCGATTTCGATGGGAGTTCGGGATTCAAGGCGAAAGCGGCCTCGAAGAAGAAGATCGAACTTCCGTTCAGTACTGCGACTTTTCGGTTGAAGGGATTTTTCCCCTCCGTGCGTGCCGATTTGAATGGTGACGGCTACCAAGATTTCGTGACGTCGGGTGAAGGCGACGAGTTAAGTTTTCAGCCCGGCGGTCCTAAGGGCCCCTTTGCGTCACGGCGGGTCCGACAGAAAATGTCCACCGAGAGGATGATCCACTTCACCGACTGGAGCGGGGACGGATTGACGGATCTCGTCATCTTCGACCCCCAGCGCTACGCGATCCCGATCTCCATCGTGCGCAACCTCGGCCGACTTCCGGGAACGCCGGAAGCCTTACAGGGAGCCGTCCACGATCGCTGACCCAGACTCCGCCGGCGGGCTACTCCGTGTGGCCCTTGCGGCTGTGGCCCGCGCTGAAGTATTTTCATAGTTCTTCCAGTGCCGAATTTGCTCAGTTGCACTGGGTTCCTCCTCCTGATCGATTGGAGCGCGATGGCCATCGCTGGTAGCTGTTTGTGTGGCGGAATCCGTTTCGAAATCGATGCGGTCGCGGGCCCCTTCGAGCTCTGCCACTGCAATCGGTGCCGCAAATCGAGTGGAGCGTCGTCGCTCCCGATGATCCGGGTCCGCACAGCCGACTATCGGTCGATCTCTGGGGCGGACTCCATCTGTGCCTACG
>DUCH01000331.1 GCA_012959865.1 Myxococcales bacterium | reverse complement strand
ACGCGTAGCGGTGGGCCACGGCGCGAAAGTGGTCGAAGAGCCACTCGCGCCGGCGGTAGTCCTCGGGATAGAAATCCCGGGTTCCACGGGGAGGCTGAAGGGCTTTTTTGCTCAAGGTTTCGCTTCTCCGGCTCTCTAGGTACCACGCCTGCCGGGCTTGCGCGCCTCCCCGGGGCGGAATAGCCGGGTCTTGGGGGCGGCCAATGAGGGACGGCGTTGCTAAACCCACTGGTCCACGACTCGGAGGATATTGGGAATGAGCACGTACTTTTCTCGGACACCGGCCGTCTTGTCGGCCATTCTGTTGTCCGTATTGTTTTGGGCCGGATGCGGGGGGGACAACGCGCCTGGCGCCAAGTCCAGCGCCAAGCCCGCGCCCGCCGCCAGGCCGAAAGCAGCCGCGAAGCCCGCCCCGAAACCAGCCCGCTCCACGACTCCAGACAACCTCCCCGAGGCTCTGGTCCTTGGGCTCGCCCAGTTTCCGCCCAAGGGCAAGGGTCCGCCCAAGCCCCTCCCGGCGACTATGACCTTCCTGGTCCGTCGCGATGGCGAGTGGGTGGTCAGCCAGATCGAGGACACCGACAGCGACGTCTTTCATAAGGTCCTTCATTACGTAACGCCCGAGGGCGACGATGTTCTGCTCAGCGGCGGCGGCTCCAAAGCCATGCTGAAGCTCTGGAAGAAGACCGACGCAGGACACGTGGCCGAGACGATCTGGGAGAAGGATTTCGGCGGCCGATTCAGCCGGATGCGCGATATCGAGGTGGGGGATCTCTACGGCGATGGGACTTCGGTGATCGCGGTGGCGACTCACGATCAGGGGGTCGTGGCCCTGATCAAGCCCGAGGGCGAAGGCTACACGGTGGAGGAACTCGACCTCGAGCCGAATACTTTCGTGCACGAAGTCGAGATCGGCGATCTCGATGGCGACGGGGTACTCGAGGTCTACGCCACGCCGAGTGAGCCCAACAAGCTCGATGGCAGTACCCAATCCGGCCGGGTGACCCGCTATGTGCCGGCCCGGGGCGAGGGCCGGGTGGTGGTGGCCGATCTGGGCGACCGCCACGCCAAGGAGATTCTCGTGGACGATCTCGACGCCGACGGGAGCGACGAACTCTACGTCATCGTCGAGGGCAACTACGACAAGAAGAGCAAGTCGTTGTCCCGCAAGCTTGAGATCCGTCGCTACGACGCGGACACCGATCCTAAGCAAGGCGTGGTGATCGCCGAATTTGACGATTATCTGGGCCGCTTTCTCACTGCGGGGGACCTCGACGGCGACGGGCGCAAGGAGTTGGTGGCCGCGCTCAAGAGCGCCGGGGTTTGGATGTTGACCCCCGGGCCCGGGCCCGATTCGCCTTGGAAAAAGAAACTCATCGACCGCAAATCCGGCGGCTTCGAGCACGCCTCGATCATCGCCGACCTCGACCGGGACGGGCGCTCGGAACTCTATGTGGCGAGCGACAAGGACGGCGAAGTCCGGCGCTACACTTGGGAGTCCGGCAAACCGGTGCGCGAGGTGATCCAGAAGCGCACGAGCGGAAATACCGTCTTTACCTGGAATATCATGCCCATTCCTGCGGAGTTGGCCCCCTAGTCGGGGCCGGTCGGTCACTCCCTGGGCCTGGGCTTAGGTCAGGGCCTAGGCCTGGGTCAAGGTCAGGGCCAGGGTCAGAGTTCGGGGGGTGGCGACGGAGGAACACCGGATGCCGCCGCCGGCTTACACTACCGGGGTGAATTGAACACATCTGCCCGGGGTCGTGTTGGCTGGAGAGATGTCCGGCCACAGGGCTCCGGGGCGCTGATTTTCCTCGCGCTGCCGCTCGGCGTGGCGCATTGTATCACTGCGACGCGTCGGCCTTTCTCGGAGGAGTACTGGGTTTCGAGAAGCTCGGAAACGTTCGCCACCAAACCCAACGAGAGAGGGCGAAGCGAAGGATGAACGGGGTTGTTTCATCGCGATTGGCCCGCTCCGCCCGCCGCCCAGGGATGCCGTTGGGGCTCACGCCCCGCCTCGCCTTGTTTGCTTTGTTTGCCTTGTCGGTCTTGGCCGCGGGCCTCGCGCCGAGTCGTGCTCGGGCCTTCGAAGCCATCGACGGTCGTTTCGAAGCGCACGGCTATTTCGAGATGCAACTGCGAACCATCAGCCGCAACTTTGACGGCCAGTGGGATCTCACTCAGTGGTACAACGTTTTCAATCTCGAACTCGAGCTCGATCTGGTGCAGGACACCCATGGCATCCTCGATCTGATGGAGATCTACGTGCGCATCGAGGCGCGCTACGACTGCATCTACTCCTACGGCTGCGGGATGTTCAAAGGGGTAGACGTCTACGGCAATGATGCGAAGAACCTGCCGCCGCGTCTGCTCAGCGGCAATGAGTACACCCATGCCGGTTCGATTTTCATTTCCGACGACGGGCCCCGCGGCAGGAACAGTGAGGCGGTGCGATTTGCTGACGCAGCCACGTTGGCAGAACGGGCCCAGAGGGGGCTCAGCGGTCCCTTGCAAGACCCCTATACGATCCGGACCGTTCCGGGCTTTGGGGGCATCTACCAGGGGACGCCCGAGGGGCTCGGGGCTCTCAACTACCCCCAGTTGATGCGCTGCCAGGCGACGTCTGTGATCGGAACCGGTGGAAGCGCTTTCTGCCCGGACAGCGGGAAAAAATTTATCGCGGGGCGGGTTGGCGCGCGCTTTTGGGACGCCGATCGAAATCTTCGCCGCGAAGGACCCAATCCCAACGGAAACCCCAACGGCGGGGACCCGGTGGACGACGGCACCGAGGGAGCCCCCTACCTGATCGCCATGGAGCCCTTCCAGAACTTCAAGTTTGCGTCGATTCCCCAGATCGGCGGCTCATCCAACGGATTCCCCCTGCTCCTGATGGGTCCCTGGTCGCCCGAAAATTTCGTATCGACCAATGCCACCCTCGCCGGACTTCCCAACCCCTTGGACCAGAGCCGCGTCTCTCCCCAGAGCCTCAATAATGGTTTTGGCGCCAACCCCATGCGTCCGATTCCGATTTTCCGCGAGGACAATCCCGGTCAGCGCGAGATCTACATCAAGCAGGAATCCGAACTCAACAACAGCGATCCCGGTCCCGGTCGGTGGGAAACTATCAACCCGGTGAGCGGTCGGTTCGGGGATACGCGC
>DUCH01000330.1 GCA_012959865.1 Myxococcales bacterium | reverse complement strand
GTCGCAGCAACTGATATCGCCGACTTGGACATGACGCCGGAAAATGACTGAACTGGGCTCCACCGAAACCCAGTGAGCATCCGAGTGGCAATTGGGCGTAATCGAAAGCATTCTGGTCCGGACAGCCTTTGAACCTGGAAGTTTGAGAAATGGATCTAACAGGCACAACTCTGCTAGACCGATACGAAGTGGAGAATGTCCTGGGCCAAGGCGGGATGGGTTTCGTTTACCTCGCGACGGACACCAAGCTTGGCCGCAGCGTAGTGATCAAAGTACCACTTCCCGAAGTACTCGACTCTGCACAGTTCATGGCCCGATTCGCGTTCGAGGTTCAGAGTCTCGCTCAGTTGGAACATCCTCATATCGTTTCGGTACACGACGGGGGCGAGCATGAGGACTCGCCAATTGTAGTCGTCCAGCACCTCGGGGGCGGAGATCTCTCAAATCGACTCAAGGAGTTGGACAGACCTCAATCCCCCAACGAGGTTCTCAAGTGGCTTCGCCCGGCGGCAGAAGCACTCGACTTCATGCACGAACGCGGCTACGTCCACCGCGACATCAAACCGGCCAATCTTATTTTCGACGAGGCCGACAACGTATTCGTTTCGGATTTTGGTATTGCCTCGCTGCTCTCGGTCAGTGATGACCCCGAAGCTACTGTGATCTCGGAACGACTGACTGTGGCGGGAACGTTCATAGGATCTGTCAGTTACGCTCCGCCTGAGGCGATGAGCGGCATGCTCGAACCCGCCTATGACCAGTACAGCCTCGCCGTCGTTGCCTACGAAGCCCTCAGTGGCCAGCTCCCCTACCCCAAGACCGCCCAGCCAATGGAAATCCTCAAAGCCAAATCGGGTGGGCAGATGATTCCCATTCATCAAATCACCAAGCTGCCCCTCCCTGCATCAAGAGTGCTCTCTCGAGCCATGTCCCGAGATCCGAACGATCGCTTCGAAAGCTGCACCGCTTTCTCCGAGGCATTCGCCGCCAGCTTCAAGCCAAAACGACGAACCGCCTGGTGGATCATTGCCTCATTGGTAGCCGCCTCAGCCGCTATAGCTGGAATTTTCTCTCTGCAACTCAATCAGACTTCCGAAACTGCATCGGCTCCCCCGCTTCTATTCAGAGCCGGGAGCACGCCCGCAGAGCTTGAACTGGCCATGGAACTCTGCGAGAAGACCTCGACCGAGTGCAATCCTGCCTGGTACGACTCAGAGCGCGTCCGGACCATCTTGGCACCGAGCATTGGCATCGATCCCGGCGAAATTAGAAATTCCGAATTCGCGACCTTCGTCGAAGAGTCGAATCACATCACCACAGCCGAACAGCAAGGAAGCAGCTTTAGTGGTCCGCTCTTGATCCGAGGCTTGAGCTGGCGCCAACCGGACGGAGCCACGACTCCGGATACCTTGGATCCCAATACGCCCGTAGTTCATGTCACACTCTCAGACGCCGAGGCCTATTGCGCCTGGGCGAACAAGCGACTTCCGACCGAGGACGAGTGGGAGTACGCAGCCCGAGGCATGGAGCGCCGTATATTCCCATGGGGGGATCGTTGGGAGCCACAGCGAGCCACATGGAACTTCGGCCCAGAAGCCAGCCTCGCCCTCTCGGGTTCCCGCCCAACGGGGGCCACACCCGAAGGCATCCAAGACATGGCGGGCGGCGTTTGGGAATGGACAACCACTCAGTTTATTGGAGGACAGGTGCTCAAGGGCGGGTCGTGGAGAGAGAGCAATGTTGCCAATCTCCGAAGCGCTGCGCAGTTACTTGAAGCCGAGGACTACAGAAGCTCCGATGTTGGGTTTCGTTGCATCTGGGACCTGAAATAACCCGCTCATCTGGATATTCCCACTTCGCTTCAACCCGGCAGAGAGTTGGTCCCGCTCCTTCGACGCGGTGGGCGTTCAAGCTTGAAGCGGAGGCCGCCCGCCCCTACTCCGCCGCTTCGGCCCAGGGCGCGCGGTCTTCCTCGGCGCCACCGAAAGCGTCGGGGTCGAAGAAAATCTGGCTCAGGGGCGCATGGATCTCCGAACCCAATGGCCAGGCCTCGAGGACCGCGAGCATCTCAGCCACACGCTGGGGCTGCTCGGCAGCTCGGTCCCGCTTCTCTTCCGGGTCTTCGTAGATCTGGTAGAGCTCGACTTCAGATTCGCCGAAGAGAGGCGGCGAAGGAACCACCAGCTTCCACGGACTGCGAATCAACGCGACAGCCCCCAGCCCCTGAACCCGAAAATCGGGTGGGGTCGGGGCATTTTGACGAGACGCTTCACCCGAGACGATGGCGTCCCAGCGGGCAACCCCATCGAGATCCTGGGGAATCGCATCCGAGAAGCCCGCCGCCGTCAGAAGCGTAGGCAACACATCCCGAGCGGTGACGAATGCCGTGCTGATCCCCGGCCGCGTTCGCCCCGGCCACCAGAGCGCCGAGGGCACCCGAATCCCTCCCTCGTAGACCGAAGTCTTGCCCGCCCGAAGCGGCGCGTTGTCGCTGGCACCGTCCTGCACGTTGGAGCGGAGAAACTCCAGGGACTCGATGGGCAGCGGCTCCCCGAAGATCGATACGAGAAACTCCACCGCGTCCACCAGACCCCCCGGATTGGCCGAGGGATTGAGCCCGCCATTGTCGCTGAAGAACCAAATCAGGGTGTTGTCCTGCATGCCCTCGCGCTTCAGCTTCGCAAGGATTCGGCCCACCCCGGCGTCGAGCTCGGCCACCATGCCCGCGTGGGTTCGGCGCCCGGCGTCGAGGTTGACCGGATAGGCATTGATACTGGTTTCGGGCGCTTCGTTGGGAAGATGCGGTGCGTTGAAGGATGCGAACAGGAACGTCGGGCGGGCCTTGTCCCGGGATTCGAGCAGCCGCACAGCCTCGTCGGCAATGAGCCGGGTCGCGTACCCCTCTTCGCGTACCGTCACCCCGTTGCGTTGCCAGTCGTGCCCCCCACCGTGGTTGTGGTCCCAATAGCCGATCCCCCCGGTGACATGACCGTAAAAATGCTCGAAGCCCCGGGCGTGGGGGAAATAGCGCCTCTGTCGATGGCCCAGGTGCCACTTGCCCACCATCAGGGCCTGATAGCCGACGGCGGCGAGATACTGGGGAAGAATTTTCTCGTCCAACGGCAGCCCGGTCGGATCGAGCTTCGAGATCGGCTGGACGATTCCCAGGCGCGCAGGGGATTTGCCCGTCATCACAGCGGCCCGGGTGGGGCTGCAGATGGGCTGAACATAGAACCGCTCGAGGCGAATGCCCTCGGTCGCAATCGTGTCGATATGGGGCGTGCTGATCTCGCTCCCGTGAAAGCCCACGTCGTTCCAGCCCAGATCGTCGGCCATGATCAGGACCACATTGGGCGGGGCGGAAGCCGACTCGCCAGCCGTCCCGGGCCCGGCCACGAGCCAGAAAGAGACGACCAGGATCAGACGCCCGGCTGCGCGTCGGCGGCGCCCGCCCCCTGCCCCGGAGAACGAAGCGGAGCTACACGAGCCCCGCATACGAGCCCCCGTCCAACTGGAGGTTCTGGCCCGAGATATAGCCCGCTTGAGCGCTGCACAGAAACGCGCAAGCGTCGCCGAACTCCTCGGGCGTGCCCAGGCGCTGGGCCGCGATGGACTGCTTCATCTCTTCGTAGGCCTGCTCGATGCTCACACCGCCGAGCTTGGCGCGAAGCTCGGCCATGCCCCGCTGGCGATCGGTATCGATCCGTTCGGGCAAGAGATTATTGAGGGTGACGTTGGCCTCGGCCACCTGGCGGGAAAGGGCTTTGCTCACCGAGGTCAGTCCGCTCCGCGCACCCGTGGACAGGCCCATGGGGGCAAGGGGAGTCTTCACCATGGCCGAAGTGATATTCACGATGCGCCCGAAGCGGCGCTCCACCATGCCGTCCAAGACCGCACGGATCATCAACACCGGAGCAAGCATATTCGAATCCAGCGCTGCGATCCACGCCGCGCGATCCCAATCCTGGAAGCGGCCGGGTGGCGGGCCGCCATTGTTGTTCACCAAGATGTCGGGTTCGGGACAGGCCGCCATCAATGCCTCCCGCGTGCCTTCAGACTCGATCTCGCCTGGGACGACATCGACGCGAACTTCGTACCGGGCACGAATTGCATCAGCGGTCGCCTGCAAGACCACCGAATCCCGTCCGTTGAGCGTGATGTGCACGCCCTCCCGGGCCAAGGATTCCGCACAGGCCCTACCCAGGCCCCGACTCGACGCGCAGACAATCGCCTTGCGGCCCCCGATACCCAAATCCATCTGCTTCCCTTCCGGCCGTTGAAGTCCGCCCCGAATCCGAGCGGAGTCTAGAGGGCAAATCGGATCGGAGCGAACCGCCCTCTAACGTCGGCAGGAGTTTTCACGGCCCGGACGCGCCCGGCGTATATCTTTGCCGGTGCGGGGCAAAAGCTCGTGCCCCAACCCTGCGAATTGCCCCAGCACACCGGTGACACAGAGGTCGACGCCCTTGACGAGTAAGCGATCTCGAAGCTTTTTCACCGGAACATCCGCGTATTCTGGACCCCGTTTTCGCAACTGAGGTCGAGCCGGGCCCGCGCGAGCGCTGTTGGACTTCAGGCCGGTATACATCCCTCGCGAAGTTGACCGGAGGCGCTTGGGCCGGGTAGGATCTTGCCCATGACGGACAGCGATCGCCTCCAAGCGCACCCCGGCTATTGGCCCTCGGCCTGGCCCGTGGAGTGCGGGGGCAATCGTCGCCAGAAGGCGCGGGCCGGCCGACTCGATGCCGGCGCAGGCACCGCCGAAGTCGTTTTCCGCAACACCGGCCGTTGGAACGTGATGGCCATCGAGCGCGATCCGGGCCAATGGTTCGTGGGCGGCACCATGGCGGCCTTTACCGGCCCCGCCCCCTACGGCTGGCTGGAGAAGATCGAACCCTCAACCCTCGAACCCATGGCCTATTCGGGTGAACTGCCCTGCGGCGAGCATGTCTGGTGCGGCGCGATCCTCGCCCATGCCAACGGATCGATCTACTCGGTCAACGGATCCTTCCTCCACCGACTCTCGCCGGATTGCGAACTGGAGGCCGAAACGAGGCTGCCGGTAAATCGCGCCCACAATGGCCTGCTCGCTCTTTCCGATGGCAGCTTACTCACCAAGGATCTGCGCCTGGAAGGCCAAGGGCCCACGACGCTCAGCCGAATCGATGCCGAGACTCTGCAACTCATGGAGGCGCCGCTGGAACTTCCCGAGGGCTCCATGGGGCGGATCGCGGCCGACGCGATTCCCGGTGGCGACGCGGTCTACGTCCCGGGCACCGAGCACCTCTGGCGGGTTGATGTAGGCGAGAAGATGCGGATCGTCGAGGGTTGGCGGCCTCGGTATCGCGAGGCCCGCGGCGAATTCGGCCTGGCCTGGGATTCCTGCCTGTCGGGCGGCTCCGCTTGGCTGATGGATTGCGGCGACATCCAGTCGGTGCGCGAGATCTTCTCGGTCAACCCCAATGGACGCTTCGAACGGCCTCCCAAGGCCCGACTCGGCTGGCGCCGCCCGGCTCCCTGGAGCGGGGCCCAGAGGCTCCTGCGTGTCGGTCTTTCAGACGGCCGAGTGGAATCGCTCGTTCCCTTCGGAGCCGAGGGCGGTGGAATCATCGCTCCCCCTGTCCATGTTCCCGAGCTCGACCGCGCGGTGTGCTGGGATTCCCTACGCGGTGGTTTGGCAGGTATCGACACCTCAGGGAGCGGGCTCTCTGTGGCTTGGACCCTGCCTGTAAGGCCCTCCATGCAGCCCGTGGTATTTCCCGACTCCGGCGAATTGGTCATCAACGATTTCACCGAAGGGGGCAGCGACGACTTGGTGGTGGTGGATCTGGAGAGCGGCGAACTCATCGACCGGGTTTATACGGGCTCGCACATCGCCAACGGCATGTTTCTGAGCCCAGGCGGCGAGCGCGACATTTTCTACTGTTCGACCCTCGGGCTCGCCCGGGTTTCCTGGCACTGAGTCCTCCGAGCCGAAGGGGATCGGAATTTCATCGAAGCAATGAGAAGACTCGAACTGTCACTATTCCTTGCGACAAACCTTGCCCTTTTCGGTTGCGCGAGTCTGCAGGCCGTGAACACCCCCCTGGAGAAAATAGACCGCGAATCCGGCTATCGCCCGTTTGCCCAGCTGAAGGACAGATCGCCGGGAAATATTTGGCTGACTCTTGCTTTCTCGGGCGGCGGTACCCGAGCGGCAGCCTTCGCGTATGGCGTCCTGGAAGAGTTGCGCGACACAGTGGTCCACGTTGATGGCAAATCCATTCGACTCCTGGACGAAGTCGACACCATCAGCGCTGTTTCCGGTGGCAGTTTTCCTGCCGCCTACTATGGACTCTTCGGTGATCGTATTTTTGACGATTTCGAGGAAAAATTTCTCAATCGAAATATCCAGAGAGCCCTGATTCTTCGGGCGCTGAGGCCCTGGAACACGCTGAGATTGCTGTCGCCCTCATACACCCGAAGCATGCTTGCCCTCGATTTCTACAACCGAGAGGTATTCGACAAGAAAACCTTCGCCGACCTGGCCGCCTCCGATGGACCGCATATTCACATCAACGCGACAGATCTCTCCCACGGCTACCGGTTCACGTTCAACCAAGGGCAGTTTGACGTGATCTGTTCCGACCTGGACGTGCTTCCCGTCGCCACAGCTGTGGCCGCATCCTCGGCCGTGCCGCTCTTGCTTAGCCCCATAACCCTCAAAAACTACGCCGGCCGTTGCGGTTATGAACTTCCCCCTTGGATCGGGGATGCTCTCGAATCGCCAGGGTCGGACCGTCGGCGGTTTATGTCCGGCCAATCCTTCTTCGATTTTATGGATTCGACCAAGCGCCCGTACATTCATTTGCTGGACGGGGGAATTGCCGACAATCTGGGCCTTCGCTTTGCTATCGAGTTGATGGCGGCGGCCGGGGGCATAAATTCACTCATTGAAGCGATCGGGGTGACACCCCCGAGTCAATTCGTCGTCATCGTCGTGAATGCCGAGACCGACCCCAACCCGGCGATTGACTTGAGCTCCGCGGCACCTTCGTTCGCCGCCCTAATGGCCTCAGTATCCGGCTCGCAAATCCGTCGCTACAACTTGGAGACTCTTCTTCTCGCCGAGGAGTCCATCAGAACATTCGGCAATGCCCTGGCGCCCAGCGTCGCCGAGCCCGTTGAGGCTCGATTGATCGAGGTCAGCTTCGACTCGATTCCCCACGAAGAGGAGCGGAGCTACTTCAAGCTGCTCCCGACCTCTTTCGAACTGACCGACGATACCGTGGCCAATCTTCGGGCAGCCGGACGAAAGCTGCTTCGCGAAAACCCGGAGTTCCGTGAACTCCTGCAGAATCTCCAATAGGCCAGAATCCTGGTTTCTTTCGCCGCCTCCCGGGCCGGCCCCGGTGGGGGTGGCCGAGAAGTCGGCGCGTTGCCTATCTTGGTACGCCCGCCTGCCGAGCCAGGCACGGGCTTCCAACGCTCCTCTTCGGCGCGTCGATCACGTTGTGCCGAACGGGCGGAATCGTCCGAACTACAGGGCTTCAACTACAGGGCTCGAACTACAGACTCCAACTACAGGCTCCAACTACACGAGGCTCCAACTACACGCTCCAACTACAGGGAAGGACGGCCATGCGAAGAGTTCGGTTGGAAAATCTAACAGGAGCCGTTCTGTCGATCTTGGCGCTTTCCTTTTGCCTTGCTGGTTACCTCGCTGGGCCCGCAGCCTCTGCCGATGAAACGAGTTGGGACCAAGCACACGTCACCGATGTGGCCGAACAGCTCGCCTCGAAAGTCAAAGCTATGCGGGCAGCCGCTCGCAAAGAACCCCAGGCCATCTCCGCGGGCACGGCGGCAAAACAACGAACCACGGCCCTTTTTCTCGACACCCTCAAAAAGCTCGAACGAGCGACCGCAAAATTGGCCCGCCAACTCGCGAGCCAAGAGACCCGGCAGCAAACCGAAGGCACCGCCCGGCGGGTCGACTCGCTCTTGAGGGATGCCGCAACCCAGGGCGCGAATCTCAACTCGACCCAATGGACCAGCCAGTTTGCCGATCCCGCGCTCGTCCTAGCCGCCGAACTTCGAAGCTTATACACCGAAACCAAAATTTCCAACACCGTAGACCCCGACTCGGCCAGAACCGATTGAGCCCGCTGGAATGAACCGAACCCGGCAATCGGCGCCCGAGCCACCGAACGGATCCCACGCGAGTCCGGAAACCAAGGGTCTCTACCCGAGTCAATACGATTGGGGAGATCAGTCACCCAGACCAGAACTCGGACGGAGCAGATTCTGCCCGCTCATCGAGGCCATCACGGGAGTGCCCGCGCCTTGAATCAGCCGGTTCGCTATGGCGTCGTTGGCACCGGGATGATGGGGCTGGAACATATTCGCAATCTTCAAGCCCTCGAAGGCGCCGAAATCGTTTCGATCTGCGATTCGGACACCCGATCCCTAGAGGCCGCACACGCCCTCGTCGGCAATCGACCCGCTACGTTCTGCGATCATCGCGATCTCATCGCGCATGGGGGCTGCGACGCTCTGGTGATCGCAACCCCCAACATGACTCACCTCGAAGTCCTCCTCGCTGCCATCGAGGCTCGATTGCCCGTTCTCGTCGAGAAGCCTTTGTGCACCACGGTCGCCGACTGCCAGCGAGTAATGGACGCAGCCCATCCCGACTCCTTGATCTGGGTCGGGCTCGAGTATCGCTACATGCCGCCCATCGCAGGACTTATCGAGAAAGTAAAGTCCGGAACAATCGGGCCCGTTCGCATGGTCGCCATTCGCGAGCACCGCTTCCCTTTCCTCCCCAAGGTAGACAACTGGAACCGCTTCAACGCCAACACCGGCGGCACTTTGGTCGAAAAATGTTGCCATTTCTTCGACCTGATGCACCTCATCACCGATGCACGACCCACACGCGTCTTCGCATCGGGAGGCCAGGATCTGAATCATCTGGATGAAATGTATGAAGGCCAAAGGCCCGATATTCTGGACAACGCCTATGTGATCGTCGACTTCGATTCCGGGGCCCGAGGAATGCTGGATCTCTGCATGTTCGCCGAAGCGACGCGGAACCAGGAGGAAATTTCTGTCGTGGGCGAGAGAGGTAAGGTCGAGGCGTTCATCCCCGAATTTGTCGTCCGCACCGGCATCCGGGGCAAGCACTCGATCGGAAAGGTCGACGAGTCCTCTGCAGGGAACTCCGATATTCGCCATCAGGGTTACCACCATGGCGCCTCATACGTCGAGCATCTTCGTTTTCGGGAGGCCGTCATCGAGGGTCTAGGCCCGGAGAGCGGGGTCGCCGAGGGACTCCTTTCGGTAGCCGTGGGCGTCGCCGCCCAACTTTCAATCCAAGAGCAGCGCCCCGTCGATCTCGCCGAGGTCGTCGAGGTCGTCGAGCAACAGAATGGAGGCGGCCACCGTGGCTGAGCCGCGGCCCGCAGCGGAAATCGCTTGGTTCAGCGCGCTCTGCGATGACGACTACGAATACCTCGGCGTTCCCGACCCCTCCCTGCTGAGTTCCTGGGAACACTGCCGGGACATCGTGCTGGCAGCGGAAAGACAGAATTTTGACAATGTCCTGCTTCCTTCGGGATACAGCCTCGGCATCGACGGAACCGCATTTGCTGCGGGCATAGCCACCCTTACCGAGCGTATCCGCCTGCTCCTCGCGGTTCGTATGGGTGAAATGTGGCCCCCCCAATTGGCCCGGCAGATCGCCAGTCTTGACCAGATGGCGGGCGGGCGACTGACCCTGAACATTATTTCCAGTGATCTACCCGGCGAAAAACTCGAGTCCGAGCCCCGATACGCCCGCACCCGGGAGTACATGTCGGTTTTGCGCCAACTCCTGAACGGCCAGCCCATCGACCACCACGGCGAATTCGTCGATCTGGTGCTTGATCCCCCCCGCGTCCAGACCCTTTCGGGGCGCTGCCCGCCCTTCTACTTCGGCGGTTTCTCAGATGCCGCCAAAGAAACCGCGGCCGCCCAGGCCGACGTATTTCTCACCTGGCCGGATACGGTGGCCGGCGTCGCGGACACGGTGGCCGAAATGCGGCGCCGTGCCAAAAAATATGGGCGGACCCTACGCTATGGCTTGCGAACCCATGTGATCGTGCGAGAAAGCGAGGCCGAGGCGCGAGCGGCCGCCGCCCAATTGGTCAGTCGCTTGGACCCTCAATTGGGCGCCACAATCCGGAAGCGATCCCTCGATGCCACTTCGGCTGGGGTTTCCCGACAGAGCGAACTGCGCGAGCTATCCGACGCCGACGGTTTCGTCGAGGAGGGACTCTGGACAGGAATCGGCCGGGCACGAAGCGGAGCCGGGGCAGCCATCGTGGGCAATCCGGATCAGATCGTCGCCCGCCTGGAAGCCTATCGGGCGGCGGGCATCGATGCATTCATTCTTTCGGGCTATCCCCATATCGCCGAATGTGAATCCGTCGGCCGGCTTGTACTGCCGCGTATCACCCATCAAGCACCCCCACAACCCTGAGGGAGAGAGAGGAGCCTCTCTTCCGAGCTACACATTACGCCCATCTCTTCCCTCGACCCGGACGTCGGAAGGCCGATATCTCTTCCGACCCAATTCCTTCGCGCTTGGAAATCGCCAAGCCGAATCGATTCAGAGCTTGTTGCGATCCGGCAGCAGGTCCGCGTAATTGGCGTCGCGCCCTTCCTTCTTTGCCTTGAAGGACTCGACCATGTCATCCGGAGTAAACATTCCGGTTTGCCAGGTCGCGATATAGTCAAGACCATCGGCGATCGTGTGATCGCGGGCGTAGTTGAGCATTTCCTTGCTCCCCCAAACGGCCAGCGGCGAACGCGCGGCAATCTCCGCAGCCTTGGCGACTACACCGTCAATCAGCGCCTCGTGGCTTTCGTAAACACAGTTCACCAGGCCGGAGTCACGGGCTTCCTGGGCGTAGAGGCGTCGGCCCGTGTAGGCCAGTTCGCGAACCAAGCCTTGGGGAAGGATATGCGGAAGGCGCGGAAATGTGCCCACATCCGCCGTCATGCCGATGTTGATCTCCTGAATACAGAAGAACGCATCTTCGGAGCAGTAACGCATGTCGCATGCCGAGATCAAATCGACGCCTCCGCCGATACATCCGCCCTGGACAGCAGCCAGCACGGGCACTCGGGCCTTATCCAAACAGGTGAAACTGTCCTGAAGATGAAGAATACGGCGACGCAACTCGGCCCGGGTCCGTCCGCGCTCCCCGCGGTCTTCGGGCCCATTCGCGTCCGATCCGAATACGGCTAGGTCCATGCCCGCCGTAAAATGCTTGCCCGTTGAGGAAATGACAATGGCCCGCGCCTCCCCGCCTGCATCAAACCCGTGCACGATCTCTGGCAATTCGGTCCAGAACTCTGGGACTATGCTGTTGAACGCCTCGGGGCGCTTCAGCCGAATATGCGCAACCTTTTCGCAGAGATCGACGTCGAAGCACTTGTAGGCCATAAAGAACTCCTTATTTCCTGGCTCGCACGGCACCGGCAGAGCCTAGCCGCCCAAGCCCTCGCCGAATCCGAGAGGCGGGATCATAGAGGAAGAACCATCGATGCCCCAACGGTTCAGCTCACGTCGAAGCCCTTGGGCAATTTTTTTTGCACCGGGAAGTTCTGCAACCTCGCATAAACGGGCAGACCATCGCGATAAGGGGGATAGTCCTCCCCCGCAATAAGGGGTTCGAGATACTCCCGACATCGGGGTGTGATGCCAAAACCGTCCCGAGTAATAAACCCGCGCGGCATCATCTTCTCGCGATTGGCTACACGAGAGAGCTTCGCCTCCCCGACTTTCCAGCGATACGGGTGGTTGGAAGTCCGCTCAATTGTGGGCATGACCGCGTTCTTTCCCTGCAACGCCATTTCCACCGCGGCCCTGCCAACGGCATAGGCCTGATCCACATCGGTCTTTGAGGCGATATGGCGGGCAGATCGCTGGAGATAGTCGGCAACCGCCCAGTGATACTTGACGTTGAGGTCCTGCTTGACCATGGAAGCCAACGCCGGGGCCACGCCGCCAAGTTGGGCATGGCCAAAAGCATCGCGCAGCCCTAGATCCGACAAGAACTTCCCATCGGCGCTGCGGACACCTTCTGAAACCACCACCGAGCAATACCCGTATTTTCGTACCTTTCGCCCGACGGCCGCCATGAATCGCGCTCGATCGAAGGCCAGTTCGGGAAACAGAATCACGATTGGAAATTCACCGTTCGCGCTGGAAGCCATCCCGCCCGCTGCAGCGATCCAGCCGGCATGGCGACCCATCACTTCAAGAATAAATACTTTGGTGGACGTTTTCGCCATGGATGCGACGTCCATGCTCGCCTCTCGGGTGGAGATAGCGATGTATTTCGCAACCGAACCGAACCCAGGGCAGTTGTCCGTAATGGGGAGATCGTTGTCCACGGTTTTCGGAATATGAATGGCTTGGATCGGATATCCCATACTCTTGGACAGTTTCGACACCTTCAGGCACGTATCGGCCGAATCCCCGCCGCCGTTGTAAAAGAAATATCCGATATTGTGAGCTCTGAAGACCTCGATCAGCCTTTCGTACTCCGAGCGGTTCTCTTCAAGGCTTCTCAGCTTGTAGCGGCAGGAACCGAACGCACCCGAGGGCGTATGACGGAGTGCGGCGATCGCAGACTTTTTCTCTCGGCTCGTATCGATCAGGTCTTCGCCAAGGACCCCGATGATCCCGTTTCGTCCAGCGAGGACCTTGCCAATTTTCTTGCGCTCCTTGCGGGCCATCTCGATGACTCCGCATGCCGAAGCGTTGATCACCGCCGTGACCCCACCCGACTGGGCGTAGAGGATATTCTTTATTTTTCCCATGGTCGCACCCATTCGTAGAGTCGATCCCGAAAAGAATCAACGTAGCCGCGGACCGTTGACATCCCCTCTGGGCGGCGACGTGCCTGCGATTGGCTCGCGAATAGCGAGAAGTATTCGGTCAATAACGCGATCCCACGGGTCACCGCTGAGCCCCCTTGAAACGAGCAAGAATCTGATTCACCATCGAAAGATGCCGCCCAAGCTACTGAAATCACGAGCATCTCGCGAGCGCCTTGAGATAGGAGACCGCCCCTCTCAGTCGGCCCTCGGTCGCGGGCTGGCCGCCGGCTTCACCAAGGCGTTCGAAAACAATTTCCAACCGACATCCGCTGGGCACTTTGGCGCCCGGGTTAGCATTGTGGTTGCAAACCTCGATTCCCATTAGAGATACGAGCCACCGACCAAAGGAAAAATTCATCATGAGCGCCTCATCCCAAGACCGGGCATCCGCCCCGCCCGAATCCCATTCAACCGACTTCGATGCGAATGCCATGCGCGAACGTTATGTAGCCGAGCGCGAAAAACGCCTCCGGCCCGAAGGCAACGAACAATACGTAGAGGTGACTGGCCAGTTTGCTCACTACGTTGACGACCCGTACGTCGACCATGAGACCCAACGCGACCCGCTGTCCGATGAGGTCGACGTGCTCATTGTCGGCGGAGGGTTCGGAGGTCTCCAAGCGGGAGCTCGCCTTCGCGACGCCGGTGTCCGCGATATCCGCATCATCGAAAAGGGCGGCGACTTCGGAGGTACCTGGTATTGGAACCGGTACCCGGGTGCTCAATGCGATGTCGAGTCCTACATCTACCTGCCTCTGCTTGAAGAACTCGGCTACATCCCCACCGAAAAATATGCATGTGCCAAAGAAATTCTTGAGTACAGCCAGGCGATCGGCAGGCACTACGATCTTTACGACCGGGCCCTCTTTCAGACCGAAGTCACCCATATGCGCTGGGACGATGCGATCTCGCGCTGGATTATCTCCACCAATCGCGACGATGAAATCCGTGCCCGCTTCGTCGCCATGGCCAATGGACCCTTGAATCGGCCCAAGCTTCCGGGTATCCCGGGAATCCGCGATTACAAGGGACATACGTTTCATACCAGTCGTTGGGACTACGACTACACGGGAGGGGACCCCGAAGGCAATCTCCACCGCCTGGCGGACAAGCGAGTCGCCGTCATCGGAACCGGGGCAACCGCCATCCAATGCGTCCCCTTTTTGGGGCAAACGGCCGAGCAACTTTTCGTCTTCCAGCGCACCCCTTCCTCCGTGGACGTACGCGGAAATTCGCCCACCGACCCGCAGTGGGCCGATGCTCTTGAGCCGGGCTGGCACAAGCAACGCATGGAAAACTTCAACGGCCTGGTCTCGGGGGTGCCTCAACCCGAAGATTTGGTGGACGATGGCTGGACGGACCTCATCGGAAAGATGGTCACTCGATTCAAAGACGCCACAGCTGCCGGAAACGTCGACGTGCCCAAGATCATGGAGATGGCGAACTTCGACAAAATGAACGAAATCCGGAGTCGGGTAGATGCCCTCGTGGATGATCCGTTGGTTGCCGAGAAGCTCAAACCCTATTACCAAATGTTCTGCAAGCGCCCCACGTTCAATGACGACTACCTGCCCGCGTTCAATCGGAAAAATGTCCATCTCATCGACACCGACGGAAAAGGGGTCGACCGGATCACCGAAACGGGACTCGTGGTCGCGGGGGTGGAATATGAAGTCGACTGCATAATCTTTGCCACGGGATTCGAGGTAGGCACTGCCTATGCGCGGCGGGCCGGCTACGAAATTGCCGGCCGCAATGGCATCACTCTCGGCGACAAGTGGTCCGAGGGCATGAGTTCCCTGCATGGGATTCAAAGTCGGGGCTTTCCGAACTGCTTTCTCATGCACATGAATCAGGCCGCCTTTACCGCCAATTTTCCCCACCTCCTCGAAGAATTGACTACGCACATCGCTCACATCATCGGCCAGACCATAGAGAGCGGCAGCAAGACTGTGGAAGTCGCAGAGGCTGCGGAGAAAGCCTGGGTCGAGACCATTCTAGAGAAGGGGCTCGGCGCGATGGGTGCACTGGGGAGCAATGAGTGCACCCCGGGCTACTACAACAACGAGGGCCAGCCCAACCCGGAGTCCGCTCGCTGGGCTCCCTATGGAGGCGGGTCCATCGAATTCTTCGAATTGCTCGCGAATTGGCGGTCCGAGGGAAGCTTCGCGGGTCTTGAATTCAAAAAATAGGGCCTCAACTGCATCGGGTCGGCCCAGCCGATCCGGATCCGCGGTCAGGGCCAGGGCTAGGGCCGCAGTCGGAGTCGGAGGAATTCTCACCGTCGCCTCCCCCCCAAGTTGAGCGGGCATGAGATGTCCCTCGCCTCAGCCCCTTCCCCGACACGTTCGATCGTGCAAGAATCCGCCGCAACATGAAAAACCTGCCCCGCTCGGTCCTCATCCTGCTCCGCCTTGTCGGTACCTTGGTTCTTGGCCTGGGCCCGGTTCCTTCGGCCCTCGCCGTGGTGACCGAGGGTCCGTCGGCCCCGGCGAGTGATCTCGACGACGACTCGAGGTCTGGCTCCGGCGAGAGTTCTCCCGCCCCGTCGACTCCAGCCTCGGGAGCACCTCGCTGGCAACCCGACGGAGCGAAGCCGGCCAAGTGGGACTGGGTGCTTCTTAATACTGGAGAGTGGCTGAAGGGGACCGTCGAGGGCGTTCGAAACGGCAAGATGAACTTCGATAGCGATAAGTTTGACGAAATCCAACTGAAGATGGAAGACGTCGTTCGAACGCACTCCATAACAGTCAACACCTTCGTCTTGACCGAGCAGCGCGTCATCGTTGGGGTGGGCGAATTTACTCCCGATTCAATCGTCATCAAAAGCCAATCGGGGAACGACAGCTACCCACGCGAACAACTTCTCTCATTGGTGATGGGCAATCGAAATGAGGGGAAGCTTTGGTCGGGCAAGGCAAACGCCGGAATCTCCACGAGTTCGGGCAACACGAACCAGATGACCGCCAATATCCAAGCCAGCATTCGGCGAAGGGGCGCTTTCCTGCGCCTCGATTCAAGCTATTACGGCAATTTTGGACAATCGAAGGGCGTTACCAACGTCAGCAACCAGCAACTGACGTTTCAGTCCGACCTCTTCGTGAGGGATCGCTTTTTTCTCATCCCAGTCGTATTCGACTACTACACCGACACCTTCTCGAATATCGACCTCCGAATTCGCCCCGGCATGGGGATGGGTTACCAAATCGCCCAAAGATCTGGGCTTGAATGGGACATAACGACTCTTGCCCAGTATCAGCGGCTGGATTTCGTTTCTGTTCTTCAAGGCCAGGCACTGAATTCCGAGTCTTTCGCCTTGAGCGTCGCCAACCACGCTTCGTGGGATATCACCGACGATATCAGCCTGAATTCCGACTACACCCTGACCCTGCCCACTTCCAGTCTTTCTAATCCCGACCAACAGGCCATCGTCACTCTCGAGATCGACATTACGAAGTATCTGAGCATAAGTTCCACGTTAAATTGGACTCGCGTCGGCGCCCCCCAGGAGCAAGCCGATGGCACAACCCCCGACCAGAACGATATCTCCCTG
Source organism: Myxococcales bacterium (assembly GCA_012959865.1). GTDB lineage: Bacteria > Myxococcota_A > UBA9160 > UBA9160 > UBA4427 > JAZXM01. Next base: position 2,575 of record DUCH01000330.1, on the reverse strand, counting down.
AGCGTCGGACTCGGGGTCACCTTTTAAGACTAAAAGGGCAAAACAGAGGGCTCTCCCTTGAGCCTCCCCTGTCCCTAAAAAGCCGGCAAACACTCATATGAATAGCAAGAGGTCAGTATGTTCGACTTGAGCAACCGGATCGCTCTTGTCACTGGCGCAGGCCAGGGTATGGGAGCGGGCATTGCCCGGAACCTTGCCCGCCAGGGCGCCCGCGTGGTCGTAAACGATCTTGACGCGAATCGCGCGCAAAATACCGTTAAGCAGATCCAAGCCGCCGGGGGCGACGCGAGCGCTGCGCCCTTCGACGTAACTCACTTCGACGAAGTCCAGGTGGGTGTCAATCAAATCACGGAAAATTTCGGACCGATAGACATCTTGGTCAACAACGCCGGCAACGCGGGTGGCGGACCCACGATGGAACTCGCCCAATTTCGCGAAATGCCAGTCTCTGACTGGCGACGCTTCATTGACGTCAACCTCTATGGCCCGGCAAATTGCGCCAAGGCCGTGTTGGACGGGATGTGCGAGCGTGGGTGGGGTCGAATAATCACTATCTCTTCGGGCGCCGGTCAAACCGGCCTACCCATGGGCATAGCCCTTTATGGCGCCGGGAAATCCGGAGCCATTGGCTTTCAGCGACATCTGGCGCTCGAAGTTGCTCGAAACGGAATCACCGTCAACACGGTGGCCCTCGGCCTGATGGCCAACGTTGGCGACGAAGCCTCCCTCAAGGGGATGGCGGCCAGCCAGCCGACTGGGCGCCTGGGAACACCAGACGATGTCGGTGCCGCGGTGATCTATCTGGCGTCCGACGAGGCCAGTTGGGTCACCGGGCAAGTGCTCGGTGTGAATGGGGGTACCTTCCTGCCCTGAGTGGACCGCCTACCCACCAGTCACTTTTTGGTTGAGAATTCCTTCGACTCGGCCTTCGACGTCGGTCCCTTTCGGATATGCTGAACGGGGATAAAGAGCGAATTTCTCCAGATAGGTCTGGAACCCCTCTGAACCGCCTCCAGAAAAGGAGAAATCGGATGGACTCTCTTGAACGACTCGTGATCGAGCGCGACTGCGAACGTCTGGTTACCCGCTACTGCCATCTCGTTGATCACGATGAAGCCGAGCGAATCGCTGATCTCTTCACGAAGGACGGAGTTTGGAAATCGGCCGAGGCGACCCTCGACGGTCGGGAACAAATCCGAAAAGCAATGGCAGAACGACAAGCGAACACTAGCCGCATGTCGCGCCATGTTTGCAACAACTTTTCGATCGACGTTCTTGACGCGGATCACGCGGAGGGGACCGTCTACTTGACACTTTACCGGCACGACGGAAAGGAAGGGCGACGTCTCTCTCCACTGGAGGGCCCTGTCATGGTCGGCGAATACCGGGACCGGTTTATCCGGACCGCCGAAGGCTGGCGAATCGCCCACCGCGAGATCACAGTGGACTTCCTCCGGAGGGAGGCAGCCGCCCCCTAGCCTCCCCCTCTATCAGGTCAGATCCGGACCCGGAAACTCGGACGACTCAACCGTCAGGCGTGGTCACAGAGGGACTCACTTGAGCCACACTCAAAAAGAAAAAGCGCGAGAACGCTTCATGCAACTCGCGGCACTGCCCCCGAGCGACATCCCCCTCGCCGAGATGGCGCTATGGATCGCCGCCGAGTCTCGGCCCCAAGTGGACGTCGGCTATTGGCTCGGCGAACTCGCCGCCCTCGGCGAGCGAATTAGGCCCCATTGTGCAGCCGCTACCTCAGATGTTCATCGAGTCGAAATTCTCAACCGGGTTCTCTTCCAGACCGAAGGCTTCGCGGGAAACACGGAGAACTACTCGGATCCGCTGAATAGCTTCCTGGACGCGGTGCTCAAAACTCGCAAAGGCATTCCCATCACGCTCGCCATCATTTACCTTGATGTGGCCCGGAATGTCGGGTTGCTGTCTTCTGGCGTCGGCTTCCCGGGTCACTTTCTGGTTAAGGTCTATGCCGACTGTCGAGAACTCATTGTCGATCCCTTCTTTGGAAAGATTTTGAGCCCAGATGAATGCGGAAATCGGCTGAAGCAAGTCGCCGGAAGGCCCGTCGACTTGACAGCCAAGATGCTCGAGACCGTATCGACGAGAGAAATCCTTCAGCGCGTTCTGCGCAATCTAAAACTTCTCCATGTCTCACGAAAAGAGTACGAAGAAGCCCTTGCTTGCAGTGAAAGAATTCTTCTTCTGTCCGGCGACGACCCGGTGGAACTCCGAGACCGTGGACTGATCTATCGAGAACTGGGGTGCGCCGGCCCGGCCCTCGCCGACCTTGAACGCTACCTCGCACACGCGCCGAATGATCCGCAACCACTTCCGCTAAACGAAATTATTCGAGATCTGCGAGTGCGCGCACGCCGAGTGCATTGACTCCCTCGTTTCCAAGGCGCCCCAGCCCTCGGAGACGTCGCCCTGCCCAGACCAGTCGGCTGACCTGACCCGAACTCTCCTGAGCCGGATTTGAATAGCGATCGGGCCCTCGACTACACTAGACTCCGAACAGCCTGAGCTCTTAACTCACCCAGGAGTGCCCATGGCCGACTCA
>DUCH01000329.1 GCA_012959865.1 Myxococcales bacterium | reverse complement strand
CCGTTGAATTACTGCCGGCCTCCACCGACGTCACGGTCTCGGTTCCTCATACCTCGTTGCTCGCCAACGGGATATTGATCACCTACGCGTCGCTCCTCCTCTGGGGCCTCTACGTATACAATCGGGCCAATCAGCGGCGATACGCTCGACAGACCCAAGACGCGGTGGCTGCACGCGACCGCGCGGCGGGGCGCGCGGCGGAAATCGAAAATGAATTGATCAGCGCCCGTAGGCGACTCAAAACCATCGAACCCTCAGAGCAATCCCAGGGAGCGGAGATCGTCGAGCTTCAGTCCGAACGGCGCGAACTTCAGAACAAGCTGAGCATCCTCGCCAGTCGCGAGGAAGAGCTTCGGGGATCCGCCGATCGGGCCGTTGATTTGGCCCAGGAGGTGACTGCTCTCGAAGAATTGCTCGAAGAAGCCGCGGGCGACATCACCACCAAGGAAGAGGAACTGAAACAACTCGAGAAGAACCTCAAACAAGCAGCCAAGGGCGGAGGCAGTTCGCGCGGCAAGGGCGCTGAGGCGCTGGGGCGTCGCTTACGCACGCTCTACAAGACCATCGAGTTCGATGACCATGCAATCGACACGCTCTTCGCCCTACGCGACGAAACCATGAAGCTCAAGGCGGAAGAGGTCATCAAACGATTGGCCGAAGAAACCGACAACGTCGCTGTCCGGCGCAAAGTGGGCGGGTTGCCCAATCATCTCAACATCTTCGAACTCGGGTTCGCGGGCAAGGGAAGGATCTACTACAGCCGCGGCAGTCAACAACGGTTTCGCATATTGACCTTCGGTGCGAAAAACAGCCAGGATTCCGACATGGACTACCTGCGCAAGCACGGCCGAGACGAGACGAGCTGACCCAGTCGATCGCTCAACCCAGATGCTGATGAAGGATCGCCTTGAGCTCAGCATCATCCCAAGGCTTCGGGATCAATGCCTCGATGCCGATTTCCTGAAGCTCCTTCTCGGTCACAGCCTCAGCCCAGCCCGTGATCAAGAGCCGAACCGTATTTGGCCGGCGTCGAGCCACCTCGGCCAAGAGCTCCGTCCCGGTCATCCCCGGCATCTTATGGTCGGAGAGAACGAGATCCACCGGGTCCTCGTCAAGGATACGCAAAGCCTTGCGCGGCGAATCGGCCAGGAGAATATTCCAGCCCTCTCGGCGCAGGCAGCGCCTGAGAGCCGCCAGAATCCCCGTGTCGTCATCCACTATCAGAAGATTCATCATGCTGACCCCTTCCTTCGATGGCAATGGCAATGGCAATGGCGATCTACGAATCGCTCTGCGTGATCGAATCATCGGGTTGCGGACCGCCGGTCAACGGGAGAAAAACTTCGAAGCAGGCCCCTTTGCCCGGTTCGCTGGTCACAGTCATCTCTCCGCCGTGTTTTTGAATGATGCCATATGAGGTCGACAAACCCAGACCCGTTCCGGCTCCGACTTCCTTGGTAGTGAAGAAAGGGTCGAAAATTCTCTGCAAATTCTCTTCAGCGATCCCCGCACCCGTGTCCCGAACGCGAATCTCGATCCCTTCATCGCGCACCCGCGTGGAGATCTCGATGACCCCGACCGCTTCCGATGCCGCATCGAAATTCTCCTCGATGGCGTGATAGGCATTGACCAGCAAGTTCATGAAGACCTGTTTCAATTGCATGGGGTGGCAGAGCAAAGCCGGCAGGTCGCGATAGTCCTTTTTCAGCTCAACCGAGTGCTTCATCATTGTCCAAACGATATTCGCCGTGGAGTCCACACACTGGTTCACATCGGCGAGGGTCGTCGTCAGCCCGCCCTGATGGGAAAAATCACGCAAATCGCTCACGATGTGGCGAATTCGCTCTGAACCCTCCAGCGATTCCCGCAGCGCACTCGCAAAATCCTTGCGCAGATAGTCGATCTCGATTTTTGACGCCTTCTCCTCGAGGGCATCCGCCGCTCGATTGATCTCGGGAGCGGCTCCCAGACGAATCGCCCGATTCAGATCGCCCGTCGCATCGAGATATTCGGAAAGATCGTCCAGGTACTCGCACATCTGTGCAAGGTTGGCATGAATGAAGCCAACCGGATTGTTGATTTCGTGGGCGATGCCCGCTGCCAGTTGCCCGATTGAGGCCATTTTTTCTTGTTGGAGAACCTGACGCTGGAGTTCCTTGATTTCACTGAGATCCTGAAAGATGGCCACGGCGCCCTGGATCCGGCCTTCCTCTCCCAGCAGAGGCGTACAGGAAATGCCGATGGGAATCGCACCACCACTGGCCCGTGAAAGCATCATTTCGCCCCCCTTGGAGCGAATCCCGTCTCGAAGAACCCGATTGAGCGGAGAGGGTGCCTCGCCGGTGGGCGGGAAAAAACGATCGACGGGCTGCCCCTTCAGTTCGGCTTCGGGGTGCCCCAGAATCTGGCCCGCCGTGGGATTCGCGAACGAGATCGTTCCGTCAGCATCGATCACCATCAGCGCGCTGTTGATACTCTGGACGACATGGTCATTGAAGCGCTCGAGTTCTCCCAGTCTTCGACTCAGAAACTCTGTCTTCGTAACATTCGACAGCGCCAACAGAATATGGCCATCCGTATCGAGGCGTCGACTCCGAACGTCGAAGACCAACTCGCAACCGCCGCTTTCGACCATGCGCGCCAGACGAGAGCCGTCGGGTAGCCCCAAGCCCTGTGGCGGAAGTAACTGCATCAGGTCGCAGCTCTCGACCAATTCCGGGGGCAGGATCGTTTGAATGTGGACCCCCCGAACATTCTCGCGAGACAGCTCAAAATTTCGCTCGAACTCGGGGTTGATCTCCACCACGCACCGGGCTTCGTCAAGCACAGCCAAAGCCACCGGAATCTCGCTCACGATGGCCTCGTTGAGACTTTCCAGCCACTGAATCTTGCTCCGCGAGGCCTCCCGATCGCGCAATTGCCGCCAGCGACGAATTTGCTCCATCGCAACAAGAGCCAGAACCTCGGAATAGTCATCACCGACGCGAACACAATCAGCGGCCCCGTGACGGAACGCATCCAGGGCTTCGGACTCCGAGGCCGCCGGAGGAATCACCACGACAACCGGCGTGCCACGAACGATCTCAGACTCAAAGACGCTTGCAACCGTCTCGGGAGTACAACGATCGAGAACGATCAGATCGATATCGAAGCGCCCGGCCAAAGCGATGCACTGGGACACATCGGACGCGGGAAGGAGTTCTACCTCGGCCCCGATCTGGCTGAGAGCCCGCATCGTGTCCGCACGCACGAACTCAGGTGAATCCAGCCCTTCGGACCCCACCCGCGATCCGCGACCGACGTCTCCGAGGTCCCCGTCGTCCGCTCCGCGAAGCCGGGGCGCAGCCTCCGGCTTCTCCTGAGCTGGCCCAGGAACTTGGAGGATGGTTATCCGCGCGACGGCCCTTACAGGCTCAACTCTCTCTGCTCCCACCACGACACAAACCCATACCGGTACGGGGGGAGTCGAGAATCTACCCGATCGAAGGCGAGTGACCAACCCCCGGGCGCGGACGACGAGAGGCCCGCCCCGGCCGTTCCGGCTTCTGGCAGTCCACCATGCCCAGCTTTGAAGCCTTCCGGTAAAATGTACTCCGACCAATCCCGAGACAGCGCGCGGCTCGGCGAGCATCGCCATCATTCTCGTTCAACGCGCGTTCGAGCGCCCTCTGCTCGTACGCAGCCAAGGAGAGCGGGATTGGATCGGGCCTCTCGGCCGCCTTCTCCCGTCGATTCAGCGCGCCGCGAATGGCGTCCCCCACCCGGCTTAAATCACGAACGGACTCGGCAACGTAATCAAAAGCGCCGAGTCGCATAGCCTCTACGGCGCGTTCAACGCAACCGGACTCGTCGAGCACAACCAACGACACCCGAGGCCAACTCGCGAATAGTGCGGTCATCGAGCGCGTGAGAGCCGGATCAGCAGGAGAAGTCTCCAGAACGACCACAGTGGGTTCCAGGCCAGTAGGGACCCGATCGAGCCCCGCGATCCCGTCCACGATCCACATTTGGCAATCACGAGGGTCGAGCACACGTTGGAAAGCGGCCGCCATCGAGCCCGGCTTGCACGGCACCCAGATCAGGACAGAACCGCCTTCGCCCGCCGCCATAACAGTTGTCATGCAGATTCTATCGACGCCTGCGCTCAACCCTTGAGGGACAATCGCCGGCGGCGACCGGTGGGTTGATGCCCGAGGAGACCCATTCTATTCTGTCCCTGCCCCCCTCCGCTAGGCGGAGCCCGCTCGTGTCGAAAAATCATGTTCTCATCGTTGACGACGAGGATCTATACAGGCGGGCACTCGAGCGCATTCTGAAGCGCCAGGGGCACACCATCTCCTGCGCGTGCAATGGGCCCGATGCCCTTGAGTTTCTCAATGGCCACTCGGTCGACCTCGTCCTCTGCGACATCAAGATGCCCGGAATGAATGGTCTCGATGTCGTGAAGCGAATTCACGAGATCCGCCCAGACCTGCCCTGTATTGTCATTACCGGATTCGGGAGTTCTGAACGTTCCCTGGAAGCCCTGGGCGCGGGGGCATTCTGGTACCTCGAGAAGCCCTTCGAACAAGAACGCCTCGACGTAGTCCGCCGACTGGTCGATCAAGCCATCGAGCACGGTCAATTGAAGAGCGAAAACCGTCGACTCAAGAGCGAGCTTCACTCCCGCCACAAATTCGATCGGATTATTGGCAAGAGTGAAGGACTGAGCAAGATGCTCTCCCTGATCGAAAAAGTTGCGGATACAGAGAGCACCGTGCTCATCACGGGCGAGAGCGGCACGGGGAAAGAACTTGTCGCCCAGGCGCTTCACTACAACAGTCGCCGAGCTGACAAGCCCCTGGTGACGGTGAATTGCGGCGCTATTCCCGAAGAACTGCTCGAATCGGAACTCTTCGGCCACATCAAAGGGGCCTTCACCGGGGCCCACCAGAGCCGGGAAGGACGCTTTAGCCGCGCGGACGGCGGCACGATCTTTCTCGATGAAATTGGGGACATGAGCCCCAACCTTCAGGTGAAGCTCCTGCGTGTCCTGCAGGAGCGTTCCTTTGAGCCCGTTGGTTCGTCCAAGACCCGGCGAATTGATGTTCGAATCGTCGCGGCGACCCACCAGAATTTGCCCGGGCTGATTGAGGAAAAGCTCTTTCGGGAGGACCTTTACTATCGCCTCAACGTCGTCCCCATCGAGGTTCCCGCCCTGCGCAACCGAGGCGGAGATGTCGCCCTGCTGGTGCACCACTTTCTGGGCATCGTCGGTCAGGGGCGTGATGCGAAGAACACGACGATCAGCGGGGAGGCCATGGCGCGGTTGTCCACCTACCACTGGCCAGGAAACGTAAGAGAACTCGAGAACCTGATGGAGCGCCTTGCCATTTTGTGCGGTGCAGACGGAATCCAGCTCTCCGACTTGCCCGATTCCCTCAGTTCGGGCCCCAAACCCCTAACACCGACTCGGGAACTGCCCGCCGAGGGTCTTTCGCTCAACCGGGCCGTGGAAGAACTCGAGAAGAGTCTGATCAGCCAGGCGCTGATTCGTACGAAATGGAACAAGAACCGCGCCGCGCAATTGCTCGACGTCAACCGCACGACCCTCATCGAGAAGATCAAGAAACGCGAGTTGACCCCTCCCGACTGATACTGGCCGCCATGAACCCGGAACCTGCTGGCCCCCTGCAGTTCGCCTTCCAGCGAAAAACCGCAGGAGCAGCGACCTGCCGGGGCCCAGTTGCCGATGCACCGAGCCGTACCCGTTCGCACGCTTTGGTACGGACTACCGACGCAAAACGTCGGCGCTCCGACGGACTTGGTCACTTTTGGCCGCTGAGAGCGGATTTTTCAGGAGTGACGGAGGGCATCCGAAGCCGGTGGCTCAATTTGGACAGATTATTTTATCCTTTAAATGCTAGTACTTAGGATGTCCGAAGCGTAAAATTGGCATTCTTCGACCGATTCAGAGCCAATTTTCCAATGTAATTTTAATTCTTGGCACGATGCGTGCTTTACAGAAGCCTGACAACGCGATTCATGTCGGATTCCAGATCCGACCAAGGCCCAAAAGCACATCAAAAACCCGGATGGACCCAGCCAGGAGATCAAAGATGATGGAAGCAGTACTCCGAGAAGCCAAGGAAAAGTACGACGAGATTCCCGCCTCGATCAAGGAGGATGTCATCCTTGAGCACACGGCTCTGGTCCGGTACATCGTCAATCGAATCGCTGTCCGCCTCCCCTCGCATATCGACCTCGATGACCTTCAGAGCACCGGGGTGATCGGCCTGATGGACGCGATCGACAAGTACGACCCCGAGAAGAACTGCAAATTCAAAACCTACGCGGAATTTCGGATCAAGGGCGCAATCCTTGATCAACTTCGCGCGCTCGATTGGGTTCCGCGAAGTGTGCGACAGCGGAGCCGCAAACTCGAAAGTGCCTACGGGGAACTCGAGCAGCAACTGGGTCGAACGGCCACCGAGAAGGAAGTCGCGGAGTCCATGGGCCTGGACATGGAAAAATTCCACACCCTGGTCAACCAGGTGCGCGGAATATCCATGATCAATCTTGAGGAGATCCGGGGCATCAACGCCGACGGTGAAAGTGCCGGAACGTTCTCGGATGTCATCGAGGACACCAATTCCGAAAACCCCTTCGACTCGATCAAACTTCTCGAAAGCAAGAACCTGATTTCCGATACCATCGGCTCCATGCCCGAAAAAGAGCGCCTGGTCGTGTCGCTGTACTATTACGAAGACCTGAACATGAAAGAAATCGGCAGCATCCTGGGCATCACCGAAAGTCGTGTCTGCCAGATTCACACCAAGGCCGTAATGCGGCTTCGAGGCAAGCTCAAGGGCATGGTGGACTGCTAGTTCAAGAAATTCACGCGCGCGGTCTCAGCTTTGCGCCCCAGACAGAGATCCCCGCACTCCCGGGTCGACAACACCCGGGTCCCCCACGCCCGGCCGCGGTCGACAATAAACCTTCAAGGCCCCGCCGGGAAGCCTGGGCCGGGCCGATGATGAGCGGTACGCTCCGCCAGCGCGGCAAACCGGGCTGACTCCGGGGCTCTTTCGAACCTAGCTGGGAAATCCGATGACCCGAACGCTCTTGCTCGCCGACGACAGCGATGTGATCCAGGGACTGATCGAACGTGGGCTAGCGGAATTGGAGTTCGAACTGATCGCGTCGGGCAACGGCGACGAGGCCATCGAGATCGCGCATTCCGTACGTCCAGATATTGTACTGGCCGATGTCGGCCTGCCCGGCCGGGACGGCTATCAGGTCTGTCGAGCCATTAAGGAGAGCCCGGAACTCTCCGGCATCCCCGTGGTTCTTCTGGCCGGCGCTTTCGACCCCTTCGACCCCGCGAAGGCCCAAGCTTCGGGAGCCGATGATCACATCACAAAACCCTTCGAAGCCGATACCCTGATCCAGCGCCTCAATTCCCTGCTGGCTCCAGATCCAGCAGCGGAGACTCTGCATCCGCAGCACCCCGCCGCCCTCAATCTTTCGGAGGAACCCGCGACCGCCACGGGAATGACGCATCCGGCCCCACTCTCCGAGGATTGTGCTCTGGCCGACGATCTCGACTTGGCCAGCGATGCCGATTTACTTGAGGCGCTCCCGCTCCCCGAGGATTATCTCGGGGGCGATGTTGCCCCCATCGGAGCCGACGCTCTGGATTCAGTCGGCTCCCTGGACGATGCCTTTGACTTCGGCACTTCAAGCTCGGAAAGCTCGGAAACGCCTTCGGAAGATCCGGAATCGATTACTTTCGGTTCCCTGGCTCCGCTCAGCTCCCAGGCGACATCTGATCCCCGCCCCCAGGCGCCGGAATTCGAGCGCTCCGACCCCGCCCCGCGCCAAGACCCAGAAGTCGGCCTTGGCCGCCCCGGCACCGTCCAGAGCGCTCTCCACGGGTCTCCCGAGCAGGTTGCCCAAGAAGCCTTCGCCGAACTCCCCGAAGCGGTGATCCAGTTGCTGGTTGGGCGAATCGAGGCCATCGCCTGGGAGGTGATTCCCGGCATGGCCGAGAGCCTGATTCGGGAAGAAATCCGGCGAATGAAGGCCGACGACAAGTAGTTTTTCGCGATCCCAGAGCCAAACAACCCGGGCTCCGGCCACTGCCCCGAAATGATAATTCCCCTTCATTCTTCTAGACTGCGGCCCAGCACCCACCCCGGGTCCGAGGGAATACGTTGTGCGAACCGTTCTCAACCCGCCACCGCTTTCAGCCTACCAGAAACTCATCGATCTCTCCCTCGCCGAGGACATTGGCACAGGGGATGTCACCTCAAATCTCGTCATCCCTGCCGCCCACCGCGGTTCAGCGCGAATCGAGGCCAGAACGGCACTGACCGTCTCGGGGCTTTTTGTCGTCGGCGAAGTCCTTCGTGCGGTCAATCCTGAAATCCGGATAGAGGGCGCGGCCAAAGAAGGCGAGACAGTCGAAGCCGGGCGCGTCCTGATGCGACTCGAGGGCTCTCTGCGGGGAATTCTTGCCGCTGAGCGCACGGCCCTAAACTTTCTCGGGAGACTCTGCGGGGTCGCCACCCTGACACGTCTCTACGTGGCGACGGTCACCCATACCGAATGCCAGATCGTGGATACACGCAAGACGCTGCCGGGTTGGCGGGCGCTGGACAAATTTGCTGTCGCCTGCGGAGGGGGGACCAATCATCGATTTGCCCTTTACGACGGTATTCTCCTGAAAGACAACCACATTGCGGCGGCGGGCAGTGTCGAGAACGCCGTCGTTGCTGCTCTCCGAGGCGCCACCCCGGGCATGCGGGTACAAGTCGAAGTCGAATCCCTTGAAGACGCCGAGAATGCCTGCCGGGCCGGCGCGGATTTCCTTTTGCTCGACAATCAAACTCCGGATCAGGTCCGGGCCATCGTGCGACATCTCGGCGACCGGGCGACGCTCGAAGCCTCCGGGGGAATCACCCTGGCGAATCTCAAGCAATACGCCGAGACCGGAGTGCACCGGATCTCCCTGGGCACCCTGACTCATTCCGCGCCCGCCGCCGATGTAGCGCTCGAACTCGAGGACGGCACCCACGCGCGTGCACCCGCATGATCGAAGGGGCACGCCGAGTTCTGGAGTCTCTACGAAATGCGGGCGAGATTCCCTGCTCGGGCGAAGAACTTTCCTCCCAACTTGGGGTTTCCCGAGCCCAAGTCTGGAAGCATGTCAGCACCCTCCGCAAGCGCGGCTATGCGATCGACGGAGCGCCCGGAGGCGGCTACAGCCTGATTGCCAGCCCCGACCGTCTCTACCCCGAGGAAATTTCCTGCGGACTGGAGACTCGGTGGTTGGGCCAGGAAATTCAGCACCTCGACGAAACCGATTCGACCAATCGCGTGGCCGCGGAGCTTGCTCGAGCGGGGGCCCCTCATGGCATGGCGGTCATCGCCGAAGCCCAGACGGCCGGCCGCGGCCGCCTGGGGCGAAGCTTCTTTTCACCCGCCTATTCGAACCTCTACACTTCCATCGTCCTGCGACCAGATCTCGACACCGCCTCGGCGCCCACACTCCTCCTTGCTGCCGGAGTCGCCGTCGCCGAGACCGTAATCGATGTCCTTGGCAAAGCTGCAAAACTGGAGATCAAGTGGCCCAACGATGTGCTGCTCGGGGGACTCAAGACGTCCGGAATCCTGATGGAGCTCGGAGCCGAGGAAAATCGCGTCAGTTACGCGATTCTCGGAATCGGAGTCAACCTGAATCTTGAGCGCGAACACTTTCCCGATGAATTCCGAGATCGGGCGACGAGTCTTCTGTCTCACTCCGGCAATCCCGTAGACCGGGTCGAATTTACGCGCCGACTCTTTCAAAATCTCGAGAACGTTCTGGAGGAACACGCCCAGGGCGGGCTGGCTCAACTGCGCCCGCGCTTCGATAAACATTTTCATATGCTGGGCCGAAAGGTCACCGTCGCCCAGGTGGGCGGTGAACGCATCGAAGGCATCGCGGCGGGCATCGCGGCCAACGGTGCCCTCCAAATCGACCAGGCGACGAAACAGCGCATCGAGGTACTGGCCGGAGATGTGACGATCTGCAAGGATGATTCACCCAAGGAGTAGCCCAATCGTGCCAGAAACGTGTCTGCTCGTCGTTGATATCGGGAATACGAACATATCCCTCGGCATATTCGATTATGCCAACGGGAAAGGCGAATTGGCACACCATTGGCGGCTTTCGACTCATCGGGACCAGACCTCCGACGAACTCGCCATCTCCCTGCATTCGCTCTTTGACCACGACGGAAGAAGGATCGATGAGGTCACCGACATCATCCTCTCCAGCGTTGTTCCTCCCATGCTGCCAGTTTGGGAACGCGTTGCGCTCAAACTTTTCTCCCTCCCACCCCTGGTGGTCGGTCCTGGCATTCGAACCGGAATGCCCGTCCGCTATGAAAACCCCCATGAAGTCGGTGCGGACCGAATTGTCAACTCAGTCGCCGCATATGAAACCTTTGGCGGCCCGATCATTGCGGTGGATTTCGGCACGGCCACGACTTTCGATTGCATCTCACGCAACGGAGAATACATGGGAGGCGTCATCGCCCCAGGCATCCACATATCGATGGAGGCACTCTTTGAACGCGCCTCCAAGCTTCACCGAGTCGAGATCGCACGACCTCGAAGTGTCATCGGGAAGACCACTACGGGCGCTTTGCAATCCGGACTGCTTTTCGGCTACGCGGGGATGGTGGATGCAATGGTGGAAAGAATTCTGCCCGAACTCGGGGAAGACTCTCGGACCATTGCGACGGGAGGGTTGGCGAGAAAGATTTCCGAGGAAAGCAGGTTGATCGAACAAGTCGTGCCGTTCCTTACCCTGGAAGGACTGCGTATCCTGTTCGAGAAAAATCGCTAGGCATGCCTCGGGGGATTCGGCACAACCAAGTCGCCTGATTTTCCGCACACGATGCCTAGGCCCCGCCGCTACACCCCGCCATGACGTCACGTTGGCCAACTCAGAACCCAGGCGCCGAGGCCTGCGAGTCCAAATTCAGGAGGATCCCGATTGGAATCAGGCGCCGCAAAAAGCAAGATCCGGCTGGTGCTCTCCCCGACGGCCGAAAAGTACGCGCGCCGGGATGCCCCCCTGAAAGTGCGTAAGCTGGCCGCTCGCGGAGCGCTTCCCCTGGAACCCCTCGATCTCGCCACCCTGCTCTTCGCGCTTTGTCACGACCCCGAGCAGGAAGTCCAAATCGAAGCACGCAAAAGCCTCGCGAATTTGCCGGAGCAGATCCTCAATCCCACCCTCAACGGATCTGCCCATCCTGCCCTGCTCGCTCATCTAGCTCAACTCCACCGCGAGAATGCAGCCTTCTGCCAGGCGATCGCCCTGAACCCGGCGACATCGGACCGAACGATCGCATTCCTCGCCTCGCTCCCCCTGCGAAGTGTGGTGGATATCGTGAGCAACAATCAGGAAAGGCTTCAACGCGAGGACAAAATTGTCGAGGCCCTGGGCGAGAACCCCCTAACCGGCCGCGCGGTGATCGAACGAATTCTCAGTTTCCTCGGGATTGCGGTAGCCGGTGAGGAGGAGAACGCCTCGGTGCGAGAGCCCACCGAAGAAGAAGCGACCCGAGCCGTTCTTGCGGCACTGGGCGATCAGTCCCTCGCCACCGCTAAGCTGCTGACTTCCGAGGAGGAGAACCAGGAAGCGGTAAGCACCGACAACATTTTTGCAGCGATCCAAAAAATGAGCGTTATGCAAAAAATCAAGCTTGCACGACTTGGCGGCAAGGAAGCCCGCAATCTCCTCATCAAGGATCGAAACAAGGTCGTCGCCCTATCCGCGCTACAGAGTCCCAAAATCACCGAAAGCGAGATCGTCAGCATCGCACAATCGCGTTCGGTCTCGGACGAAATTTTACGTATGATTGCGAGCAACAAGGAATGGACTCGGAGTTACTCGGTCAAGCTCGCCCTGACTACGAACCCCAAGACACCTCTCCCCCAGGCGGTCAAATTTTTGAACTATCTTCAGGCTCGAGACCTGCGCGCTCTGATGAAAAGCAAGGACGTATCAAGCGCCATCTCGAGTCATGCCCGGCGCCTCCTCGACAAAAAAGGCCTGGCCTGATGACGAACTTCGCCGGCTCGTATCCGAGCGAATTGCGCATCGTTTATTGGGGGCCCGAGAGCGTCAACACGTTGGGAATTTTCGACTCTATCGCAGAGGGCCTGGCACCGAGCGAGAACTGCGGGCGAACTCGGTTCCCCACGAGCATCGACCCGGCGTCCTGGTACGAAGAACTCTCCCTGGCTCTCAGCGTGCGAGACGGTGCTCGATCGGCCTTGAAGCTGGTCTCGACCCCGAGCGCCCCCGATCTCGCCCCATCCCGGCTACAACTCCTTGACGGCACCGACGCCATGGTGGTCGTGATCGATCCGGACCCGGACTACGAGAAACAAAATCTCGCCAGCCTGAAGGAACTGCGCTCGGCTCTCGCGGCGTACGGGCGGGTGCCGGGAGATCTTCCCCTGGCGATTCAGTACACCCGGGAAGCCGGGATGGCTGATTTCACCAACATGAAAGACATATTGGAGAGCCTTCAAATCGTTCCGGTGGCGGTTTACGAAGTGATCCCCGGGCTGCCCAAAACATTCCGCGAGCCACTTGCGTCTCTTGTTCGGGCACTCGGAGAGCACGACGGAGAACCGCAAACCTCGCTCGAAACCGACGCTTCCATGCCTGCAAGCCCGCATCCAGACGACCCTTGGCTCGCCTCCGCCGACTCCTCCGCTCCCGCGAACGAATCGGCGATCTCAGCGATGCTCGAAGCATCTATTCTCGCTGAACCCGCATCAAACGAGGTCAGCGCCGGCCTGATCGACATCTTCCTCGATCCCCCGGCCAGGATCGAATCCGAAGATCGATCGCAAAAGTCTTCCAGGGTCGCCAGTCAGGAGGACTTCGAGATCGCGTCGGCTGGGGCCGTTGCGAAAACCAGCAGCAGGAGAGTCCAAATCCCCCTGGCCCTTTCGGGACCAGGGGGAAAATCCGTTCCCCTAACTCTCCACATTGAGTTGGAGGTGCCGCGAGGGGGCGAACAGGACTCCTGAATGTCGATCAGGGTCGATAGGCCTGGATGAGAACATCTGAGGTTTCCGGGCGCATGATCCTCGCATCGGGCCGCTCTCCAGCTTTGAGTTGCTCGCGCACCTTCGTTCCGCTGATGCCAAACGGCTTTTCATCGGAGTGACGTTCGGTCAAATCGACTCGCCCCAGTGATTCATAATATGCTGCAAAACCGATTTTGCAGGGCTGGATTCGGAGTTCACCTTCGAGTTTTTCGAAGATCTCGTGCGCATCAAAATCGCCCCAGATCGGACTTCCGTCGGCGAAAGGTGCGTCAGCGTGCTTACGCCCAATCACGATATCGCTGAATCCGTAATTCTGCCGATAGATGCCATGCATCACGGCTTCCTTAGGACCTCCATAGAACATCTTGATGTCGAGGCCGATCAGCTCAAAAACTTCCGAGAGCGAGTAACCCGCCTTCTCCCAGAGCGACTCATCCTTGTCGCCATCGCCAAGGAGTTTCTTGGCGTGCAATTCGCGATAACAACGCATCCTCACAGAAGCCGGAACATCATCGCCCTTAAGTTCTCCAACGAGCGGGTTGAGTACAGCTCCAGTAAAATGGCCCTGGGCGGTCAACTGTTCCACACCAGAAACCAGCGCGTACTCATGCGCTCGGTGAAGGGGATTCCGGGTCTGAAAGGCGAGTGCCCGTTCCCATTTTCGATCGCGAATCAGGGCGCGAACCATCCTCGGAGAAAGCATGTACTCGGCATAGTCGGCGCGCGAGGGCTGGGGGAGCGTACGAAGGCTTCCTCCCAGAAGCTTCCCGCGCGAGTCGTCGGCCACCATGCTGCCACCCGGGTGGTCCATTCGATGGGTACCGTAAACGCTCTCCACATACCTGGCTTTGTCCCAATCGAAGACTTCGACGTCGCTCACGATACCAATGACTTCGTTCGCTTCGTTCCGAACGGCCAGAGAATCACCTGCCGAAACCGCGCTGGCTTCCTCATCGGTAATCGGCAGAGACAAGGGAATCGTCCACGCGTAGCGCTTCCCGCCGCGAACGATTACCGAAGAATCCAGTACTTGGTTGTACTCATCCTGCTTCATCGGGCCTTCGAGGGGCGAGAGTGCCCCGTCCGAGAATCGATAAACGGAGGAGAGATCGGCATCGTTTACCTGAAACGAGGCAAGTTTCCCGGCCTCGGCGAGAAACTCCGCACGTTGGTTGAGGGGTACGACGCGATCAACCGGTTCATCGAGTCCTCCGTGAACCGGAACAAGATCAAGTTGCGTTTCTTTTGACATAAAATCCTCTATTCAATTGTCGCGCGGAAAGTCGCGCGGGGGTTGGCCGTGAAGGCGTCTACTCTTGGCCTGTGAGTTGGACTGTTTTGAGTTGGATTGTTTTGTGTTCGCTTGTTTTGAGTTGGATTGCAATTGAGTGGACAAACAGGATCGCTGGAGCTTCGCGCCGTTCGTCGGGCTACCAGATCGGAAAAGCCGCAGCGCCATCGGCCAGGAGGATACGGTCCCCGCTGCCATCCATGCGCCGCAGATAGAGCCGATCAATCCCGTCTTCGTTCGAGACATACGCGATATGCTGGCCGTCCGGGGAAACTGCCGGCCACCGCGCGCTCAGCGTGCTTCCGCCCAAGAGTTTCCGCGCAGACCCATCGGGGCGCATCCGTTGCAGGCGCCAGCCCTTCGGCCCTTGGCTCGAAAAGACGATCCAGCTGCCATCGGGAGAAAAAATCGCGTCACGCCCCCGACCGATTCGTCGTCCATTCCCCCCAGCTTCGGATCCGCGAACGGTAACCACCGACGCATCCTTGGATCCACCTCGATTGTCCGCTTCCACATAAACGATCAGTTCCTCCTGAGGCGACCACCTCGGGCCGCTGGGATAGAACCCACTGACTACGGTACGCACCTTCTCGCCACTGGGAGAGAGGACGTCCATTCCCGCGCTCTGACCGCGATTGTCAGAACCGATCCATGTCGTCAGAATTTGGTCGAGGGGCCCGTAATCGCCCTCCAAATGATGGGCGGGGCCCCGGGTCAACCTGCGAACTTCTCCGGTTTCCATGTCGCACTCGTATATCTGGTTGCGTCCGGCCTCGAGGTGATCACTATTGAAAAGCATTCGCTTATGGTCACGGGACCACGCCAAGGGGCGCGCGTTGGGAGGCGCACCGGAGAAACGCGTCCGCTCGAGGGTACGAGCGTTCAACAGCACGATCCGCCCAGGAATTTGGGCCAACTTCTGCGATGCCACCAGCCCGCCCGTCGATCCTGCCATTCGCATCACTTCGTCCATACTCGCCATGCCGGGCCGCTTGGGATCGACCCGCTGACCGCTCAATTGCTCCATCAATTCGGCTCGCTGGCGAGCCGCTGGGCCATCCCAATACACCAGCGCGATGGGGGCGTCGGTGACCTCTTCAAGTGGCACACCCGGCGTCGCACAGGCCGACATCGCCAGTGCTCCGAGGAGGCCGAGTACGCCCGCTTTGACCGTGGAAGCCCTTGAGGTCAACACTTTCATCGCTCGACGGCCTGCAGCAACCGACCTCTGTCCGCGGTAAAAATTCCAACCTGGGGATCTATTTCAAAAATAGCCGCGTCCTTAACGCGATCGCCGATGACGCTCAGCACAATCTGGAATGCGCCCGGGAAAGGAAAGATCGGGCTCTCGGCAAAAACACGGTCCTCTGGCGAAAGATAGGCGTCAGCATCCACATGGGAGTGATAGACGGCCGTCACCCTTTCGCCCCGCTGTTCGGCCTCATGCTGCGCGCTCAAGTATTCAGTCTCGGCCATGTAATACCCAGTCCGGGCATCGCGCGGAAACGAGGCTTCATCGGCCACATGCATTCGCGTCATAACGTTCGTGATTCTGCGCACCGTCGTAAACACCTCTTTCTCGGTTCCCGTAATCAGCCCGCAACACTCCTCGGGGATCGCATCCAGGGCATGACGACAGAGTTCGTTGAGAACCGTCGCCGCGATGGACACTCGAGGCGAACTCCGATTCAGATCGACGCGATCCCGCACCGCTATCCGTTCTTTACTCGAAGTCATCGCGTTAAAAGTACTTCCCGAATACGTACGTCTCGGCTTCTTCCGAATTCGACTCGGCGGTTGAGAACCCGCCGCGACCGACCCTCGCACTTCCCGCTCTTCCTCGACGATCACCTTGCATCCACGAGTTTCACGACGTGGGCATGACCAAACGAGGCACAAAACTGCGAGGGCTCTACCTAGTCACTCACTACGAACTGGCTCAGAAACACCTTGCCATCCGCAGGATGCTCTCGGGTTCGCGCTCACGCGGCTCGATAACCCGGGAGAAAGTCGGAGCCCATTGTACGCGAGAACCCTCTCCTCCGCGAGTGGAGGGGAGAGGCCCACCGGCTCTAGATTTGGTAGTCCTGGCCCCCTGAGCCGGCACGAGGCACGCCCTGGGTCGCAGCGATTCGACATAGTTCGGCGATACTGAAGGCATCGAGTAACCCCGCCACCCGCTCGCTGAGCATGGGCCATACAAAGTGCGGCTGCCCGGGACTCACGCCCCCTGCGTCGGAACCGGATTCTTCCTTCCCGACCCTCGGCTGACCCCCGATCGGACCTTCGACAGCTTCAATAATCTGGCCCAGGGTGATCTCCGCCGGATCGCGGGTCAATTGGTAGCCCCCGCCCGGCCCACGCTTCGCGCTCACGATGAGACCCCGGCGCAACCGCTGGAAAATCTGCTCAAGATATCGCGTGGGAATCGACTGCCGCTCGCTGATCACCCTCACCTGCACGGCTTTCCCACCCCCATTGTAGGCGAGATCAAATACTCCGTAGATGGCGTAGTGAACCTGACGGGAAAACCGCATGATTCATGCAAGAATGCGCGATACTCCCGCTGGGTGCCAGCGGAAGCCAACGAACGAAGCGTCCGGTCGTACCCGGTGGCGTTGAGTCAGGCGAAAGGGTCCGTGAACCATGTCGCTGAAATCCGAATCTCCAGCCGCCGGGCACGTACTACGAAACACCCATCGGAGTGTTCTCATACTCCTGGCCGCGGCGGGCGGCGCCATCGCACTCGGGAATTTCGATGCGCCTGCCCCCGACCCCGAACCTCACACGACCGGTGCGGGGCTCGCCCTCGCGCTGGCCGCGGTCCTCCTGCGACGCTTCGCTTCGTCGGCCACCATTCATCCGGGGAAGGCGCTCTGGTTGGCCTTGGCTTCCTTGATTGCCGCTGGCTGTCTGGGCCTGCTGGGCGGCTACGTCGCACTGC
Source organism: Myxococcales bacterium (assembly GCA_012959865.1). GTDB lineage: Bacteria > Myxococcota_A > UBA9160 > UBA9160 > UBA4427 > JAZXM01. Next base: position 1,738 of record DUCH01000329.1, on the reverse strand, counting down.
AAACCGGTTCAAGCGAAACAGGATTGCTGTTCACCCTGGCCGGGTTCATCTTCGCCCTTCGGGTCCCTCGGCCTGTTGCCCCGCACCGACCCCGCTAAACCCTGGCACGAAAATTGGGATGGAATCTCATCGGCGCCCCCGGCGCTGTCGACCTCTCTTGACCCCGGCCGAAGCACGGTCCCGCTTAGCCGAGCGCTTGGTCTCCGGTCGCACGCTCTTGCCCTGCGGCGGTGTCGTTTTCGTTTGAGGCTCGACCACCAGATCGAGATCTACCCAACCTCGGAGAGAATTCACCGAGATCACTTCGACCTTGACGCGATCACCAATCCGGTACTGAAGCCCCGAGCCTTGTGCCACCAGGCGATGTCGGATCGGGTCGTAGTCGAAGAACCCGGTAAGCCGCGAAATTCGAACCATACCCTCGACGAAAGGCGCATCGAGAGTGATATAGAGCCCGTGGCTCGCAACCCCGGTGACCGTTCCCTCGAAACGATCTCCGACGCGCTCGCTCATGACCGCGCATCGGGCGAGGTCGATCATCTCACGTTCTGCCGCCACGGCGACGCGCTCCCTTGCGGAAGTTCGAATCGCAACCCGGTCGGCCCACTCAGCCGTCTCCTGGGAGCCGGCCAGCCCCGAAAGCATTCGGCGAACCGCCCGGTGCGCCACGAGGTCTGCGTAGCGACGTATGGGCGACGTGAAGTGAAGATAGGCATCGAATCCCAGAGCAAAATGCCCACTGGAGTCCGACGCGTAGCGCGCCTGTTTCATCGCCCGTAGCGTGGAGTAGTGGATCACGGCCTCGTCCGGTCTCCCCGAGGCTTCGCGTAGCGCCCGGGCAATGGCCGCGCGATCCAGCGGCGCGTTCTGCCTGCCACGAAGCAAGCCGATGCCGCGGTAGAAATCGGCGAGTTCCCGCAGGTCTTCGACTCCGGGCGGCTCATGGATACGAAAAACCGTTGCCTGTCCGGATTCCTGCAGAACCCTGGCGACCGCTTGATTGGCGGCCAGCATGGCTTCCTCCACCATCCGGTGAGCAGGCCCTATCGCCGCTCTCCGAATATCCTTGGGCCTCCCCGCTCGGTCCAGGATGACTTCGGGCTGGGGGAGATCAAAATCAATGGACCGATCGTCTCGGCGACGCCGTGCCATCCGCCCCGTGACTTCGTCAAGACTTCGAATTTGCGCACGCACCTCTCGGTCGAGCCCAGACCGGTCGTCGGAAGACGCCTGGGCAACTTCCGCATCACTGAGGCTTCGGGCGGCCTGGGCATAACTGAGCCGCCTGCGGCTGCGGATAACCCCCTCGTGCAGGCGCGACACCCCCACCTTTCCATCCGGGCCTATCTCCATTTCGATGGCGATCACCAATCGGTCGACATCGGGACGCAGGGAGCAGAGATCGCTGGAAATGCGTTCGGGCAGCATCGGGATCGAACGACCCGGAAAGTAGACGCTATTTCCGCGGAGCCAGGCTTGACGATCGAGTTCAGACCCCGGCTCGACAAAGTGGGAAACATCCGCGATGGCTACCCATATCCGCGAGGAAGCCGAAGGCCCGGCGGTTTCCACAAAAACAGCGTCGTCGTGATCCCGAGCGGTTTCAGGATCGATGGTGATAAAGCAGCGATCCCGGAGATCGACCCGGCGAGTGAGTTCGGCCTGTCCAATTCTTTCTGGAATCGAGTCGGCTTCGTCGACCGCGGCCTGGGAGAAGGTCATGGGAAGCCGGCGGTGC
>DUCH01000328.1 GCA_012959865.1 Myxococcales bacterium | reverse complement strand
ATGCTCGGGAGGGGTCTCTATGTTAGACCAATGTTCGGCCCCGAATGGACGGATTTGACCCCCTCGCCGTCGACTTGCTGCCGAGCCGGTGGCGGCATACTATGCGCCTCGACAGCTGTGACTCGTGGAGGAGATGACGATGGCGAACCGGTTCCGCAGGGACGTGACGCACGGGATAGTCGTGATGCCCGCTGCGATTGCGCTATGGATCCTCTGGGTTCCCGCACAGCCGCCGCCGGCGGAGACGCCGACGGACATGGCGGTCGTAGCAGACGCACCGACCGGTTGGCTGGCCGGTTTGGCAGTGGTCGCATCGACCGAAGGTCCGATGCAGAGATCAAGTGCGACCTGGACCATCCAAGAGATTGGTGGCTCGCCCGGCCCGTTCGCCGACACCTGCGGCGAGATAGCGCCGTCGGACGACCCCCCGCTGGCCGATTGGCCAATCTTTCCCGAGGGCGAGTTTCCCATCGAGCTGCCCGACACCTCCTTTCTCGGCGCGCCCAACATCGGGCCCAACCCCTACGAGGAAGGAGTCCACTGGGGTCGCCTTCCCGAAGGAAGGGTATGGGGCTCCTCGTTGGGCATCGACGTGGCGCCCGACGGTACGATCTGGGTCACGGAGCGGTGCGGGTCGTTCCCGGGGCGGGACGGGGGCACGCCGTGCCTGGACAATCCGGTGGACCCGGTCCTGCAATTCGACCGGGAAGGCCGCCTCCTGAGCAGCTTCGGCGCCGGGATGCTCGTCAGGCCCCATAAGCTGGAGGTCGACCACGAAGGCTTCATCTGGGTCACCGACTTCACGCGCTCGGGTGAGAGCCGGGGTCTGGGCCACACGGTCCACAAATTCACGCCCGAGGGCGAGCTCCTCATGACGCTGGGCACACCAGGCGAGCCGGGTGACGGCCCCGACCACTTCGAGGATCCCAACGATGTCGCGATTGCGCCCAACGGCGACATCTACGTGGCCGACGGCCACGGGACGGGCGCGGGCGTTCGCGGCAATGCCCGGATCGTCAAGTTCGATCGAGACGGTAACTTCATCACTGCGTGGGGCCAGAAGGGCATGAAGCCCGGTGAGTTCGACATGCCCCACGCGCTCGTTCTGGACTCCCGGGGTTGGGTGTACGTAGCCGATCGGACAAACAACCGGGTCCAGGTCTTCGAGCCCGACGGCACGCTGGCCCACGTCTGGTATCAGTTCGGGCGCCCCAGCGCGCTCTTCATCGACCAGGACGACGTCCTCTATGTGGCCGACACCGAATCCCGAGACCGCCGCTCTAACACCGGCCGCCCCCGAATCAGTGGCACAGGCTACGGCTTCAACCCCGCCACCCGCCGCGGAATCCGCATCGGAAGCGCCCGCACCGGCGAGGTCCAGTCCTTTCTCCCCAGCGCCTGCCCCTATCCGTATCCCGGGGTCAGCGGGGCCGAGGGATTAGCCGTGGACGAAGACGGCAACATCTACGGGGCGGAGTGGCTGGGGACAATGCGAAAGTACGTGCGGAGGTAATAGGCCCTCATGGCTCCGGGTGCTTCCTAACAAGCGATTGCTGCAGACGCGGTAGGCATCAGGCTCGCGCGCTACGCTTGCGGTCACCACATTAGCCGCGCAGCAGAATCGCAGATCCGTTAGACGGCAACGTCCGGACGCCACGCGAAACACTCGCTGGTTTCGGGGAATCCCTCCCTCGACGTTGCGCGAAGGACCTGTCGGAGGGCCCTAACCGATCCACGATGGACTTAGGTCGGTAGGTCCGGGAGCATCCACAGAACCCGCCCACGCGCAAATGTTGCCCGGGGAACCGAATTGTCCCCGATGCTGATGAGCGCAACAATGCCGAAAACGATGCTCATCGAAACTTAGTGCCTAATCGATAATCGCCTGATACACTGCATGCTCAAAATCGCTCTGCACTATTGAAACTGACTGTTGAATCATGATTACTGCAGTGAGTTCTTCCGCCGGGTCACTCCAAGAGCGCGTACCCAGAGCCCCAGTCCAACCAAACGCTCCCTTTGAGCGACCCTGTTTGCTGGCAATTGGATCCTCAGTAGTTGCTACGGTATAACCGAAGCCTTGGCCATTAATGCCCGGGATGTTTGAAAATAGATCTCCCACTTGATTACTCGACATCAAGCGTACGGTTTCTGGATTTAGCAATCTATTGCCGAAGAGTTCTCCACCGTTTACCAGCATCTGCTCGAAGCGCAGATAATCACCTGCTGTGCTTTTAAGTCCATAGGAGCCTCCGAAATAAGTCGAATGACTTGTATCATAGATAGCTGCTTCGGTAGGAGAAGCGGTATCACTGCCGACGATATCGATAACGCGATCCTGATATTCTTCCGGCACGTTCCACCACGTGTCGTTCATGCCGAGGGGCTCGAATATGCGCCGTTGCACGAACTCATCAAGAGATAGACCAGATTCAATTTCAATAATTCGTGCGATTACATCCAGTGCGGTGGCAGAGCTGTACCGCCAACGATCCCCTGGCTGAAAGTCCAGAACGATGTCGCCGTACTTCGGTACGTTGGTGGCAAGTGACTCACGTGTATCTAACCACAGAACTGCATCCTCTGAGATAGCGTTACCTAAGCCGCTAGAGGCGAGCCCCGATGTATGAGTGAGAATGTCATGCACTGTAATCTCGCGCTCGGCCGGCACCAAACGATGTTCGGGGATATTGGTCGGGTTGACGTAAGGGGGGCTGATGTCTTCATCCGCGGGTTCACGCAGTACAGCCACCTGCATTTCCGCGAATTCTGGAATCCACTTGCTGACTGGATCGCTAGGACGAATCAATCCCTCTTCTATCAACATCATTGCAGCAACACCAAGAATTGGCTTGGTAGAGCTCATCATTATGAACAGAGCATCTTCCTGCATGGGCTTGCCATCGGCAACATTCATGAGCCCATGTGCCTCGAGGTGCACTATCTTGCCACGACGAGCAACGCCAGTAACGGCGCCCTGAATAGTGCCTGCATCGATATGTCCTTGTATAACATCGTTAATGCGATTTAGTTGTTCTGTAGACATGCCGACTTCTTCGGCGCTGCTCGCCCAGGGCAAATCCTGCGCACAACTTAAGCCGCCGATCAGACATAAAACTAAGGTCAGGAAAGAGAGAGATCGCTTGCTGGTGAAATTATTTTTCATTATCTAAAACCCTATTC
>DUCH01000327.1 GCA_012959865.1 Myxococcales bacterium | reverse complement strand
TTTCAGGGCACACCGGTGCGCTGCGCGGTATGCCACGATGGCAGCGGCATACTGAGCGACTCCGGAAAAGATGTTCGGCATATTCGAACTACCAATGAGTGTGGAGACTGCCACCTGCAAGTGGCTTGGGTTCCTTCTCGGGTCGATCATGCCGCGGTGATCGGGGGCTGCGCGGACTGTCACAACGGACTTGGCGCGGCGGGGAAGCCCCATGGTCACCCTCAGTCTTCGAGACTATGCGAGGACTGTCATCGGACGATGACGTGGTTGGGCGCGCGTTTTGATCATTCCTACCTGACAGGGCCGTGTTTTACTTGCCACAATGGAGTCGGCGCGACAGGGAAATCGGTGGGCCATGTTCAGAGCAGCAATCTCTGTGAGGACTGTCATTCTCCGGGTACATGGTCGAATGCGCGCTTCAATCATGCGGGAGTCAGTGGGAACTGCTTCGGTTGTCACAATGGCATGGACGCCACTGGGAAACCGCCGAATCACGTTCAGAGCACGAACACGTGCGAGGACTGCCATTCTCCGGGTAGTTGGCTCAATGTGCGATTCGACCATAGTCAAGTTATGGGAGACTGCGGAAGCTGTCATGCTTCGGACTTCGAGCGCGATGCTCACAAGAAAGTCGATTCCCCCGCAATTTTCTACAGCGCAAGCGAATTGACTGATTGCACCGGCGCATGCCACTTGTACGCCGACCCGTCCTTCACAACCATCGTCAAGCGACGTTCGGGCGAGCATTCGATTCCGCCAGGGGGATGGTGAGCCTTAGATTTTTGCCCATGCGGGGATCGAAACTAGAAAAGGTCGAGAAAAGCGTTACCGGAGGAAACCTCTAAATCAAGGGTCTTGAGGACCGACTCGTATCCAGCATGCTTCGCAAGGCTTCGGGCCGACCGTCCCTCGGCATCACGCAGGTCCACATTCGCGCCACGCTGAACCAAGAGAAGCACCAAAGCATTCCTGCCTTGGTTGGCGGCCATCATGATGGGGGTTTGGCGATCCTCTCCGCGAATGTTCGGATCGGCCCCGGATTCCAATAGGATTCGGGCCACGTCGAGACTTCCCTGATGAGCGGCCAGGTGGAGCGGGGAATTTCCGCGAGTGGTGGGCGTGTTTGGGGACGCGCCGTTTTGCAACAGAAGTGTCACCGCCTCGGGGCTTCCCTGGCGAGTGGCGTTCGTCAGCAGAGTGCCGCCATTGGAGCACCGGGTTTCGGCGGGGACCCCGATGGCAATAAGTTCTTCGAGACCGGATGATACGTTCTTTTTCGCCGCCGCCTCGCAGGCGGCGGCCAAGAGTTGAGAATGGGACGGGACTTCGGCGCCGCTTCGGGTTAATTCCGAAAGCAGTTGACCGTCGCCTCTTCGGGCGGCCCATTCGGCGACCGACCTGCCCTTGGAGTCGGAAGCGTCAGTTCTCGCGCCGTGCCGGATCAGGGCGACGGCCGCTTCGAATTGGCCGGCTCGTGTTGCCCACACCAGGGGTGTCCCGCCGTCTCCTTGCTCGGACTCCGAAGACGCTCCGCTCTTGAGCAGAAGAGTGACGACGCTGGCATGGCCTTCGCGGGCGGCGATCCCAAGGGCCGTCCAGTGCTCTCCTACGCTGGAATCAGGGAGGGCCCCCGATTGCAGAAGCCACTCGACGATCGACGCATTGCCCCGCCAAGCCGCTCGGGACAGGGCGCTGAAGTTCTCGGGGTCCCGCGCTTCTAGATCAGGCTGCCCTTGAAGAAGCTGTTGCACATCTGATTCCAGGTTTCGCCAAGCTGCCGCCACAATCGGAGGCCATGCCTTGTAGAGGCTCCGGTCTTGCGTCGTGATTTCCTGTATCCAAGAGCGGTTCTCTTGAGCGCTTTTGGCTCCAGCGGTCCGGCCTTGTCCGCCGATCTGAATCAGGAGGTTCTCAACCTTGGGGCTCTTTGCTTCCCTGGCAATGTCCAAGGCCGTGCGGCCTGACGAGTCCTTCAACCCGGTAGTGGCACCTGCCCGGACAAATGATTTCGCAATCTTCTCCTGTCCTTTGCGAGCGGCGATCATCAAGGCTGTCCGTCCCCCGGGTCCCTGGGTGTTGATCTCTGCGCCGTGGGCCAGGAGTTTTTCGGCGATTTCGGCGTGTCCCCGGGCGGCGGCGATCATCAAAGCGGTTCTGCCCGAGGGATCTATCGAATCAGTTTGAGCCCCCGCCTTGAGCAGCAATTCAGCGACTTCCCCGGAGTCCCTTTCCGCGGCGAGCAAAAGAACAGTGGCCCCGTCGGAGTCCCGTGTATTCGGCGATGCTCCGGCGGCGAGGGACTGTCGTACCAGGCTTACATTGCTCCCGCGTACGCCCCGTACGAGCGCGCTTTTACTATCGCCGTCCGAAGGGGCCCAACCCGATCCGCCATGGGCGTCGAGTGACTTCAAACGGTCCGTCGCTCGGCCGTCTCCTCCTCTTTCGGCACATTCGAAGTGTGTATGGGCAGCCGCCAGGTCGATCTTGGTTCCTCGACCTCTTTCGAGCCAATCGGCCAGAGTAAAGCAGCTTCGGGCATGGCCCTGGCGGGCTGCCCTTTTTAGCCAGAAGAGTGCCTTCGGCTCACTCTGATCCAGCCCGCGGCCATCGCGATAAAGGGTCGCCAGGCGATATTGAGCTTCCGAATCGCCGGCGTTGGCCGATGCTCTCAAAAGAGCGGCGGCTTTCTCGAAGTCACCGGAGCGAATCGCCCGGTTGGCCTCATGGCTTATATCGGCGGATAGATAGGCCGGCAGGGTCAAAGTGGAAACCGCGATCCCGAGCACAATGGCATTGACCAAGGCTCTCAGCGCCGGTTTCATTGAACTGCACGGAAGATCATTCACCATGGCGGGTCTCGATCGCAATTCCCGATTCCTTGAGAAACGCGGTGGGCAGCTCTCCGCCGATGCACACGATGACGTCATTGTTGGCGATCTCCTTGATTCCTCCAGCTGTATTCAGTCGCACGCTTTGAGGCAGGATTTCATCGGGTGATGCCCCCAACATGATTTGGAGCGAACTGTTCGAAGCAGAAGCCTCCACTCGCTCTCGGTTGGCTGGTTTTGCCCGCGAGAAGGATTTTCCCCGGTAACACAGGGCGACCTCTGTCCCCGGTTGTTCCGAAAGCGAAATGGCGGCTTCGATGGCGCTGTCTCCGCCCCCGACAACCATCACGCGTCG
>DUCH01000326.1 GCA_012959865.1 Myxococcales bacterium | reverse complement strand
ACCGCTCCGGGTTCAGCGGGTCATTCGTTGGGGATCGGTCTTGGCTACGAAGGCACTTCCACCACCCTACTCGCACGTAGGAATAGTAGCTGCTTCGATACTGTGGGGGCAGGTGTGGGTGGTGGGGACCAAACGGGTCGCGGAAGGGGGATCGCGGGCCTGGAGGGTGCTCGGGGGGTCTTCTCGGAGCGCTTGGAGGAGGTGCAGGTGAGGGCCTGGGGCCGGGAGAGGGAACTGAGGCCTCCCACGTCCTCCGGAGAAACGCCCTTTGGAGTTCCTATCCGCCAGGGACGGGGTGGGCGTGGGGGGGGTGAACTCGGTCCGGCTGACTCGGGTGCGGTGAACAGCAATCGGCTCCGCCTGTCACCGCAAAGGAAACGGAGGCGGACCCCCTGCAGACCCTCTGGGCATGCGAGGCGCGGACCTATCGCCCTTTCGCTTACACTTCCCCCGTTGGGAAGACTGCGCGCTGGAAGGCCGCGCACCCGAACAGATTGAGATGTAATGCCGCACCCCGTTGACCACATTCTCGCCGGCCTGATTGCTGTAGCGTATACCGTCTACTCGAAGCTCGACTGGCAACGGCGGAGTCGTCCGCGTCTGCTCGTGGGGGATCCCCGTGCTCGATTCGACGTGTATCGCGAGACCATCATCGGGCACTGGCTGATGACCATCGTCGTGATTGCTTGGTGGTTCTGGGCCGGACGAGCCGCGTCCGGCATCGGCCTTTCCGCTCCCGCCGGTCGGGCGTTCTGGGTCGGTGCAGCTGTTGCCGCCGTGATCGTCGCGGTTCTCGTCGGCCAAGTTTTCCAGGTTCGTCGCTCCGCACAAGCGCAGGCGACAATCAGAAAGCAGTTCACCGGCGACACCGTGCTCATTGTTCCCCATGGAGAAGCAGAGCGGCGACTGTTCATTGGCCTGAGCTTCACAGCGGGGATCTGCGAAGAGGTGCTCTACCGGGGATTCCTTATCGGGTACCTGACGACCTGGATGACGGCGTGGCCGGCGGTAGCTGTGTCGGCCGTCGCCTTCGGACTGGGGCACCTGTACCTAGGCTGGGTCGGAGTAGCCCGCGCGGCGGTGACCGGAGGCCTCCTCGGCGCAGCCTACCTGTGGACCGGTTCGTTGTGGGTACCGATCGTTCTGCACATCGCCGTCGACATTTCCAGCGGAGTAATCGCCAACTTCGTGCTCGATCACAGTCCGCCGGTGGAAGACGACGAAGCTTAGCTACCGAACCGCCATCACTGCTTGAGCCGGGCGCGGGGGATAAGGGGTTCAAAGGGTCTCCGCATGGCGGAGTAGGCCTAGCCCGAGACAGATCCTAACTCCTCTCCCCCTTGGGAAGGTGGTTTGGGCCTTTGTAGAGCCCCCTTGGGGCTCAGTTGCTGATTCAGATGCCGGGACTTGCCCTCCCGTCCAGGGACTTTCCTTGGACGGATTACCTGGGCGCATCCAGCGGTTGAGCCTCTGGGAAAATCAGGAGTCTCGAAGCAGAAACCAGGGGATGGCTACGAGGCCGAAGAGTGCTGAGCAAGTGCAAGACAAAGCTGATCATGACTCGCCAGAGGCTTCCCCACAACGTCGTGCCGAAGAACCGAGAGGCGGCCCAGGTCATCCAAATCGTGCCAAACAATACACGGAAGATCGCCGGGGCATCAGGCCAGACGGCACCGAAGGGTATGGCCGGGATAGAGGCCAGGTAGCGCAGACCAAACAGGTAGAGGACGAACACCAAGCACTCGGCAAAATTGCGGCCAGCCCGCCGAAAAGTGAAGCGCAGGTAGGTAGCGAGCAAGGGCAGCGAGAGGTATTGCAGAAGCTCCCGAGTTCATCCCCCCCACGCCCACCCCGTCCCTGCAACTCTTCTCGGAGCGCTTGGAGGAGGTGCAGGTGAGGGCCTGGGGCCGGGAGAGGGAACTGAGGCCTCCCACGTCCTCCGGAGAAACGCCCTTTGGAGTTCCTATCCGCTGATTTGTGCACCAACGCCCCGAAAGGGGTTGAGAAGAGCCAAAATCGGCGTCGGGGTGTTTACCCCTCGCCTCCCGAGAGCAGCCCTGGGACCCAGTGAGGTAACCCCAGCCTGGAATTATCCTGACCATCTGAGAATCGCTGAATATTACCGCCGCTTTCATAAAGTTAATGCTAGGTTGAACAATATTGAAGCGCACTCTGCGTAAAACCCACCCTCCAATGCCCAGCTCAGCCCTCAAAGCCTTCCAGTCTCTCGACTTGGCGGACCAAGAACTCGCCTTGCAGCTAATCTCCTTTTCGGGGTCGCTCAAGGAGCTGGCCAAGCACTACGGAGTCAGTTACCCGACCATTCGGCAGCGTCTTGACCGCCTGATTTCCCGCTTAGAGGCGACTCGCTCCGGACAGGCCCTGGACCCGATGGCTGAGAAGCTGGCGGACCTGGTTGACCGGGGGGAAATGACCATGAGGGCGGCCAAGGCTGCCCTCACCCTCCACCGTGAAGCCCTAGAAGAAGAGAGAAGCTCCCATGATTGAACTCCTTATTGACCAAGATCCGACTCCCTGGTTCTCAGCTCGAACTGGCAATCTCGTCGGTGGTTGGGGTGGAGGAATCCTCGGCATCGTGTGCGGAACCCTTGGCGCGGCCTGCGGAGCTCTTGCGCCCAGCGGGACGGGGCGGACCTTCGTGCTCTGCTCGATGACCGTAATCGCTTCACTGGGGGTTTGCGTCCTCATTGCTGGGTTGTCTGCACTAACGCTTGGGCAGCCCCGGGCTGTCTGGTACCCACTCATCTTGCTGGGAGCCCTTCCGGCGATTGTCGTTGGTTTGGGGATCCCTGTCATTCGCAAGCGATACGCCGAAGCGGAACTTCGCCGCATCGATGCTGAGGCTCTGCGCCGTTCTTGATTTGCGGTGACAGGGAGCGCCTGACAGAGCGCGGCAGCTGATAACTGCCGGCAGCAGGGATGTAGTCGTTGCTTTTCTCACGCCGGGCCGTATTTGCGGAGAGCGCCCTGAAGATGCCGAAAGCTCCCCGGCAAGCAACTGGCCAAGGAAATTGTCGAACCCAAAGAACGCAACGGCTTCGATATGCTGGGCCTCCAGGACGCCAACTTCGACGTGGCCGAAAGCGCACCAAGAAGGACATCCGAATCCACTCCATCCCAATCGCCATCGGTCAAATTGTCAGGCACAACATCGCGCCCGGCACCTTCTGA
>DUCH01000325.1 GCA_012959865.1 Myxococcales bacterium | reverse complement strand
GCGACTTCGGCCTTGAGAAGCCAACTGCTCCGGGTGTAATTCAGTCCAGTCCCGAGCATGGTGATGCGATCGTGGCCAGTATCGATGCGGTAGGCCGATGCGAGGCTGAGATCGGGCAGGCCGATTACGGTTGAGGTCTGGTTTTGGTAAACGCGGGCAGCATAGAGGGAAATATCCCAGCCGCTGAATGTGCCGGTGAGCGCCGCGCCAAATTCGGGTACGGCGCCCCAGCGCTCGGCCTCGTTGGCTTGCCCGGAGTGGGCCAAGAGGCTCTGTCCGAGGATTGACTTCGGGGGCGCGCCCGGCGGCGGATTGGGCAGGTCGCCGAAGTCCAAAGAGGGGAAGAAGTCGGATCCCGGCGGCGGGTTGTAGTCGTAACGAATTTCTGGGACCACCAGCACAGTCAGCTGCCACTGGCCGAAGTACGCGTCAGCCCGCGCCATGGTGCTGGGAAGGCGGAGTTCTTCGATGTCGACCATTCCCGGCTCACGATTGTTGAGAGCGTTCCAGATGTCGGTGACTCGGAGAGTGTCTGAGCGTCCCCAGTTGACGACTTGACGGCCGAGCTTCAGATCGAGCCATGAGGTCAGGCTGCCCTGGATCCAGAAGTCGAGAATCTCCGCTTCGAACTCGTAATCTTCGATGACGTTCTGTGTGTAGAGTTCTTTTCCGTGGATCAGGTAGGCGAAATCGTAGAAGGCAAACGCTTGGATTCGGCCTTTCCAATCGCGGGGGAGAGAAACATCGGCCTGGATATCGGCCCGCGTTCGCAACCGTTGAGTGCCCGAGTAGTCGGTGCCGGGAGCGGGTGGCGGGTCGGGGCCAATCGAAGATCGATGATCGGTGACGTTGTACGAGGTCCCTAGACTCAACGATCCTGTGAGGTCGAAACGTCCTCCTTCGTTGGCGTTGGGTTGCTCGTTCGGGTCGGCTTCGGTCTGCTCTTCGGCCTCATCATCAAACCCTGCCAATATATCCTCGAGGGCGAGTTCGTCGGTCTGTCCCGAGGCGGCGGCCGAGCCAACGATTAGGACGAATGCCCCGAGAAGAGCGATGGGGAACTCGACTCGAGTCACTGCGGGCTAAAGGCCCTTCTCAAGCCGGCGAATGCTGAATACGTCCTCATCGAGAGGCTGGTTGAACTTGACGTTTGATACTTCCAGTCGAGTTTTGTGAAGCACTTTCTTGCCTTTTCGAGTGCTCATGGTGATTGCGGTAGGAACCCAGATGCCGTCAATCAATTCGAGTTTGTCGACATTCATGTACTTGAGGCGTTTTCCTTTCTTCAGCCAGATCACGCTGCGAATGAGGACGTGATTGTCCTGGCGAACGAAATTGACGGATTTCGTGTACCCGGTTTCCTTGCTTTCTTTTTCGTTGGGTATGGATTCGATTTGCCAGACGGGCACGTCTTTAACCTCTGTTTCACCCATTAACGTGAAGCTGTAGCGATCGAGGGGGGGCGAAGACATGTCCGCATAGCTGAAGTCGGAGCCCATAAAGCTGCCACTCTTGTCGCCGCCTGCGATTCGCTTGGTCTTCTTGAGCGCCGGCAGATAGAGCCATTGGTCGTCGTCGCGATCGGCGTCGTCGTAGTCGAAGTTCAGGAAGCCCGTGTTCTTCACGTCGGCTGGCGAAACGAAGAAGATCAACGCAAGAGTGTCTTTGCCCCGATCCTTCGTGATATTTCGCATCGTCCGCACTCGCTTTTTGCCTCGCTTGTCGATGAGGATCATCTTGAGCTGGGAAACGCTGTTGTCGCCGTCATCCCTCTCATCGACCCAGTCCATAACCTGTCGTCCGGTGGGCAATTCTTTTTGAGAGGACAGATCGGGGGAGGGGGCGCCGGGGTCCGAAGAGGCGGTAGCCGCGGCGAGAAGCAGCAGCGTTATGCTGGCAAGCGCGGTGTTTTTTCGGCGGTTCGGCATGGAGTCGTATCTTTCCTGCTTGAGGAGCTTGGGCGCTCGGATTGAAGGCTGAATTGATTAAAGCCCATCACCCTGCGCGGGAAAAGTGCTAATCCCCTTCAGGCCGGGCTGCACGCTTGGATCAGGGAGGGAAGCGCCGTGAAAGCGTTGATTTTCGATACGGAAACCACGGGGATGGTGTTAAGGGAGTCTTCGCCCGAAGACCCAAGGCAGCCCGATCTGGTGCAATTGGGAATGCTCCTGGTGGAGACGGAGGATTGGACGCCCCGTGCTCGCCATTCCATGCTGGTAAAGCTTCCCGAGGGCGCATCCATTGAGGAGGGTGCGAGGAAGGCCCACGGGATCAGTGAGGAGGACTGTCGGCGGTATGGAGTTCCCCTGATGGTCGCTGGCTCGCTCTTCAACCAACTCTGCATGCAGGCGGATTTGATCGTCGCGCACAATATGGCTTTCGATCGATCGATCATGCAGACGGCACTCCACCGTCTCGGCGGGAAACCCGACCGGATGGCCGGAATCCGACTTCTCTGCACCATGGAGGAGTCCACCGAGATCTTGAAGCTGCCCGGGCGATTCGATTCATACAAATGGCCGTCCCTGGCCGAGGCCTATCGCCACTTTGCTCAGCGCGAGTTGGAAGGCGCACACGATGCGCTAGTCGACAGCGAAGCCTGTCTGACGGTCTTTCGCGGGCTCGTCGATCGGGGGGCCGTGCTCCTCGAGTAGCCCCTCTTCTGATCCGCCGTGAACGATCGCGGTCAACCGGAGTCCGGAGGGCTTTGATGGGCGAAGAAACTTTCGGATGGGTTTTCGCGGGCAGCGGCCGCGCGGAGCCGGTCGATAAAGGCGGGTAGGTCCCCTTTTAGATCATCCAGGACGTTTTCAAAGCGTGGAATTTCTTCGGCGTACGTTCCTCGCAGCGCCAAGCAGGCGTCATTCAGTGCGATTGTGTTGGCGAGTTCCTCGCTCGGGTAGGTGAAAAGAGGGAGTTCTCGGAGTTCCCGGCGAGCTTCGTCCTCGGCCTTTTCCCGCCGAAGAGCCGTCTCCTCCGCCCCCGAGGCCTCGGCATAGAGCAGACGAATTTGGGTCCTGTACGCGAGCAAAAACCGGGCCAGCGCCCGCGAGTCGGTCACTTCCTGGCGTCTGCGGGCGGCTCGTGGGGGATCTCCCGCGAGAAAACGTATCGAGGCCTCTTGGCCGATGAAACTCGCGACGCCCTCGTTGAAATTGGGTTGGCTCTTCAGGAAAACAGTCGAGTGAACCAACTCGTG
>DUCH01000324.1 GCA_012959865.1 Myxococcales bacterium | reverse complement strand
GTCCCGATGTGTATCTCAAACGCCAGGACGGCGAGGTCCTTGGCGATCTACTCGATTCCCAAGCCCCGACACCCCGCTCGATCTACGTTTTTCTCCTCGACGGACTCCATCACACCGAACTCGAAGACCGCCTTGAGGCCGATCCCGACACGCTGCCCAATCTGCGGGCCCTGCGCGAAACGGCCGCGGTACTCGCATCGGGTTCCATCGTGAACTTTCCGTCCATCACCTGGCCGAGCCACACCACCATCGGGACCGGCACCTGGTGCGGGCACCACGATGTGGTGAACCCGAGCTATTACCTTCGCGACGAACGAAAAATGATCTCGCCCCAAGGCCAGCAGGTGGAGACCGAAGGCTTCGCAAACCCCGAAGTCGAGTCGCTCTACGAGGCCTTCGCCCGGGTCCGCGGTGAGGCAAGCCTTACGGCGGCCATCCATGCACCTTTCGGTCGCGGGGCGAAGCATGCGGTGCTCGAGCGGCGGAATCTCTGCAACCGGGACGTCCTCCATGGGCTGAATGACGAACTGAGCCGAGACGAAGATCCGCGTTGGCGCGAGGACAAGAACGAGGATGCGGTTCGGGAATCCACCCTGGATACCCGGGGTGTTGCCCAGGTTTTTGACCTTTTTCGGCGCGACGATTTGCCCTCACCCGACTTCGTTTTTCACGAACTGATTCTGACCGACGGCGTGGGCCACGACTACGGCCCGCACTCGGAAGGCATGCGCTCGGCCCTTGAGGAAAGCGATCGGCGAATCGGCCGCATTCTCGACCTTCTCGAGGAACAGGGCCAGCGGCAGGAAACCCTGTTCGTAGTCACCGCGGATCACGGGATGGCGCCCCAGGATGTAAGTCTTGCGGCCAATCCCGGCCGGCATGTCAAAACCGTCGGACTCTCGGCCCAAGTCGCCGATTCAATGGTCTGGCTCTTGGATTGTCATCTGGAAATCGAGCGCGCGGCCGACGGCCGCACCGCGCGGATCATTGTTCGGCACGGGGACGCGCTTACATCGGGCGAACGGCCGGTGCTGGCGAATGCACGGATTTCGGTTCATCGGCTCGAAGTCGACGTCCCGGGCGAAGAGTTGGCTGAAGGAACAACCGACAACCAAGGGCTCTTCGCTTTTTCGACACCCGCGGAGATCCCGAGTTCGGAGATCCTGGTCCGAGTCGAAGCTCCCGGTTGCAGCCCGCGAAATCTCACCTTGGACGGGATGTCTCGCCGCAAAGACCTGCGCGGCGCTCTCTACCCCGATTCTGAGCAACTGCACGAACACGCCTAGCCCTGCCAGCGCGGGCACGTCGAGCAGACCGACCGGTGTGGCGACTCGGCTTGTCGCGGCTCAGCTTGTCACGGCTCGGATTTACACGACTCGGCTTGTGGCGACTCGCCTGTCGCGGCTCGGATTTACACGGCCCGGCGAGTGACGGTTCAACTCTTGGCGAGTTGAGCGTCGATGACTCGCTTGAATTCGGAGAATGGCTTCGCGCCCGACAGAAAATAACCGTTCACGAAAAAACCAGGCGTCCCGGTGACGCCGAGCTTTCGCGCTTCGGCAGCGTCCGCATCCACTCTGGCCTTGACCGATGCCGACGCCAGATCCTTCTTGAAGCGGTCGACATCGAGGCCGATCTTTCCCGCGTACTCGACGAACTTGGCCTCACTGAGTTCGCGCTGGTTCGAGAAGATCAAGTCGTGCATTTCCCAGAACTTGCCCTGGCGATTGGCGGCCTCTGAGGCGGCATGCGCCATGGGGGCGCGACTGTGCATGGCGAGCGGAAGATGCTTGAAGACGATTCGAACCTTGTCGCCGTATGTATTTTCGATCTGATCGAGGGTGCCCGTCACCCGGCTACAGAAGGGGCACTGGAAATCGGAAAACTCGACGAGGGTCACGGGAGCATTTACAGAACCGCCCTTTGCCGGCGAGCCCTTGGTATTCACCGCGTAGGCCTTGGCGGGGTCGGGACCGCGCCGGGGCGCGGCGGGCGGAGCGGCGGCTGCATTGCCGGCTACGTTGCCGGCGGGGGCCTTCGCGAGGGCACTCCCCAAAGCGACGATGCCTTCGGTAGCGCGGTCCACCGAGCCCACCAGGATATAGGCGCCTCCTAGAATACTCAGACCGAGCAGCGCGGCGGCAACGATCAATGCATTTCCACTATTCACGCCAAAATCCTCCTGTAGAGCGGTTACTGAACGGGCCCATCATACCAACCCCGCCGAGGCATCCAAGTGCAGCCGCGCCGAGGGGTCAGACTTCTTCATCTTCGTTGATCGCCTTGAGGCAGATCGGATGGGGGGAAAATTCGGGCCCCCCCTCCCAGCCCGGTAACATCGCAGCCTGCTTCAGCCAGGAGTCGGCAATCGAGGAGTCCACGGCCACTGCATTCTCGTCGAATCCCTCGGCGAGGGCCTGCCAGAGGTCACGCCCCCCGCTCTCCCACCATTCCTTACCCGGGTTTTCAAAATCGATGGCCAATCGCACCATCCCCATTTCAGTCACTGCCTCTTCCTCCTGGAAGCGGGAGCCTAGCTTGAATCGGACCCGTCCGACGGGGGCGCCAGACGAATCGCTTCAAATCGAGCCGACCGCGCGCGTCGAATTCGATCCCCTCGCCTTCGAGCATCTGGCGCTGCACCGAATCGAGACCGGCATCCCGGGGCAAGCTGATCTCGCCGCGGGCGTTCACCACGCGCTGCCAGGGCACATTGTCTTCGTCAGCGAGGGCGTGTAGCGCATAGCCGATCTGTCGTGCGCAACCGGGCAAACCCGCCAACCGGGCCACCTCACCGTAGGTGCTGACTCGCCCGCGCGGAATGCGCCGAACAACCGCATAGATCCGGCTGTAGGTATCCGACAAAATCAGGTCTCCGAGAGTCCGCTGTGACGGAGCAGCGCTTCCACGTCGGGTTCGCGACCGCGGAATGCTGTGAAAACTTCCATGGGCGATCGGCTTCCCCCGAGCGCGAGAACGGTTTCGCGAAAGCGCAATCCGGTCTGCTCGACCGCGGCCACATCCTCCAGGCCAGCTTCTTCGAAGGCGCCGAATGCGTCGGCGGAAAGAACCTCAGCCCATTTGTAGCTGTAATAGCCCGCCGCATACCCGCCGCCGAAGATATGGCCGAAGCTGCAGAGAAAGCGGTCTTCGTCGAGTAGTGGGAGTACGGCATTGCGTTCGGCGACTCGGCGCTGAACCGCGAACGCGCCGCCGGCCTCGCCGGGTTGATATTCGTGGTGGAGCGCCAAATCGGTAAACGAGAAGTAGAGTTGCCGGAGCATGTCGCTCCCCGCTCGGTATGTCCGGGCGGCATCAAGCTTTTGGTAGAGAGCGTCGGGCAGGGGTTCGCCGGTATCGATATGGGCGCTGAGTTCCGCCATGGTGGCTCGGTGATAACACCAGTTTTCCATGAACTGGCTGGGAAGTTCGACGGCGTCCCACTCGACATTGCGAATGCCCGACGCCATGGCTTCATCGACTCGGGTGAGCATGTGCTGGAGGCCGTGACCGAATTCGTGAAAGAGCGTGGTCACTTCGCCGAAACTCATCAGCGAAGGCTGTCCATCGACCGGCGGGGATTGATTGCAAACCAAATAAGCCACGGGTTTGCGGACCCCTTCTCCGTTTTCCGCCAAACGGCGGCTGCGCCCCACACACTCGTCCATCCAGGCGCCCCCCCGTTTCTCCCCCGGGCGCGAATAGGGGTCAAGGAAAAAAGCCGCCACTTCCTCCCCGGTCGCATCGAGAACCCTGAAGAAACGGACATCGGGATGCCAGACGTCGGCCTGTCCATCGGCCGCCTGCACGCTCACGCCGAAAAGACGGCGCGTCAGGGCGAACAGGCCGTCGAGCACTCGAGGCAGGGGAAAGTACGGCCGCAATTCCTCTTCGCTGTAGGCGTAACGCTCTTCCCGAAGCCTTTGGGCCCAGAATGCGATGTCCCAGAGCTGGAGATCTCCCGCTTCATCGGCGCCGCAGTGCGCTGCAAAGGCCTGCAAGCTCGCGAGATCCTCGTGTGCGGCGTCGATCGAAGCCCCGCGCAAGGATTCGAGCAAGGTTGTCACCGCGTCGACGTCGGGCGCCATTTTGCTCGCCAAGCTGAGCTCCGCGTAGCTCGCGTACCCGAGAAGCCGGGCCTCTTCCCGGCGAAGGGCCAAGATCTTCTCGATCAGGGGGGAATTGTCGAACTCGCCCGACCCCGCCTTGGAGAGATAGGCGCGGTAGATTTTTTCACGCAAATCTCGCCGCACGGCGTGCTCGAGGAAGGGAATCAAGCAGGGGGCGTCGAGCCCGAGTTTCCAGGGCCCCGTCTCGGGACTTGCATCGGCTTCACCGCTCTCTCGCGCGCGCTGGGCGCATAGCTCGCGCAGGCTGCTCGGCGTTCCCTCCATCTCCGACGGATCGCCAAGGACGAGAGACCACGCGCGTGTCGCGTCGAGGACATGGTTGTTGAACTCGGTGGTGAGGCGCGCGAGTTCCTCCTGAATCGCGTTGAAGCGCGAGCGCTCGGCCTCGTCCAGTCCGACCCCACTGTGCTTGGCCTCGCGGAGAAGACTCTCCACGATCCGTTTTTGTACAGCATCGAGGGCCGACCAGTTCTCACTGCCATGAAGGGTCTCCAGGGCGCGATAAATCGGACGACTCTGGCCTTGCGCGAGCGCAAAACGAACGACTTCGGGTTGGGCGTGCTCGAAGGCCTCGCGCAGGGCATCGCTGTTCTGGACGCCCATCAAATGCCCCACCGTCCCCCACACCGAGCCCAATCGATCCCCCAGCGCCTCGAGGGGAACGACGACACCTTCCCAAGTCGGTTGGACATTTTCTTCGAGGGCCTGCAGAGTCTCGCGAAGTTCTGCGATCAGGTCGCCCACCGCCGATTCCACATGACCCGGCCGGATCGCCGAAAACGGGGGCAGGCTGTTGCGAGCCAACAGCGGGTTTTCTTGGGACATGGAAGTTCCTTTGGTTGTAGCCGAGGAGGTTGTAGCCGAGGATGCGGCCCATACGGCCAGTTGGCTCGAGCGCGGGCGGCTCAGGCCGTGGAGGGTACGGTCCTTTGACTTCCGAGAACCGACAAGACGCACACGATTGTTATATTCAGACCGAGACCGATGACGCCGACATGAATGCCTCCCCATTGGGCGGTCCCCAAAAGCGTCAGCCCCACCGCGAAAGCCGTCCCCACCACGAGGCCAGCCAAGGTGGCCGAGGCGGATTGCCGGGTCCAGTGGATCCCCAAAAGAAAAGTCGGAACGCACTGAATCAAGAGTTCCATCTTCAACTCGATCAGTCTCCAGAGCGTGAGGTCACGCTCGAGAGCAAGGGGAATGATGGCGATCAAGACCCCAGCGGCCAGTAGCTTTCCCATCCGTGTCTGGGCCGCGGATTCGCCGGTTTGTCCCAGGAGATCGCGAACCATGAGTGAACCCAGGGACAGCAGGCAGGAGTCGGCGGTGGACATGATGGCCGAGAGTGCTCCGATAAATACCAGAATGGCGGCCGCCTCCCCGAGCGCACCCTGTTGGGCCCACTCCCGGAGCAGGACCGGCATGACGCCATCGGTGGCCGCCCCCGAGGCCAGGTCCAGGCGAGGAATCGCCGCGATGCCGATCAGGGTCACCACCAGGGTGGTCAAAAGAGGCATGAAGGTCATCCACGCGAACGATTGCGAAAGCGCCCGACCGTTTCGGGCGGCGTAGATCCTCTGAATCGCCTGGGGGTAAATCACGCTGGCCAGACCCAGCAAAACGATGGTACTGAACCAGTTCGCGCAACCCGCCGCATCGGGAACCGCCACCGCCTGGGGACGGATTCGGGCCACCTCGAGCGTCACGCTTTCCATTCCTCCCGAACCCGCCAGGAGCCAGGCGAGCAGGGTCAAGAGACCCAGCGCCATCAAGATTCCCTGGGCGGCATCGGTCCAAGCCACGGCCCTCATGCCGCCTCGGGTTTCGTAGAAGAGGATCATCGCCGCCAGGCCCACAACTCCCCACGTATAGGGGATCAGGTCGCCGGTCACGAGACTCGCCACTTCGCCCATGGCCTTGAGTTGGGCGAGCAAAAAGTTGGCCAACGCGAGCGCCATCAGGATACCCACCGCCCGGACGAGCGCGGGGCCGCCGGGCTGGTCGCCAAACCTGTCGCGGACGAAATCGCCCGGGGTCACATAACCGCGCTGAACCGCAGCCGGTCGGAGCTTGGGGACGAGGATGTGAAAAACCACGATGATCGCCATCATGAAGCCCGTCGCCATCACGAAGCTGAAGCCTGCGCGGTAGGCCTTGCCGGGATAGCCCAGCAGGGAGTTGCCCGAATACGCTGTTGCGTAGAGGGTCAGGAAAAGCACAAAGACCCCAAGCTCTCGGCCGCCTAGAAAGTGATCGTCGGGGGAGAGATTTCGACGGGATCGGCTTGCGATCTCTCCGACACACAAAAGAATCCCGACGTAGACCCCCAATGCCAGCAGTCCCACCTCGGAAAAGCTCACGCCGAGGTCTCGCTCGGGTCGGTGGGGACCGCCGACTCATTCTTCTCGCTTCCCCTCGGCAGAAGCACCGGTGGCAAAGGGGCGTCATCGTCGATCGGGGTTTGCATCCAGGCCAGCGAGTTGAGAACCGCCACGAGGCCGTAGCAGATGACGGCCACCGCCACCCAATCGGGAAGGCCCAAAAACAGGCTGAGTTCCTGGGAATCGGATCGATACCAGGGCACCGAAAGGCAATAGAGAATGCCAATGCAGACAAGCAACCCCGTGCGCAGGCGGGTGTCCCTCCCCCGGGCGCGCGGAGTTCCGTGTTCGTTCGGGCTCTTCATGAGGGAGTTGTAGCACCCGGCATCGAGGGGTGGGGGCCAGAAGCGAGTTCAGCTGGCGGGTTCGATACAGCGCGGATCCTCGTTGCGCGGGTTGTTGACTCGGGTTCCCACCCGAATGGCTTTGAGGTAACCCGGCGGAGCGGGCATCAAGAGCGACTGCAACGGCTCCGTGTCGGACAGATTGGGGTCGAGCCAGCGAGCGTGGTCGGCGGCGGCCAGGAATACGGGCATCCGGTGGTGCACCGGACGAACATCGGCGTTCGCTTCGGTGGTGAGGAGGGTGCACGACTCCACGACTTCCCCGGTGATGCGATCCGTCCAGCTTTCCCACAACCCTGCGATTGCCATGGGCGAGCCGGTCGGGCGCCGAAAAAAATGGGGAGTCTTGACGGGCTTTGGGGTTGTCTGTCCTTGAATGGGAAGTTCAGTCTGCCCGGGGCTTGCACCCGCCCCCGCAGCCCCGACCGCCCCCGGCGATTGCCACTCGTAGAAACCGTCGATGGGCACAATGCAGCGCCGAGCCCGCATGGCCTTTCGGAACGACGGTTTTTCGGCGGCGGTTTCGCTGCGCGCATTGATCATCCGATAGCCCACCGAGCGTTCCTTGGCCCAAGCCGGAATCAGCCCCCAATGAAGGAGGGAGAGGGAACGACCGCCGTCGGGTTCGCCGCGAATAGCCAGGATGTTTTGGCTGGGGGCGACATTATACCGGGGACCCAATTCCCAATCCCCTGGGCTCTGAGCCGTCTCAAAGACCTCGGCAATCTCGTGCGCGGTGCGCGTTAGAACCATTCTTCCGCACATGGCGATCCTCCCTTGCTAGACTAACTCGACTTGCGGCCGTGCCAAAGCCGGCCCGACCCGAGCGCTCCGATCTTTGAGACCCAGGCCCGCCGAAAGAGGACTCCATGGTGGTAGACCCCAACCCCGGCGACCCCGAAAGCCTCGGGCAAGGCCACGCGGCCCGCGAGAGCGAAAGTCTCCCTGTGGCCGCGCTAGCCACCCGGGGCGTCGCCGGTGGCATTTTGATGGGTTTGGCGAACCTGGTTCCCGGGATTAGCGGGGGCACAATGCTCCTCGCAACCGGCGTCTATCCCGATTTCATTTCGGCCATCGCCGAACTGACCACCCTGCGTTTCAAGGCGCGCTCGGTTCTGATTCTCACGACCATCGCGGGGAGCGCTGCTCTGGCGATTCTTCTGCTCGCAGGCGCAATGAAGGCCCTCGTGGTCGAAGAGCGCTGGGCGATGTACAGCCTCTTCATCGGGCTGACCCTCGGAGGGATTCCACTGGTCTGGCGTCTGGCCCGACCCGGGAGCCCCACGCTCTGGCTGAGCGCGGGAGTCGCGTTCGGGGTAATGGTCCTGATGAGCCTGGGCGAGAGTCGGTCCGGGGGCCAGGACGCGAATACGCTCCTGTTGGTGATCTCGGGGCTAGCCGGTGCGTCGGCGATGATTCTCCCCGGGGTCAGCGGGGGCTATCTACTCCTGCTGCTCGGCCAGTACGAGCCGATTCTCGGTGCGGTAGACGGCCTCAAGGACGGGTTGCTCGCCGGACGCATCGATAGCCCTGGCGTGGGCGAGGCCCTGGCGGTGCTCCTTCCGGTGGGGGTCGGGGTCGTTCTCGGGATCGTGGGTGTCGCCAATCTGATCCGCTGGCTTCTGGATCGGTTCGAAAAACCCACCCTGGGCATGCTGCTGGGGCTCTTGCTTGGATCGGTGGTGGGCCTCTACCCCTTCCAAGGGGCGGTCCAGCCCGAGGCGGGCGATCACTACAAGGGAACGGTCTTGTCCGAGACCGCAGCCCGGGAAGTCGAGCAGGAAGACTGGGCCACCGAGCGCTTCGGCCCTACCCCGACCCAAGCTGCAGCGTCTCTCGCGCTGATCCTCGTCGGCCTCGGCGCCACGCTTTTGGTGGACCGCGTCGGTCGACCCAGTCGCCGGGTCGCCGCGGACTGATCGGCCGCGTTGGCCGCGGCGCTCGAACTCAGCCCCGCTTGTCGTTCGACGTGAACGATGCGCGACGTCGGGCCCCGGCCCGGCTCCGGAGCCGGGGCGCGGGTTTGAGTTTGACCGCGTAGGCTTTCAGAGCGCGAACTTCTGCGGCTCGGAGAGGACGCGCCTTGCCCGGCGCAAGCCGGCCCAGCACCAGGGGACCCATGCGGATTCGGATCAGTTTCTTGACCGGTCGTCCCAAGGTCAGCAGCATGCGTCGAATCTGCCGCTTGCGGCCCTCGGTGAGAGTCAACACAAATGTGCACGTGCCTGAATCGGGATCAACGCGTAAGCGAGTCAATCTTGCGGGGGCGGTCCGCCCCTCTTCGAGATAAATCCCGCGCTGAAGTTTCTGGATCTGGTCCGCATCGAGTTCGCCCTTGACCGTCACCTGATAGTCCTTCTCGCTTTGATGCGAGGGGTGGAGCAAGCGCTGGGTCAAATCACCGTCATTGGTCAAGAGCAACAGGCCGGAACTGTCGCGATCCAATCGCCCGACCGGGTGGATCGAGCCGACGCCCTCCGGGAGCAAATGCATCACTGTTTTTCGGCCGTGGGGGTCAGAGACTGTCGTGACCACCGATGTGGGTTTGTGGAGCATCCAATACCGGGGCTTTTCGCTGCGGACGCGCTCGCCGTCGACGGTCACGACATCGCTCCCCAAGACCGCGGAATCGCCGAGTTTGACCGTGCGGCCGTTTACGGCGACCCGACCCGTCCGGATCAAATCCTCGGAAGCTCGCCGAGACGCCAGGCCCGCCGCGGCCAGAATCTTCTGAACCCGAGTCTTGTGGGGAACCGTGGCCGGGGTGGCTTCGGGTTTCTTTCGGCTGTGCCGGGGGGATTGACCGTGTGCCATGGCTCTACTCGGGGACCGCTGGAGGCGAAGTTGCGAGCCGCGGCGGACCCGAAGGCGCTCGGGGGGCCGCTTCCCTGGGCCCATCATCCGATGCGATTTCCTCGAGGTTCTCGAGTTCATCCTGGCTGATTTCCTCGCCGCCTACCGGGGCTCCGACTTCTTGGTTCGCCGGATTCTCGTCTGACACAGCTTCAAGGCTCGAGGCACCCGAGTCGGAGCCAAGATCCGTGGCGTTCGGGGCTTCGCTCTGCTCGGGATCGGCCGGCTCGTTGCTCGCCAGTTCGACGCCCTGTTCCCGGGCGAGATCTTCCAACTCGCGCAGGGAGGGAAGCTGCTTGAGCGACTCGAGCCCAAATACTTCGAGGAAGCGCTTCCCTGTTCCGTAGATGAGCGGACGGCCGGGCACTTCGCGATGTCCCAGCAAGCGCAGCAGGCGGCGATCCAACAGGCTGCGGAGAACCGCCCCCGAATCGACTCCGCGAATCAACTCAAGTTCGGCTCGGGTCAGGGGCTGCTTGTAGGCCACAATGGCCAAGCACTCAAGCGCCGCTTGAGAAAGCCGAAGGGGCCGATCCTTTCGCAGTTGCTGGAGATAGCCCGAGAACTCCGCCCGGGTGCGGATCTGGAAACCACCGGCCACTTCCCAAATTTCAAAAGCCCGATTGTTCGCCTCGTACTCGGCATTCAGTTCCTGGATTCGATCCTTGGCCAGTGCCGGGCTGATCCCAGGAACGATAGCCACAAGGCGCTGCACGCTCAGCGGCTCGGGTGCCGCGAGGATCAGGGCCTCAATGATTCGACGCTGCTCGGAAGCTTCCATCTCAAGTCCTCACATTGTATCCGTGATGCGATCAGCCCAATTCGATCCGCTCGGATCGTCGCGAACTACCCTTAGCCGAATCTCGCCCCGCGGTACGCCAGCTTCGTTCAAGCTCTGGAAGAGCCGAAGCGCCGACAACCTCGCCAGTTCGAGCACCGCAAGGAACGTGGCCACGATTAGCGCCCGGCTCGGAGCCGGCGAATTCTCGCTGGCAAAAATCCGCATGAACTCGACTGTATCCACTGTTTCGAACAGTTTCATGATGGCGAGCATGCGCTCGCGAACCTTAATTTCCTCGGCCTCCACCGCGTGATAGGTATCGCTGGCCCGAGCCGATGCCAGCGCCACTCGGAAGGCCTCAAGGAGGTCGAACAAGCCTACCTCGATTTCGCGATCGGCGTCGGGGACGGGCTCCGGGCCCTTGCCCTCGGCCCGGTAGACATCCCGGCCGAGCAACCGACGCTGGGAAAGTGTTTCGGCGGCTTCCTTGTAACGCTGGTATTCGAGGAGCCGAGCGATCAGATCGCTTCGGGGGTCGCCGTCCTCTTCAGCCAGACCGTCGCTCTCTCGGGGCAAGAGCATTCGCGACTTGATGAGCGCAAGAGTGGCGGCCATGAGGAGATATTCACCCGCCACATCGATATTGAGTTCCCCCATCATCTCGATGTAGGCGAGGTACTGCTCGGCAATCTCGGCGATGGGAATATCGACGATCTCGACTTCGTTCTGCCGGATCAGATGTAGGAGCAGATCCAGCGGTCCCTCGAAAACCGGGAGTTTCACCGCGTACAGGGAACCCTTATCGCTCCCCTGAAGGGTCGAAAAGGGGCCGGGCTCGCTGTGGGCATCGCTCAGAGTCATACAGTGGGGACGCCAGGGGGGAGCCGGTTGTCGGTGGGTGTCGTGAACGGATAAAGTGAGGATGTACTCAGCCGGGAGTATGAGGGATTCCACCCACCTCGGCAACCGGCTCTAGACCCAATCCGGCTCCGGACAGTCTATTTCTTCCGCCGGGGCTGGGGGTTGGCCCCGCGTCGCCGGACCCACTCCACCGCCAGGGCCGCCGCCTCTTCCCGATTCGCGATGGCACCGTCCAAGTGGGCGATTCGAATCCGCGCCAGGACTTTGCCGACGCTGGGACCCTCCAGACCCATTGCGACCAGGTCCTCTCCCGACAGCGGCGCCCGCCGCGCCCGATCCTCAGCCGCCCAGCGCAGAACCCGTCCCCGCACGAGAGGCTGGGACGAGGCAAAAAGTGCCAGCAGGCTCTCTTCGTGAATTCCGCCCAGGAGCGCATCCACAGCCCCTCGGCCGCGTGCCTTGGCGAGCCCGCCCAACAGTCGGTCGCGCTCCCGGGCAAAATTGGCGATTCGATCAGCGGCTTCTCCGCGAACGGCGAAGCGTTGGAGCACTCTCCGGCGTAGAGCCGGTCGTAGAGGCGCGAGCCAGACAGCAAGCCCGGACACCCACGGCCGATTGCGGTTTTGGCGCCATTGAGGGTCGGCAATGGCTCGACCCAGTCGCCGGATCGGAGCCACAGCGGCCTTGGGCCATTCGAAGCCAGGCTCCAGCGCGCCCAGGACATGCCAGTGGTCGAGATTTCGGAGCGCGAGGCTGGGATCGAGTCCGAGACTTGCGTCGGCGAAGAGTTTTTCAAGTTCTCGTCTCAGCCGGTCTCCGCTGACCGCCCCCATCGCGCCATCCCTCAGGGCATCGCGGAGGGCGGATCGCGTGGCTCGGGCCAGTTTGAACCCCAATCGCGGCGCCAGGCGGGCGGCCCGGAGAATCCGGGTCGGGTCGTCGTGAAAACTCCGCGGGTGAAGAACCCGTAGGTTCCCCGCGCGCAGATCTGCCAGCCCTCCGCAGACATCCACCACCGGCAGCGCGCTTTTCCCTCCGCTGGAATCGAGCGCAATCGCCAGGGCGTTGGCCGAGAAATCTCGCCGCAATAGGTCTTCTTCGAGGGAACCCGGCTCCACCGTGGGCAGCGCCCCTGGCCGCGAATAGGTCTCCGAACGCGCGCCGGCGAGATCTAGGGCCAGGTCGGTGGTCTCGATACGCAAGGTTCCGAAGCGTCCGTACTCGACGATACGGGCCTCCTCGGGCGCGGCGGCCCGCGCGATCCGAATCGTTTCCGTACCGGGAACCACGAGCAAGTCCAAATCCCGAATCGGTCGCTCGAGCAAGAGATCTCGGACCGGCCCCCCCACGAGATAGAGATGGCTCCCCGCCGCCCGGGCCGATTTTCTCAGGGCCTGAACGAGGGGCTGACTTCCCGGCGGCAGGCTCGCAAGAATTCGGCTCAACGAGAAATCCGAAGTCATGGTTTGCTCGGTTTTCCGGCGCCTCGAGGATGGCGTTCCTCGACGGTATCACGCAGTCGCCCTCGGCTGACATGGGTATACACCTGGGTGGTCGAAACGTCCGAGTGTCCCAACATGGCCTGGATGGATCGCAGATCCGCACCGCCTTCGAGAAGGTCGGTCGCGAAGGCGTGACGCAAGACGTGGGGAGAAACCCGATCCTGAGGTATCCCAGCCTTCCGCGCCAGGCTGCGGAGCAGAAGAAAGAAGTTCTGGCGCGTCATCGGCGAGCAGCGACGGCTGAGAAACATGGCCCGCGACGGATCGGGCTGCTTCCCCAGCAATCGGGGACGGCCCTCGCGCAAGTACTCGGCGAGCGCCTCCAACGTGGATTCTCCAACGGGTACCACGCGCTCCTTGTCGCCTTTTCCGATCACGCGGATTAGGCCCGCTCGGGAGTCGAATCCCGAAAGCGGCAGAGAGACCAACTCGCTGACCCGAAGCCCCGAGCCGTAGAGGAGCTCGATCATCGCTCGGTCGCGAAGCCCGAGTGGGGTCGACGTGTCCACCGCAGCGAGCAGGGCTTCGGTTTCATCGGTACGAAGCACGCGCGGCAGAGAACGGACTCGCCGAGGACCCGAAACCCCTTCGAGTGGATCCGCGTCAAGCCATTCGCGGCTGGCCGCGAAGGCGATCATACGCCGAAGGGCCGATAGAATCCGCGCACGACTGCTCGCCGCGAGCCCTTCGTCCGCCAGTTGATCGACAAACCCCAGGACACAGCCGCGGGTCAGACCCTTGGGCTGGGTGATTCCCACAGCCTCGGCGTAGCGGATGAAGCGCAGCAGGTCGCGCGCGTAGGCCTCGATAGTTTTCTTGGCCAGGCCCCGCTCGAGGCGAGCGTGATTGAGATATCGGTCGCGCAGACCATCGAGATCGAGAGGCCTCCCCCCCCACGCCGTGTTGTGTGAGGTCACTTTCTCCGCCTCTGGCCACCACGGGATTCTTGGGTCGATTCGTCGACATTCGCCGCCGCAAGAAGATCGGCCTGCAACCGTTCAAGGGCCTCGGGATTGCGCAGTTTTCGACCTTCGGGGCCTTTGAGATAGAAGCTGTCGGTGACCTGGTCTTTGATGGTGGCTGCTTTGGAGATGTAAATTTCGAGGCCATGCTCGCCGAGGCAGCGCGTGACGTCGTAGAGAAGTCCGATCCGATCGTCGGCAATCACGTCCACCAGGGTATAGAAGTCGCTTTCGGTATTGGAAATCAGGACTCGAGCGGGCTTACTCGCCGGCAGTAGGGGCGCACCGAGGGGACGGCGAACTTGTCCCACTAGTCCCTCCACCCCGACATCACCCGCCAAGACCCTGTGCAGGCTTTGCTCAAATTCGCGCCAAACTATCTCGCGCTCCTCGGCACCGCCGGAGGGCGAGGCCAGGCGATAGATCTCCAGGGCGAGGCCCATTCGGCTGGTGTAGACGTTGGATCCCAGGATATTGAAGCCGTGCGCGGAAAGCGTCCCCGCGACGTTGGCATAGAGACCGTGAGCGTCGGCGGTGCAGAGAATGAATTCGGTAAACCCCCCCCGCATTTCTCGGAAGGCCGTGGTGGGCACCCTCTTCTCTGCATGTCGGATAACAACCTGGGCGTGCCGAGCGATCTGTTTGGGCGTGTGACCGATAAAATAACGTCGCGGCATTTCGGCGAAGAAGCTGTCGACTTTGGACTGCTCCACCCCCTGTCGACTCAGTTCCTCACGAGCGCCATCTCGACGAACTTCGACTCTGGCTTCGATCAACTCCATCGCTTTGTCGGGGTTGTCCGCGCCCGTCTCTAGCATCTCGGCGGCGCGTTCAAAGAGCTCCCGCAAAAGCTGCCCCTTCCAATCCGTCCATGCATCGCGGGATGAGGCGCGGATGTCGGCAAAGGTTGCCAGATAGAGATTGCGCAGGTTGACTCGATCTCCGCAGAGTTGCGCAAGTTCGAGGATGAGCCGCGAATCCGAGAGGTCGCGGCTCTGAGCGAGATGCGACATCAGCAGATGGTGCTCGACAACAAAGAGTACTCGTTGTTTTCTCTCTTCGGACAAGCCCAGTCGCTCCAAGGACCGCACAGCGCGAACCGCCCCCTTGCGCGAGTGGTGGCCGCCGAAACCCTTTCCGATATCGTGGAGCAGGCAACCCAAATAGAGGGCCGGGCGATCATCGACCTCTTGCATCAGCTCGGACAGTTCGGGCATGGCCCGGGCGTATCTTCCCAGCCACAGTCGCCGCAGCTCCTCGACTAGAAATATGGAGTGCACATCCACCGTATAGGTGTGGTAGATGACATGCTGCCACCGGCACACAATATGGGCCCACTCGGGCACGAAGGCCGCAATGAGTCCGACGTCGTTCATTATCATCAGCGTGCGCATGACTCGGTTTCTCGCATTGAGGATCCGCATGAAACACGCCGAAAATGCCGGGTTGCTCCGATGGGTTTCCTCGAGGAGCGATAAGTTTTCTCGGACGAAACGCTGAGCCATCCGCGACAGCGGGACATCGTGGTTTTGCGCCACCTCGAAAGCGAGCAGGATTCGGATGGGTCGCTCGCGCAAATGCGCGGCGTGGGGAATTTCGAGACGGTCATTTGCGAGGTTGAATCCCTCCTCCACCTCGACCCGCTCCACGGATTCCCCCCCTCTACCCGCAGCCCGCGCCAAACATTGTGCGATGACCAATTCGGAGTGTGCCTTGATCACTCGAGCATGAATGTAGTAGTCCCGCATGAACCGCTCGACGGGCAGGTCGGGGTTATCGGGGGTAAATCGCAATTCCATGAGCGAGCCCTCTCCCCCCGAACCCTCGCTTCCCTTCGCGCCGTAGTCGGCCGCGGCCCCGTATCCCAAAGCCTCGGCGACTTGCTCCTGAATCTCGAAACTCATCTGGTCGTTGGCTCGGCCCGCCCCAAGGTGCATTTCGTTTCGTACCCGCCAAAGGAAATCCAGAGCGGCCCGAAACTCGGTCATCTCGCCCTCGGTTAGGAGTCCGAAATGGAGAAGGTCGTCAAAATTCCGGAGGGAGGGCTGAGCACCCCGCGCTACCCAATAAGCGGCGTGATAATCCCGAAGTCCTCCGGCTCCCTCTTTCACGTTGGGCTGCAACAAAAAGAGCGACTCCCCGTAGGCACGGTGGCGTTTTTCCAGAAGCTCTGTTTGTTCGACGATAAAACTCCCCACATCCTGCAAAAGTTCACGGCGAATGGTGTCCGCGAAGTCATGGAAAAATTCGCCATCACCACAGAGGAATCGGGCGGTCAGGACCGTAGTGCGAACGGTGACATCTTCGCGCCCCATCGCGAGAGTGTCCTCGATGGTCCGGGTGGCACAGCCCACTGTCAGGCCGGCGTCCCAGAGCCAATATTGCAGGTGTTCGGCAATGGCCATCACATAGGGCGTCAACTCATTGCGGTAGAGAATGAGCAGATCGACGTCTGAGTGGATCGACATCTCCCGCCGAGCGAAGCCTCCGACAGCCACCACCGAAACCGCCGACTCAAGCGCACCGCCCTCGTCGATAATGACTTCTTCGGCAAGGGCAAAGAGCCTTCGGATCAATCGATCCGTGAGATCGGAGTTGGCCTCATTGACCACTCGACCGGCCGGCGACCCCGTGTGCACCTCGGCGAGATACGCCCGGGTCTCGGCGAGAAAAGTGCGAATTGCGGCGGGAATCGCCCGGGCCAAGGGAAGCCCCGAAGCCTTCAGCTCTTCCAGGCGGATGTCGATGACCGGAATGGACATTAGAGTCGGCTCCGGGATGCGTGGGCCCGTTCGCCCGTGCGACTCACCCGCTGGCCGTCCCTGTTTCTGTAGTGCCCCAAGCCCGAGGCGATCTGAGCGGCCATCACATCGAGATAGCGCTTACTGCTCAGGAGTTTCGCGTCTTTGGGGTTGGTGAGGAAGCCGGTTTCCACCAAAATTGCCGGCATACTCGACATAAAGAGAACGTAGAAGGGACCCTTCTTGACGCCGAGATCCGAGACTCGGCCATAGGTCTGGGTGAGTCCTTCGGTGAGATCTCTATGCACGTACTGCGCCAGGGATTGCGAAAGCTTTGAGGCCTCGGCAACCCGCAGGCGCGCGAGCGTCTGTTGAAGGGCATCCACATCCTCCGGTCGCACCCCGTTTTCCCGGGCGGCCACTTCGACGTTGTGACGCTCGTGTTCCTCGTCGAGGTAATAGATCTCGATTCCCCGCAAGCGCTTGTTCTCGGAGGCGTTCACGTGGATCGAAACGAAGATGTCTCCTTTTGCGGACTCGGCGATGGCTGTTCGGGTTTCAAGATCAATAAAACTATCGTCACTTCGGGTCATGACGACGTTGAAGGATCGAGAACGAAGTCTCTCTGCGAGCAAGAGTCCAAGCTTCAGGTTGATGTCTTTCTCATGGACATTCCCGATACCCACCGCTCCGGGGTCCTTTCCTCCATGCCCCGGATCGATCACCACAGTCTTCATGCTCCGGGACTGAGCCGAGAGCCGCGAGGTACCCGACTGCCCACCCTTCTTAACACTGGAGTCGGCTTCGGCTTTTTTTCGAGCCTCGCCGTAGATATCGATCACCACTCGATCTGGAGATCGGAGCGTGAACATCCGATGGCTGTCGTAGCGCTCGAGGTCTACGACCAACCGACTGGTCCTCTTCGTATTCTGGCCCAGACGAACGCCCTGAAGGAGACCATCGCCCACGGGAACTCCATCGGCGTAGCGGCGCCCCACCCAAATCTCGGGCAGGTCGATATAGAGGCGTTCTGGCCGACTGGCCGACTCGTCTGCCGGCAGGCGAACGGTTGGATCCTCTTCCAACGCGATGCCGCGACTGAGTTCAACGACGACTCGTGTGTAATCGGGATACGACCAGGTCCGAATTTCCGTTACATCACCCAGCCCAGGAGGTCGCTCGGCGCCCAGCAGAGTAAAAGCCACCAGAGCGAGTAGACCGCGGCTCGCCCACATCGAACGCTGGGATCGAGCCTTCATCAGCATTCGTCCAACTGTGCCCGCCAGCGCCCGAGGGCGGCCAGCGCTTCGAAGGGAGTCGTGGCATCGGGATCGAGCTTGGCCACCTCATCCAGTACCCGCTGCTGGGCGGCCCCGAGTCGGGAGTCGGCCCCTCCCAGAGCCAAAGCCAGCTGAGTGTGGTCCTCATTCGGGTCGGTGTTGGGTTTCGAATGGGCGTCCTCGGCCGCCTCGAGTTCCGCCAGAACCTCGTGCGCGCGTTGAATGACTGCGCCCGGCAACCCTGCAAGGCGGGCAACCTGAATCCCATAGGAGCGGCTCGCTCCCCCGGCCACCAGTCGACGAAGGAAGATGACCTCGTTCTTCCATTCGCGGACTTCGAAGTGCGCATTCGCGATATGGCGCCTTGTCTGGCCCAATTCAATCAACTCATGATAGTGGGTGGCAAAAAGCGTGCGGGCTTCGAGTCCGGGCGTATCGTGGAGATACTCGGCAACCGCCCATGCGATGGAAAGCCCATCGAAGGTGCTGGTCCCTCGACCGATTTCGTCAAGGATGATCAAGCTCCGACGCGAGGCCAGCCGAAGGATCTCGGCCGTTTCGCGCATTTCGACCATAAAAGTCGATTCGCCTCTCGAAAGTCGATCGGACGCACCCACCCGGGTAAAAATTCTATCCACCGCGCCCACGTGGGCCGAGTCGGCAGGTACGAAACTTCCCATCTGGGCCAGCAGAACGATCAGCGCTACTTGGCGCAGGTAGGTGCTCTTGCCCGACATGTTCGGACCCGTAAGGAGCAGGATTCGCGTGGCCTGGCAATCGAGTTCCGTGTCGTTGGGCACGAAGCCGTCCGAGTTTTCCCGGCGCAACAGCGCTTCAACCACGGGATGGCGCCCACCGCGAATCGCAAGCGCCTCGCCGGCGTCCACTTCGGGCCTGACCCAGCCTCCGCGCCGCGCCACCTCGGCGAGGCTCGTCAATGCATCGAGATTTGCGACCGCTTCAGCAGATCGGCGAATCGCGTCCGCCGACTCCACCACCGCCCGTCGAAGCGAGTCGAAAATTTCGCGCTCAAGGGCGGCGGCCCGCTCGTTGGCCCCCATGACTCCGCTTTCCACCTCGCGCAGGGCGTCGGTGGTAAAGCGTTCGACGCTGGCGAGTGTCTGCTTTCGCTCGTAGTTGTCGGGCACCTTGGCGAGATGAGTTTTTGAGATTTCGAGCGAATAGCCATGAACCGGGTGATATCGGACCTTGAGGCCGGGGATTCCGGTTCGCTCACGCTCGCTCGCTTCGAGGCCGGCGATCCACTCCCGCCCCTTTCGCGCACCTTCATGAATGCCATCGAGGTCCTCGCGATAGCCACTTCGGATATACCCGGTCTCGTGGGCGCCGCGAGAGCCCCGGGCAATCACCGGCGGGTCATCAACAAGCGCGGCCTCGAGCAGGCTCGTAAGGCCGGGGAGAGGCTCCGGAGGGACTACGCTCTCCGGGCGGGTCACGCTTCCCGACTCCCCCTCGCCAAAGAGGGTTTCCGTGCTGCCGTCCAAGGCCGCGACGACCTCGGGCAGGGCCCGCAGGGAACT
>DUCH01000323.1 GCA_012959865.1 Myxococcales bacterium | reverse complement strand
GTGGCGATCGCCTCGGGGACGCGAAGAAGCCGGTTGCCACCGAAGAGAATCGGTGTCCCGGCTTGCAGTTGAGTGAGTTCGTCGCTCTTGGCCATGGGGGGAGAGTTTGCGCTTCTCCGGGGTTGGTGTCAAAGCCGGTTCTTTCCCGGGTTTCAGGGTGCAGCGTCGGTTTCGGACGCGGCGGGAGCCCGGCCTTCTTCGATCAGTTGACCGAGTTCCCGCAATTTCTCCCAAGCTTCGTCGGGGAGAGCGTCGCCGTTGGCTCCGCCGAAGCCGACGACGACGTACTCCTCGAGGAGCGCGTAAGCACTGGCCGCCGACGCGGAAGTCGGGGCGAGCCGAATTGCCGCTTCGAGGTGATGTTCGGCCTGGGGGAGCCAATACGAGTCGACGCTGCGCGCTTCAACAACGCCCAGCAAGTAGTAGGCTTCGGCGAGTTCTTCGGGGTCGCGGGCGTTCCCATCGACGAAACGCAGCAGCAGGCTCGAGGCGGCGAGATCGTAAACGGTTTGTTCGCGTCCGAGCAGGGCGGGGCGGGGGACGCCTTCCCCGGCGGCCAAGGCCCGGCCCCGGGCCAGGAGATCGGCGTGGGTGAGGTCGTCTTCGATGGAGGCCAGGGCGAGGTCCCAACCCGCGAGATGTCGGCCCAAGTAGATGGGCATATCTGGGCGCTTGGCCAGCCGCGCGAAGGTCCGCCGCACCCGAGTCGGATCCTGGCGAACCCGCAGCCCGAGGGTCATGTAGTCGAGCAGGTAACCCTCCATGTCCAGATGCCCGGGCGCTTGCATCTCGTCCGAGAAGGCGGCCTCGAACGCAGCGAGGGCGCGATCGAAGCGCCGGGTCGCCACCCAGATCTGACTTTCTTGATGGAGAGAGAGCTCGGCCATCCGTGTTTCGGCGAGCGCCTGTCGGGCGGTGTCCGAAGTGCCCGGGAGCCGAGCATGACATGCCGCACAGGTATTGGTGATTTCGACCATGGTCGTGCGCGATCGCTCGAAATCCCGCTCGCGGTAGCGACCGCGAGCCTCGGCTACGTCGAGAACCAGGGATTGGCTCAGCGTACGGAAACCGATGTCGCGGTGGGTGGCGTGGGCTTCGAGCGCGGCGCTGGCTGCGATGAGGTTGTCCAGCCGCTCTTGGATTGCGGCTTGATTTGCGGGATCCGACCACGCCGCCGGCTCCATGGCCAGGGGCAGCAGGGGCGTGATCGATTCAAAGAGTCCCTGCATTTCGAGTTCGGCGCGAGGCTGGGCCGCCGTGGTTTCGATTTCCGAGTTCGTGGGCGCCGGATCTTCGGCGGCGGCGATTGGGGCCAGGCCAACGACCACGAGCAGCCATGGGATTGGGTACGCGGAAACGCGCCGAACTCGCTGATGCATGCCGTGGCTCCTGGGGTCAGAGAGAGTCGCCCAAGTCTCGCCGATTTGGCCGATTCGTCCAGATCGCCGGGATTCGATGAGGTTTGCTCGGGGCGGGGGCGGGGGCGAAGGGCGAAGGGATGGGGATGGGGGCGAAGGGATCGGCAAGTCGCCATACTGAACCGATGCGGGGAACACTGATGGTGAGCGAGGGCATCGAGGCCGAGTGGGGCACGGCGATGGACACCGCCGCGCCCGATCTTCGGCGCGTCGTCAGCTTTCCCGGCGCTCCCGAGCCCGATTATTCGAAAATTGAGGTGCTCTATTTTTCGGGCGACGTCTTTCCCGAGCGCTCGCGTGAATTTGCGGTTGCAGCGCTCAAAGCTGACAACCTGCGCTGGATGCACACTTTCAGCGCCGGGGTGGACGACAGCTTTTTCGAGACCCTGGTCCAACGCGGGGTGCGGCTCACCACTTCTTCGGGCGCCCAGGCGGTGCCCATCGCGCAGACAGCGATCCTGTACCTGCTGGCATTGAGCCGCGATCTCCCCGGCTGGCTCGAGAATCAGCGCGACCGGCGCTGGAACCCCCGATCGATTCGCGATCTTCAGGGGCTGCACCTGGGCGTCGTAGGCCTTGGGCCGATTGGCGAGGCCGTGGCCCGTTTGGGTTTGGCACTGGGGATGCGGGTGACGGGGCTGCGGCGAAGCCCGACGGGGGACGAGCCCTGCGAGACCCGATCCATGGAGGAACTGGCCGGACTGCTGCCGGAAGTGGACGCCCTGGTGCTCGCCGTGCCGTTGACCGAGGCCACCCGGAATCTCATGGACGCTGGGGCCTTCGCTCTTTTGAAACCCGGGGCTCTCTTCGTCAACGTCGCCCGGGGCGAGGTGGTGGATGAGGATGCACTTGTCGAGTCGCTCCGCGAGGGGCGATTGGCTGGAGCGGGACTGGACGTGTTTCGCGAGGAACCCCTGCCGGAAGTCAGCCCGCTTTGGGCGATGTCGAACGTATTGATCACGCCGCACAGTTCCGGAACCAGCCCGGGCAACCAGATTCGGGCCAGCGAAATTTTCATTGAGAATCTTCGCGGCTACATTCGGGGGGACGCCCTGCGCAACGAAGTGGGTCCGGGAGGAATCCGTTGAAGGAATGGGCCCGACAACTGCCGAGCGATCTCCGGCGAAAGTGCAGGCGAGTCGATTCAGGATCGGGAGAGTAAGGATCACCCATGGAGACGCACACCCTGAACACCGATTTCGTCTGGAGCGACCATGTGGGTCCGTTTCGAGGCATCAGCGAAGATCAGGCGCGAGCCTACGATCGGGACGGCTATTTCCGGCTCGATGATGTTTTCGAACCGGATTTGATCGCGGGCTTGCTGGCCGAACTCGACCCCCTTGAAGCCGAGTTCGAAAAGCTCCTGCGCGAGAAATTGGGGGGTCGCGCGTTTATCGCTCGGGCCGACGAGATCACCTTCAACGTGCATCCAGTCCTCCGCTCTCCGGCCGCTCGGGCCTTTACCCGCGCGCCGGTTTTTCGCGATCTTGCCCACGACCTGCTCGGGCCCGATGTCCGACTCTATTGGGATCAGACCGTTTACAAAAAGCCCGGAGCAAAGGATCGATTCCCCTGGCATCAGGACAACGGCTACACGTATGTCGAGCCCCAGGAATATCTCACCTGTTGGGTGGCGCTCACGGATGCCGATGAAGAGAACGGCTGCCCGGTGATTGCTCCGGGTCTCCATCGTGGCGGAACCCTCGCGCATCGGCCCACCGATCTTGGCTTTGAATGTTTCCCGGAGGTGCCCGGAAAAGCGGTGCCCGTACCTCTCCGTGCCGGCAGCATGGCGGTGTTCTCGTCGCTGACGCCGCATATGACCGGCCCCAACCGGAGCGCCGGCCGCGAGCGCAAGGCGTATATCGTGCAATTCGCCCAGGACGGCGCCGAACTCGTCGCGGCCGACGCCCGCCGGACCCCATGCGACGCGCCGGATCGCCAATACCCGGTCCTCGAGGGGGGGCGATCGCCGGGCGGAGGCCCGCAGGCAGAGGGAGTGCCTGTCCGATAGCCTTGGAGGCTGGGCACGGGTCGGTTGCGCTTTACGGAGGCTTGGTCATGGACGAGGGTAGGGTTCCCGGCAATGCGGGTACGGGTTCAAAATTTACCGCCAAGAGGATCATCTCGTCGGACTCGCACGTTTGCGAACCCTCCGAGGCCTACGCGGACATCGATCCGAAATACCGGGACAACCGTCCGGTCTTGATCAACCACGAGGGACTGGGCCCGAGTTTCCAGATCCCCGATTTCCCCATGCCCATTCCCCTGATGCTCATCAACGCGGCCGGGCGCGAGCCCAAGGACATTCAAAATTTCAAGCTGAAAATCGAAGACCTCGAAGCCGGGGGCTGGGATTCGGCCGAGCGCCTGCTCGCCCAGGATCGCGACGGGATCGGGGGCGAGGTGATTTATCCGAGCATCGGCATGGTGCTCTGCCTGCACCAGGATATCGATTTCAAGACGGCCTGCTTCGCGGCCTACAACCGCTGGCTAGCCAAGTTCTGCGAGCGGGATCCCCAGCGCCTGATCGGCGTGGGCCAGGCGGCGGTGCGAACCATCGAAGAGGGCATTCGCGAACTCGAAGCCATCAAGGCCTTGGGGTTCAGGGGGGTCATGCTTCCCGGGGAAGCCCATGTCGAGGATTACGATCATCCCTGCTACGACCCGTTTTGGCAGGCCGCCATCGATCTCGAACTTCCCATCAGCTTCCACATCCTGACCAGCAAGGCCGACGATCTGGGTACGAGCCGAAAGGGCCGCGGGCCCGGTATCAACGCGTTCATGCAGTTGATTCGGGGAAACCAGGACATCATGGGCATGCTCTGCTTCGGTGCGGTTTTTGAACGGAATCCCCGGTTGAAAGTGGTTTGCGTCGAAGCCGATGCGGGCTGGGTGCCGCATTTTACCTACCGGATGGATCATGCCTACCATCGGCATCGCTTCTGGATGGAGACCGGTGCGATCACCCGGCCCCCGAGCGAATACTTCTACGAAAATATCTACGTCACCTACCAGGACGACCTTTCGGCCACCCAGCATCCCGATGACCGCTTGCTCAAGCGCATCATGTGGGCCAACGACTTCCCGCACAGCGATTCGACATGGCCGGCGTCCCAGGAGGTATTGGCCACGATGACGGCTGGCTTGAACCCTGACCAGCGCGACTGGATCCTGCACGACAACGTGGCGGACCTTTACCGCCTGGATGCCTGATCGGCTTCAGTCCGCCTCGGTGGCTTTTTGACGTTCCCGGGAGAGGCTCCACGCGAGGAAGCGTCCGGTGGCCACAACGGCGGCGCTGGACCGGATTGAGTGGAACACCTCGAAGGCGTGCTGGGTGCCGGGCAACTCCCCATAGGCCACCGGGTTGTTGGAGATTCCGGTGAGGGATTGCGCGAAATGTCGGGCATCCTCGATGCACGCGAGGCTGTCGTTGGTGCCGTGAATGATAAAGAAGGGCGGGGCGTCGGCGTGCAGGCGGTGCATGGGCGAGGCACGCCGAAAGTCGGCCATCTCGGTGGCCGGATCCTTCTTGAGTACCGATTTGCCCACCCAGCCCTGGAGTGAAGTCGAGGGTTGAAGGTTGAAGTGGTTGGCGAAGTCGTAGACGCCATAGAAAGGCACGGCGGCTTGGACTCGGGTATCGACGTCCTCGAAGCCCGGCTGGTATTCGGGATCGTTGGCCGTGAGGCCCACCATGGCGGAGAGGTGGCCACCCGCCGAGCCGCCGGTGACGGCGATGAAGTCGGGGTTTCCCCCGTACTGGTCGATCTCCTGGTGGATCCAGGCGATCGCTCGCTTCACGTCCACCAGGTGATCGGGAAACGTATTTTTGGGGCTGAGGCGATAGTTCGCCGCCACGCAGACCCAGCCCTGGGCAGCCATGTAGTTCATCAGCGGGAGCGCTTGTTCGTGTTTGTTTCCGATCGTCCAGCCTCCGCCGTGGATTTGGAGAAGCACCGGGGCGTTCTCCACGCCGGCTCGGGGGGCGTAGACGTCGAGTTGGTTGCGCTTTCCGCCGCCGTCCACGTAGGGGATATCGGTGTGTCGAATCACATCCGGACGATTGAGTGCGAAGGGGTTGAGTGCGAGGCCGGGGGGGGGAGACACGCGATCGAGCCCTGCGTTGAGTTCGGCGGTGATCGTGCTCTGGTAATCGGTGCCCAGGCCGGCGATCAAAGCCGCCTCAAGGATTGGGGTGGCTTTTTTAGCCTGAGAGACCAGCGCGACGAGTGCGGTCCAGGAGACGAGTGAAATGCCGAGCCCCCAAATTCCGGGTGTGCTCTCGAGGGCGCCGTTGGCGATAAAAATCGAACTCGCGAAAATTTGCAGCCCCAGTGTATGCAACGGAAGTTCGCCCACCAGCCAGCCCAAAAAGAAACTCGGGATGACGAGAGGTCCCGTTCGGCGCTGGGCCGCATAGGCGTTGAAGGTGAGCAGAATTCCAAAAATCGAAACGGCGAAGAAGGTCCAAGGAGCCATGGCACCCTTTCCAAAAGGTCTGAAGCAAGCGGCGCTGGAGGAAGCACGGAAGATACCGATCCCGAAGCCCCGTCGCAGGCCCGGTGGAGAGGGTATGTTCTGCGTTCCGTCTCCGCCTCCTTGAGGCCGGATGAAAGAGAGAATGGTCATGGGCCCCGATCCACTGCATACCCGACTCTGCGACACCCTGGGCATGGAATTGCCCATCGTGTGTTTTACGCATTGCCGGGAAGTCGCTGTGGCGGCGACTCGGGCGGGGTGTTTTGCGGTACTGGGGGAAGCGCTCCGCAGCATGGAAGAAATCGAGCGCGACATTCGGTGGGTCCGGGAGCGGATTGGTTCGGGGTTTGGCATCGATTTGGTTCTCCCCACTCGGGCACCGCGCGAAGCGACGCCCGAGGAAATCTACGCCGAGATCCCCCAGGCTCATCGGGATTTTGCCGAGGAAATCGAAGCGCGTTTTGACGTCCCCGCGCCCACCAACGAAGTCGTCCTGCGCAAATGGGGGGGCAATAACAAGAAAATCGCCCGGGCCCAGATCGAGATGGTTCTCGACGAGGGCGTACCGGTGATCGCCACGGGTCTGGGGGCGCCGGACTTTCTCTTCGACGAAGCGAAATCGCGCGGAATCAAGATGATTGCCCTGGTGGGGGCAACCCGTCAGGCCCTGGCTCAAGTGGAGCGCGGCGCCGACATGGTGGTCGCCCAGGGCTACGACGCGGCGGGGCACACCGGCGGGGTGGGTACGTTCTCCATCGTCCCGGAGATTGCGGCCAAGCTTCCCGGTGTCCCGGTGATCGCCGCCGGCGGGATTACCACGGGCCGCCATCTGGCGGCTTCGCTTTGCCTGGGCGCCGCCGGGGTCTGGACCGGAACCGTCTGGCTCGCCAGCGAGGAATCCGATGTGGACCCCATCGTGAAGGAGCGAATTCTTGCGGCCGACGGCTCGGAGACGACGCGCAGCGCCAGCATTTCGGGCAAAACCATGCGGGTGCTGCGCTGCCCCTGGACCGACGTCTGGGATGGCGAGGATGCGCCCCCGCTGCTCCAGAGTCCGTACCAGATGTTGCTGACCTCGCGCTATCTCCAGGGCGCCAACGATGCGCGGCGGCCCGACTTGATGACCGAAGCCGTAGGTCAGGGTGTGCGCTTTGTGCGCGATGAACGCCCGGTCGCTGGCATCGTCCAGGGAATGGCCGAGCAGGCCCGCGAGGTGCTTCAGGGCTTTCGGGGCCGTTGAAAGGGCTGCGTGGGTTACTCGCCCGAGCGTGGGTGGGATCTGTGGTAGTTTCGCGCAGATTTTGTGCGGTGCAGCCTGGTGCAGTGCGGTGCTGCGTGACGCTGTGCGGTGGCTTTTCAGCATCCGCGGAAGAACAGGGCAGAGGACGTGGACAACTGCAGGCCGCAGCGTTTAAAAATGGAGAGGCGATGCGGGGGCTAGGCGTCAGTCGAGCAGCGCTGCTTTCCGTTCTCGCGGCCTGGACTTTTCTCCTTGCGCTGGACGCGGGGAGCGGTCTCGCCGAAGAAGGGGGCCTGGAGGTTGGGGCGATTTCCGACCTCGACCTGGAAGCGGTGCGACGAATTCTCGACGCAAGCGATGACGCCGGCGCGCCCGCGATCCGCGAGCGCAGGGCTTTTTCCCTGGAAGAGGCCGTACGGGTTTCCCTTGAAAATAATCTCGGACTTCGCGTCGTGGCCCTCGATGTCGAGGCCAGCGAATTCGGCATCAAGGGCGCGCGATCGAAATTCTATCCTGCTCTCGGTATCGATGGCGGGGCCCGAGAGACCAAGCGCGCGCAGTCGGACCCCAATCTCCAAGACGAGTTCACCCAGAACCAGGATCTCCGGTTAAGAATCAACCAGCAGGTGCCGACCGGGGGCAGCGTTTCTCTTGGCGTAGGGTATTCCCGGGCGTTCAAGAACGAGGTCAACGAGGATCTCGAAAGCGGGATTTCGAGAAATCTGGAAAGCGTCAGCGAACTCGGTGGCCTGGGTATCGAAATTCGACAACCTCTGCTGAGGGGGGGGCGCATTTTTGTCGCCCGTCGAAGGATTCTCGATGCCGAATACGACACGGCCATCAGCCGCGCGAAGCTTCGCGCCGAAGTCCTGAATGTCACCGCCGAGACGAAATCAGCCTACTACCGGGTTGTCCAGGCGCTTCGGCAGATCGAAGTGATCCAGCAGGCCCTCGGCCGAGACGCCGAGTTGATTCGGGCCTCGGATGCCCTGTTCGAAGCAGGTCGGGTCAGCAAGGTGGATGTCTATAGCGCCCAAATCAGTCGATCGAACAACCAGGCCCGATTGGCTACTGCGGGGGCAGAACTCGAGATCGTCCAGAACAGATTGCGCAAAGTCATCGGGCTTCCCGCCCAACTGCAAGTGGATACCACGGACCTGATGATTCCGTTTCGGCCGCTCAAAATCGAGCTCGACCGGTGGATCGAAAGAGCGCTCGAGAGTCGCCCCGAGATGTCGCTGACGCGAAGCCAGATCGAGAAGGCGGACCTAGCGGTTCGTGTCAGCAAAAACGCAACCCTTCCCACCCTTGACATTCGCGGGGGATTTGAACCCGGCTTCGACTGGAAGAGCTGGAATTGGAACGCGGGAGTTGGATTCGGCTATTCGATTGGCAGCGTCGGAGCCAAATCGGCCCTGGGACAGGCACGGGCCCGACGCGCCCAAGCCCGCCAAGAGTACGTGCGAGCAAAGCGGGATATCGAACTCGAAGTGCGCGATGTCGAAATTCGGCTACGCGAAGGCGTCGAGCGATTGAAGAGCTTGATTTCTCAGGTCGAAAGTTCTCGGGCCAAGGGGGAAATCGCCCGGGGGCGCTTCGAGATGGGCCTGGCGAGCAATTTCGATGTCACCGATGCGGACGCCGAACTGGTTCGATCCGAGAGCATGCTGCTCGAGGCGCTGGTCGACTACGCGAGCAACCGGGCGCTTCTGGAGGCGCGCATCGGCGGCCTCCTCTAGCCGGGTGAATCGGTGACGACGGAATTCGACGCCCGCCCGCTTCTGGCTTCTTCGGTGTCGAGCTTGTCGAGTTCCTTCAGTCTCCGAGTGATTCGCTGGACGCCGGTGAGATGAGTCATAGCGGCGATGAAATAAAGCACCCATGCCATGAGCTCGTGGCCGAAAATCAGAGGGCAGAAGGGCGCCGCCACCAGTCCGAGGCAAAGCGTGGCCGTGCGCTCGAGGCGTTCGAAGAGATCCGGAAGCCCCCCGGCGTCTCGGCCGTGTGCGCCCAACATTGCGGCGCGCGCGGCGGCGTAGCTCGTAATCAATGAACCCGAAAGGGCGAGCACTGCGGGGAGCCAGAGCCCCGTAACATAGGCGACGGCGATCAGGATGAATGAATCTTTGTAGCGGTCGGTGGTGGCGTCGAGGTAGGCCCCCCGCCGACTGCTGAGTCCCGTCACCCGGGCTACCGCGCCGTCGACATTGTCGAGCAGTTCGATCAGCCCCACCAGCAGACCAAAGAGCAAGAGGTTGCGGTGGACAGCGAAGGCCAGGGCATTGGCCGTGCATAGAGCGAGGCCGATCCAGGTGACCGCATTCGGTGTCAAGCCGGTCCGCGCAACCAAGCGTCCCACCCGATCCCAGCCGCCGTCCATTTGATCCTTGTAGAGTTCGTCGATCATGGCAGGCGGCCGCCCTGCGGGCGGGAGGTGCCGAGAGGGTGGCGGCGAACTCCGTCCCCGAAGGATGTGCAGGCGGTTCGAGTCGAGGTCCGAGGCCTCTGGGCGGAAAAATCGCATCCAAGGCCGAAGGGAATGGCGTTTCTCATGAACGACAGGGTAACCGCGGACCCGTGCGCCGCACCTACGTCCGGGGCCGTCAGCCGGCACCGGGTGACGGCTAATCCCTCGAGCCTCCTGCGAGACTCTCAGGAAACTCAGCAGCGGCCCGAGGCGAGGGCCGAGGTGGCCGGCTTGTGATAGTTTTCCGCCGCGATTTCCGCTGAAACGCGGATCGATCTCTCTGGGAACAACCCGTCGACAACGACGTATCGAGCCGCTCGGATACTCTCCAAGGCTTTCCAACCCGAAGGCAGGTTTTCTCGGGGGCTGTGCGCCCAAAGAGGTCCGACGGGAACGGTCTCCCGGTTGACACGCTGAACTGCGAGGAGTCCCGATGCGAATCGGCATAGTGACGGAGTACTACAGGCCCTGGCCTGGCGGAATTTCCGAACACGTTCACCACGAGGCCGAGGAGCTTGCGGTCCGGGGCCACGACGTCAAGGTGATTACGGGCCCCGCCACGGGGGGTTGGCGCG
The DNA here is from genome assembly GCA_012959865.1 of Myxococcales bacterium. Taxonomy (GTDB): domain Bacteria; phylum Myxococcota_A; class UBA9160; order UBA9160; family UBA4427; genus JAZXM01. Next base: position 9,328 of record DUCH01000323.1, on the reverse strand, counting down.
ATGAAGGCCCGGAAGTGCTGCGCCTGGGTTTCGAGTACACGTTCACGAGCAACGGCGCGCTTTCGCGGATGGTGCTTGGTTCTTATCTCCTGAATTTCCGCCGGCTTCTTCGCCGCCATGACTTCGACGTCGTGCACGTGCATGCGCCTATGGATCCCTTCCTCGGTATCGCTGCCCTGTACTCCGCAGAATGTGCAACGGTGGGAACCTTCCACGCGAATTTCGAACCCTCATTTCTCTGGGAAACATTGTTCCGCCGCTTGCGGAGCGTCACACTTCCCGCGTGGAAAAGAATGCATGCGCGGATCGCCGTGGCCGAAGAGGCGCGTCGAAGCATCGCTCACTATTTCCCTGGCGAGTACGAAGTCATTCCCAATGGTGTGGACACAGCGCGATTCCACCCCGACGTGCCCGTCCTTGACGACCTCGACGACGGGCGTCCCAAAATCCTTTTTGTGGGCCGGGCCGATCCCCGAAAGGGATTGGCGTTGCTGCTTCGTGCCTTCGCGGACATTCGTCCGGCTATCGACGGACTGCAGTTGGTCGTCGTAGGCGCCCGGGCGCATGAGGTCGAGTCCGACCTTGTCCATCTCGAACCGGAGGCGCGCTCGAATATTCGCTTTGCCGGCTACGCGTCCCCCGAAGACATGGCGAGCTACTACGCGAGTTGCGATGTTTTCTGCTCCCCGGCCACCGGCCAGGAGAGTCAAGGCATTGTTCTCCTCGAGGCCATGGCGGCGGGTCGACCGCCGGTCGCGTTCGCGATTCCGGGTTACCGCGACGTTGTCACCCACGGCGTCGACGGCTGGTTGATCGATGAACTCAGCGCCGATGCCCTGGCGGACGGATTGCGGCGCGTGCTTCGCGATCGAGTCGAAGTGGCGCGCGTGGGCGAAGCCGGGCGCAAGACGGCCCTCGGGTATTCGTGGCCGAAGGTCGTCCAGAGAATCGAGAGGGTTTTTGAAACGGCGGTGGAGACTCGGGCGGCCGCAGGGACAAGCGGGTAGAAGCCCGGGGGAAGGAAGGCGGGCAGCGGGGTTTGGGCTGCCGGTGGAACGAATGGGCGGATGGGCGCATGGGGGATTCCGAGCCGAATGGCTCCGGCTATTCTTCCGGCAAAGCGCCCGTTTGAAGGCCGAGGAAACGCGAATGCATTCAACGGAAAGGGAGTCATTAAAATGAACCAAAACAGCACTTTGGAAAGTAATTCGAAGAAACTTCGAGAGCTGTTGGAGAGCCCCCGGGTCGAGCAGATCCTGGAGGCCCACAACTCGCTGTCTGCCACCATCGTCGAGGAAGCGGGAATTTCGGGGCTGTGGGCCAGTTCGCTCACGCTTTCGTGCGCTGCCGGGCTTCGCGACAACAGCGAACTCACCATGACCGAGGTGCTCGATGTTCTCGAGACCATCACGGCCCGAGCCAATATCCCGATTCTTTTCGACGGCGATACGGGGTATGGGCAGTTCAGCCATTTTCAGCAACTTGTTCGCAAGCTCTGTTTACGCCGGGTCGGTGGCGTCTGTATCGAGGACAAGATTTTTCCAAAGACAAACTCTTTTCTGCGCTCGGAGAGCCAGCCCCTGGCGCCGGTTGAAGAGTTCGCGGGCAAGCTGCGTGCGGGCAAGGATGCTCAGACGGATTCTGACTTCGTTGTGGTTGCGCGCACCGAGGCGCTCATCGTGGGACTCGATACCGCGGCGGCCATCGACCGGGCCGAGCGGTATGTCGAGGCCGGCGCCGACGCAATCTTGATTCACTCGAAGGAGCGGACCTTCGGCCAGGTTCAGGACTTCATGTCGAAGTGGAGTGGTCGCGCTCCGGTCGTCTGCGTCCCCACCACGTATTACAGCACGCCCATGGAGGCCTTCGACCAGGCGGGTATTTCCCTGGTGATTTGGGCCAACCATATGCTCCGCGCCGGAATCGGTGCCATGCAGAATGTGGCCAACGAAATCGGCCAAAAGGGGACGGCACGCGATCTTGAAGATGCCATTGCTCCAGTGAAGGAAGTCTTTCGCCTCCAGGATGCTGACGGTTTGCTTGCCGGCGAGAAGGTTTATCTCAGCTCCGGTTCTTCGAGTTCGGCCATCGTGCTCGCGGCGTCTCGCGGGAAGGGACTCGACGAACTCACAGTGGATCGCCCCAAAGCGATGATTCCGGTCGCGGGAACGCCGGCCATCGAGAAGATGCTTCAAAGTATGCGGGCCGAAGGCGTCAAGGATATCTCCATCGTTCGCGGGTATAAGCCCGAGGCGCTAGCACCCGAGGGCGCGAATTTTTTCGACAACCCCGACTGGGAAGAGAACGGTGAACTCGGATCGCTGGCGTCAGCGCGAGATGCGCTCAAGGGTGAGACGGTGATCGCGTACGGCGATGTCATCTTCAAGCGTTATATCCTCCACCTGCTGCTCTCGGCCGACGCGCCGGTCACCATGGTGGTGGACGGTTCCCGGTCGTTTCTGGGCTCCGGGCGCAGCGTGGACCGGGTGAAGGTCTCGGGCCCCGCGCCAAGTACTTACGATGAAAGCGAAAATTGGCTGGAGGCTATGGCCGGCGATCTGCCCGACGAAGAGACCCACGGCGAGTGGATCGGTATGTTGCGAGTCCGCGGCGAGGGCGCTGAACTTCTTCTTGGGGCCCTCGATACTGTATTGGCCCGGCCCGATAGCAGTCAACTGGACCTCTGTTCGGTTCTCAGCGAGTTGGCGCTTCGGGAACCCCGGGCGGTTCGAGTGATCTATATCCAGGGCGGTTGGATCGATATCAACAGTCTTGCAGACGTCGCCCGAAGCGGCGACGTCTGATCCCTGCGCTAGACGTTGTCCTGTCCATCGGCTGACCGGAGGCTATTTCGTGCCCCTCGACCCCCAACTTTTCTTTCGTGCGCTGCTCGCCGCGGGCATCAATGGGCTCGCCGGCGTGCCGTGTTCGATCCTCAACCATCTGACCTTGGAGGCCGAAGCCTCTTCGGAGATCGACTACATCCCGGCGTCGGTAGAGGGGGAAGCGGTTTCGGCGGCGGCGGGAATGTGGCTCGGGGGTGGGCTTGGTGCCGCCATGATGCAGAACTCCGGGCTCGGCAACGCCGTTAACCCGTTGGTTTCGCTTTCAATCCCCTATGAAATCCCCGTCCTGATGATCGTTTCTTGGCGGGGCGAACCGGGGAAGAAGGATGCTGTCCACCATTTTCCCATGGGCGCGGCCACTCCTGGCATCTTTGAACTGCTCGGCATCCCGGTGACTGTTCTCCGCGAAGAGACGGATCTGGAGCGCGCTGTGGCAGATGCCGTGGCGTATATGCAGAAAGAGCGCCGGCCTGCCGGTCTGATTGTTCCGCGAGGACTGTTCCAGAAAGCGTCCACCGCGAGCGATTCCAGCGAGCGTCCCCCTCCGATCTTGGGGGATGGGGCCCGCCCGAAGTCCGCTTCCCCTTTGGTATTCGGCGGCGGTGCGCTACCGAGCCGAAGCAACGTGCTTGCGGCCTGGATGGAGCGGCATCCCGAGGACCTAGCGGTTTCTACCACGGGGTTCATGTCCCGTGAGGTTTCTTCCCATGGCCTAGTGGATCGCCATTTCCCCATGCAGGGTTCCATGGGTTTCGCCGCCGCCATCGGGTTGGGACTGGCACGAACGGTGCCCCAGCATGCGGTTCACGTATTGGACGGCGATGGCGCGTTGATCATGCGCCTGGGAAGCCTGGCCACGATCGGCGCCATGGCGCCCAAACGTTTCGTTCATCTCGTGGTGGACAATGGGACGTACGCGTCGACGGGGGGGCAGCTTACGGTTTCTCCCCATGTGGATTTTCCAGCAGCGGCCCTGGCCTGCGGCTACCGGGCTGCGGCGAGTTGTCGCGGCGGCGACGGTCTCGCAGAAGCGCTGGATTGGGCGGCGAGTCGCGCCGGCGCTGGTCCCGTGTTGCTCCAGGTGGCGGTGAATGAGCGCGAGGCCGAGGGCCTTGAGCGCCCGGTGCTTTCGCCCCAGGAAATCGCCCTGGCCTTCCGGGACGGCGTAGCGGGCCGGCGCTGATGGGAACGACCCCGCGAGCCGCGGTTATTTTGGCCGCCGGGATGGGGACGCGCCTCCGGGGTGTGTTCTCCGATCTCCCGAAGGGCTTTGTCGAGATCGGTGGCGAGTCCTTGATCGCGCGCTCCATCCGATTGCTCCAAGAGCGGGGCATTCGGCGCATCGTGATCGTCTCTGGCCATCTCGGCGCTGCTTACGAGGCCTTGGCCCGGGAGACACCCGGTGTAGAGGTGGTGGAGAATTCGGCTTTCGCCACCACGGGCAGTATGGCATCCCTGGCCTGTGCGCTCGAGTCCGTCAAGGAGGACTTTCTCCTGCTTGAAAGCGATCTCTTCTACGAGGAGCGCGCGCTGGATGTTCTGCTCGCGGGCGACGAGCCCGATGTTTTGCTTGCCTCGGGCCCGACCGGGGCCACCGATGAAGTCTGGATCGAGGCCCCGGATGGGTATCTCCGGGGAATGTCCAAAGATCCCGGCGCTTTGGGCGAGGTCTACGGCGAGTTGGTCGGAATCGTCCGCATCTCCCGGCTTCTGGCGTCGTCCATGGCCGAGGCCTACGCGGACTTCGTCGACAAGCACGGGCACGGGCAGATGGCCTACGAGACCGATGCTTTGGTGGCCGCTGCTTCGCGCCGGCGGGTAGCCTTGCGCCTCGTTGCCGATCTGCTGTGGGGCGAAGTCGATTACGAGAGCCACTATCTGCGCGTACGCGACGAAGTCTGGCCGCGCTGGATGGCTCAGCAGAAACCGGTCAATCCCTCTGCGAGAAAAATAAACTGAAAGCCAACCCGCGAATGGAGCCGAAGATGGAATTTCCCAAGCGCACTATTCTGCTCAATCCCGGACCCGCCACCACGACGGAAAGCGTGAAGGCAGCTCTGGTGATTTCCGATATTTGCCCGCGGGAGCGCAGCTTCTGCGATCTCTACGCCGACGTGCGCCGGAGGCTGGCTGGGCTAGCGGGGGATCCCGATCAGGTGGTGGCGATTCCCGTGGTGGGGAGCGGTACGACGGTGCTCGAAGCTGGGCTGGTGAGTTTGATTCCTGCTGGCGGCCGGGTCCTGATTCTCGACAACGGCGACTACGGGACCCGCCTGGCCGCCATCGCATCCGCCCACGGCATCGACCATCGAAGAATCGAATTGGGTTGGGGGCAGCCCATCGACTTCGAAGCCCTGGACACGATCTTGTCCGAGGAGGATGGCAAGGCCACGCACCTGTTCGCGATCCATCACGAAACGAGTTCGGGGCTTCTCAATCCCCTGGACAGGCTGATCGAAACGGCACACGCCCATGGTCTCAAGTTGATGCTCGATGCCATGTCGAGCTTTGCCGCCATGCCCATTGCGGTGGGGGACCACGCCGTCGATATGCTGTTCTCCAGTTCCAATAAGTGCGTGCAGGGCATGGCGGGGCTCGGCATCGCGCTTACGACCCGGGGATTGCTCGATGAGGTCCGGCCTACGGCCCGGCGCTGCTACGTGCTGGATCTGGTGGCCGAGCACGATCACTTGGAGAAGACCGGCCAGAGCCGGTTCACCGTGCCTCCCCAAGTGGTGTCGGCGCTCCATCAAGCGCTGATCGAACTCGAGGCCGAGGGTGTGGGTGCCCGGCAGAAGCGCTACGAGGAGAGCATGCGAACCCTCACCGCGGGGCTGACGGCTCTGGGTTTTGAGTTCTTGCTCGAAGACCAACACCAGAGCCGAATTCTCGTGGCCATACGAGAGCCTTCGGGAGACTGGTATGACTTCGACCGGATGCACGCTGCGCTCGCCGCCGAAGGCTTTACTATTTATCCGGGAAAGCCCGGAGCCGAACCGACCTTTCGCCTGGCGGTCCTGGGCGCCATCGACGCTCGGGACATCGAAGCGTTCCTCGTGGCTCTTGGGGGTTATCTCGATCGGGTGAAGGGAAGCGCTTGATTTGAAACAGGAGATCGCGGTTCGCCTGCTCTGGACCCTCGGGCTGATCTTTATGCTGGCTGGCGCGGGCGTGCTCGGGCAGTGGGCGCTGCGGGGTCGTACTGCCTCCCAGTCGCGGATGGGCACGCGCTTCGCCGTGGAGGTCGGAATTTTGGCGGGGGTGTGGGGGCCTGTTTATTTGGGTGGGCCGTGGCTGCTGGCTGCGGTGGTTGTGCTCTTGGTTCTGTGCACCCGGGAACTCTACGGCACGCTGGAAACCGGCGGGGATTTGCCTTGGAAATTTTCCGGTATGGGCCTGGGTGTGCTGGTGCTCCTCATCGTATACCGCACCCCCGAGGCGATCGATTGGATCTTTCCCATTGGGTTGGTCCTCTACGCCGGGCTGAGGTGGGCCGGGCTGAGGTTCGCCGGGGCAGGGCGGCCCGATTCTCTCCTGGGCCGGGCACAGAGCACCGGGCTGGGCTTGCTCTACCCGGGCCTGTGCCTTGCTGTTTTTCTCGCCCTGGGTCTGCGCGAGGCCGGATTCGGTTACGCGATCTTTTTCTATGGTCTGGCCGAAGCCAACGATGTGTTCGCCTACCTGATTGGGAGCAGTCTCGGCAAGCGCAAAATTTTCCCGAAACTCAGCCCCAACAAAACGCTTGAGGGCGTTTTGGGCGGGCTTCTGGGCGCGATCGGTGTGGGCTTCGCGTTCGCTTTTGCGGTGCCGGATTTCGCTCCCCGGGATGTGGTGGGCGCCGCCCTGCTGATCGGCGGGGCCGGGCTTTGCGGTGATCTGTTGGCCTCCCGACTCAAGCGGCGCGCCGGGGTAAAGGATTATGGAGACGTTATCCCCACCCAGGGCGGCGTACTCGACGTTTACGACGCCTTCATATTCGTGGCGCCGGTCTTCTACTATTATCTGGAATTCACGGCGCTTCGTTGAGTGCCGGGTAGACCGGGGGGGATAGGCAGCTGGGATATACACTCGCCGATGTCAAGCGCTCCTACGGCCCCGAGAAGGCCTGGGCGGAAATGCAGGGTGACCTGCCTTGTTATCTTATCTACCGACCGATTTCATTCTGGGTGGCTTTGCCTTTCCTCTGGCTGGGAGTTCCCGTTCTCGCCATGACACTGCTTTCCCTCGTCATCGCGCTGGCGATGCCCATCCTCGCCTTGGGCGGCGGAGAATATGCTTACCTCGGAGTCGCGGGATTGGGCTTTGCCTATCACGTGATGGATTGCGTCGACGGGAACATGGCGCGGACTCTGGGGCGCACCAGTCGCCTCGGGGCAATCCTTGACGGAACCATCGACATGAGTTTCTGGTGCCTCTTGCTGCTTTCCATCGGCCTTTTGGTCGACGCCCGGGGCGGGGGCTTGTTCGGTCAGCACGCGGTGGCGGTCTCCCTGGGTCTTGGGGTGTTGTTGCTGTTGAACCGTCAGGCTCGGGACAACTTCGCCGTGCTCAACGGGGATGTCGCCTATTTCAAGAGCGAAATTCCCGAACGGATTTCACCGGGCGATCGAGTGCTCATGATGGTGGTCGGGCTCGAATTTGTCTACGTCTTCGGAGTTGCCCTGGGTGGGGCCCTGGGGCATCTGGATATCGTCCTGCTCGTGATCGCGATTTACGTGGCCTTGATGTTCGCCGGAGCGCTGGCGCTCACGTTCTCGAAGGCGGCTCGCCTGGATGGGGCGGACTCGGCTCGGCGCTCTCGTTGAGCGCGGCGAACCACGATCGGTTTCGCTTGTAGTAGTCCAGGAAACTTCGGTAGCGGCTTGCGTAGAGGTCCCGGGTTTCCGGGCGGGGTTCGAAGCGGTCGGTAACTTCGACCAGATCGCTCCACGCGTCGAGCCGCTCGATCTCGCCCAGGGCACGCAGTGCGATCAAGGCCGCGCCGCGAACTCCGCAGAATTGTGGGTTGGCCACGCGCTCGACAGGTTTCCCCAGAACGTCGGCCATGATCTGGCACCACACGTTGCTCTGGGCCCCTCCCCCGGTAATGCGGACGGTGGGAACCGGTTTTCCCAGGAGCTTTTCCACGACGCCCAACGCCCAGAGGTTGTTGAACGCCACACCCTCGAAAACCGCGCGCAAAAGGTGGCTCCGGTCGTGGTCGAGGGAGAGGTTGACGAAGCCTCCGCGGAGCGAGGCGTCGTCTACCGGAACGCGCTCGCCCATCAGCCAGGGGAAGAAAAAGACGCCACCCGCTCCGGGCTCGCATTTTTCCACCAAACCGTTGATGGTGTCGTAGTCCATTGTCTCGCCGACTATTTTTTGGCGCACCCATTCCATGGATGCGCCAGCGGTTTCCTGGGTAGCAATTAGAATGTATTTGCCGGGTTCCGCGGCGCAGAGCGTACCCGTCGCCGCGAAGGGGTTGACCGCGCGATTGTCCAGGTGGGTGGCGACCCAGGAACTCGTACCCAGGTAGATGTGGACTTCTCCGTCCTTGACGGCCCCCGAACCGACGGCGCACGAGGGCACGTCGCCGGCCCCGGCGACCACCGGGATGCCCGGCGGAACGCCCAGGTCGGAGGCCGCCGGGGCCTTCAATTCGCCGGCGATCTCCGTGGAGGCGATGACCTCGGGGAAGCGCGCGGTATCGAGGTCGAGCATTCGCAAAATTTCATCCGACCATCCCAGGTCTCCCTTACGGGTTTTGAAGAGCCAGCCCCCGCTGGCCAAGTCGAACGTGGTGACCGCTTTGCCCGTACAACGCATCAGGAGAAAGTCCTTGACGTCGAGCAGCTTGTCGGTGCGTTGCCACAGATCGGGGCGTTCTTCCCGAAGCCAGAGGAACTTAGAGACGGTGTCCCGCCCGGCAAGACTGGGGACGCCGTTCGTCGCGCGAAGCCATTTCAGGAGCCGGGGCAGTCCGTAGCCCGAAACCTTGGGGTAGCCCGCGGTGATCTTTCGCGCCTGGGCCCGGGAGCGGGTATCGAGCCAGATCATCGCGTTCATGAGTGGCTCGCCTTTGGCGTCTACGGGGACCACGCCGAACATCTGACAGGCGAAGACAACGCCCGAGACTTGCTCGGGCGCGAATTCCGAGTGAGTCCAGAGATCCTGGGCTGCGGCAGAAATCGCTTTCCACCAGTCGTTTGGATCCTGCTCGGCCCAGCCCGGCTCAGGGTGGAAGACGGTGAGCCGGCTCCGTGCACAATCCCGCACCTCGCCGCTGTGGGAAACCAGTGCGACCTTGATCTCGGAAGTGCCGACATCGATGGCAAGAATATTTTGTTCGCTCACTGCTTGAACCGTTTCTCGGTCGATCCCGAATCCGGGGTGGCGTGGGGAGGGGTGGGACGAAGGGTTCGCTCAAATTCGATGGGCTAGCCCGCAGAACTCTCTGGCGGGTCCAGGCGCCCATCGACAAGATGGATCAAGCGGTCGGC
>DUCH01000322.1 GCA_012959865.1 Myxococcales bacterium | reverse complement strand
ATGTGGAGGCACCAACACGACGGCCAGGCCAGTGGCGACGAGGACGAGAAGTGCAGATATGGCGATAAAAATTCGACGCATTATGGTGCCCTGACGATGAAGGGTTGAATCGGGGAGCATACGTGTTGGGGGCGAGTTCGTCCGACAAGGTGATGGTGCCGGACACCGACATCGATGTGTCGTATGGCCCAAAGGCCATGGTTTTCTTTAGCTAACCGCGATCATGTCGGCCAGGGTTGTTCCCTGGATACGACGGAAGATCCGGTAGGCGGGCGCGATGAGCGATCGGATCGGGAAGGCGTCCTGGGTCTCTTCTCGGAAGGCGGGCCGCTGCGCGAGTTCTTGATGCCAAGCGAATAGCCGGGAATGGTCTGAAAGCGGGTACCCGGCGTTCTGAACTCGAGTCGTCGTGATAAACCACGCGATGTCGAGTACCGAAATTCGTTTTCCGATCAACCATTCCGAAGATTCGAGGCGCTCTTCGAGAATCGTGAAGGCCTTACGATGAGCCTCCGCTGAAGCACGCGCGCGTTCCGGGCGGACACCTTCGCGGGCGAAGTCGCGCCACCATTTCACTTCCAACGCACGCTTCGGATTCGAGGCACCCTCATTTTCCCAACGCTCGAGAATTTTCTCCGACTTCTCTACGAATCGTCGGGGAAAAATAAAGCCCATGGTGAGTGTACGCAGGTCCATATGGAGGCTGTCTTCGAGTTCGAGGTTCTCTACGACGAAACGACGCTCCGCTTGGTCAGCCGGAAAGAAGGACTGCTCTCCGGAAGGGATCTCCGAATCGAGGTATTCGAGAATGTCGTTGCTCTCGACGTGCACGACACCGTCGTGGACAAGAATCGGTACGACACCACGAGGATTGATTCCAAGAAACCAGGGACTCACGTGTTCCTCGGCTCCCAAGTCGATCGGATGCCCGGTGTAGTCAATGCCCTTTTCTCGCAACAGGATGCGCACTTTTTGAGAGCAGCTGGAACTCTGGAAGTGGATGAGGTGTAGGCCCTTCCACGATTGGACTTCGGTGGTTGTGACTTGCTCGTCGGGGATGATCATGTCAGTTCTTCCCAGGCTGCACATCGGTATAGGCTATAGAATGTGGGTGGGGATAATAGGACATTGAAGCTGGGTTCTGGTACAACGTCCGGGCATGGACTTTATGTTAATCCCCTATTGGGAGTCCCGTGGCGGGCGGCGGGCGTGAAAGCGTTCCAGCTGCTCTCGGTCGCCGCGCTGGCCGCTGGGCTCAGTCTCGGCTGCGCGGGCCCGTCTCTGCAGCGCCGCTACGATGCCGGTAAGCAGAGCTGGGAGCAGACAGCCGGCGGGGCGAGCCTGACGAGCGACGGCGCCGAGCTCTTCGAGAGCAGCCCCTACCTCGACCGCGAGGTGCTAATCCGGGCGGTGCTGCGGCGCAACCCCTCGATTCGCTCCGCGCACTACGCCTGGAAGGCCGCGTTCGAGCGCTTCCCGCAGGAGACCGCTCTCGACGACCCGACCGCCGGCCTCGGTGTCGTGCCGACCTCCTTCGGCTCATCCCGCGTCAACGATGCCTACAAGATCGAGCTGTCGCAGAAGCTCCCCTTTCCCGGGAAGCTGTCGTTGCGCGGTGAGATCGCGCTGGCGGAAGCGGAGGCCGCGCGAAACGACTTCGAAGCCCTGCAACTGCGGCTGGCGACGGTGGCGTCGTTGCTCTACGACGAGCTGTACCTCGTCCGGCGCTCGCTCGAGATCAACGCCCAGCACATTGCACTGCTCGAGGAGTTCCTCCAGATCTCCACGATTCGCTACGAAGCTGGAAAATCTGCCCAGCAGGATCCCCTGCAGGCCGAAGTCGAGCTCACCCATGCGGTCCACCGCGAGGTGGTGCTGGAGACGGAGCAGCGCATCGCCATCGAGCAGATCAACCTGTTGCTTCATCGTCATCTCGACGTTCCGCTGCCGCGGGTTTCCCCCGAGCTGGCGCTGCCTCCTGCCGCAGAGGCCGACCCGGAAAACCTGATGGCCCTGGCACTGCACGGACGGCCCGAGCTGCGAGCGGCCGAAGCGCGCGTCCAGGGACGGGCTTCGGCGGTTGCGCTGGCGCTCCGCGAGTATTTTCCCGATCTGACGCTGGTGGGCGCCTACAATACGCTGTGGCAGGAGGAGGATCTCCAGCCCTTCGTCGGCCTGCGTTTCGATGTGCCGCTCCAGGCGACGCGCAGGCGTGCCGCGGTCGAGGAGGCGAAGGCGCGGCTCAAGAGTGCGCAGAGCGAGTACACGAGCCTCGAGGACGAAGTCCGGTTCTCGGTACAGAGCAGCCTGCACCGACTGCGAGAGGCACAGCACGTAATGCAGCTCTTCGGAAACCGCCTGCTGCCGGCGAGCCGGGATCAGGTCGAGGCGGCCCTCGCGGGCTACGAGACCGGCCGCAACAGCTTTCTCACCCTGATCGTCGCCGAGCGCAACCTGCGCGACACTGAGCTGGGCTACGAGGCAGCACGAACGAACGTGAGTCGGCGATACGCCGAGCTACAGCGCGCCATCGGAAGAACTCCCGGGCTCGCACAGGACGGAGAGCAGTGAACAAAGAACCGCAGCGCGCCGGCCCTCGCCCCCCCAACGGAATACTCGTTGTGCTGGTCCTCATGGCGCTGGCCTGCGGGGGAGGCCCGAGCTCCGATGCGGTCGTGGTCAATACGGATGCCACACAGATGCGGGTGTCGCTGGAGCCCGAAGCGCCGCGGGTGGGCGAGAATCGGATGTGGATCGAGCTGCGCGACGCAAAGGGCGAGCCCGTCCGGAGTGTCGACGTGGTTGCGAGTGTCAAGATGCCGGCAATGGGCGCCATGCCGGGGATGGGCGGGCCGAGTAAGGCAACCGAGGTCTCACCCGGTCGCTACCGCGCCGACTTCGAGATCCAGATGGCCGGCACCTGGCGGGTGGAGGTACGCGCGACGCTCAGCGACGGCAGCGTTCCCGTCGCCGAGGGCTCGCTCAAGGTGGGATCGCCCCAGCTGACGCTGAAGTCGGCGGGAGCGGCGCCCGGCGCAGACGCCGAGGCCCGGCCCGAGTTCACCCTCTCCGCCGAGCGCATCCAACGCATCGGTGTTCGCAGCGCAGCGGCGGAGCTCGTGGCGCTCTCCACGCCCGTCCGCGCACTCGGCATTGTCAGATTCGACGAGTCCGCGCTGCAGGACGTCTCCCTGAAGATTCGGGGCTGGGTCGGCGAGCTCGAGGTGAGCGCCGTCGGCGACCCCGTCGAGAAGGGACAGGTGCTCTTCACGCTCTACAGCCCGGAGCTCTACGCCGCCCAGGAAGAATACCTGCTGGCCCTGCAGAGCCGCGAGCGGGCGCGCAAGACGCTGGCGCCGCAGCGCGCCGACTATCTTGTGCGTGCCGCCGAGAAGCGCCTGCGCCTCTGGGACATCGCGCAGAGCGATCTCGAGCGCCTCGAACGACGCGGCACCCCGCTGGAGCACCTGCCGATCCGCGCAGCTCGCAGCGGCTTCGCCGTGGAGATGAACATCGCCGCAGGCAGCGGCGTCGAGCCCGGGCAACGCCTCTACCGGATCGCGCCGCTCGACCCGGTCTGGATCGAGGCCGAAGTCTACGAGAGCGAGATCGGGCTGATCGAGAAGGGCCAGAGCGTGAGCGTCGAGCTCCCCTACGAGCCGGGCGGAATTCGCTACGAAGGCCGCGTGGACTACCTCTACCCCTCGCTCAGTCGGCAGGCGCGAACGGCGCGCATCCGCATCGTGCTCGAGAATCCCGACCTCGCGTTGCGACCCGGAATGTACGCCACGGTGCAAATCGAGGTCGACCGCGGCGAACGTCTGGTTGTGCCACAGTCCGCCGTCCTCTTCGCCGGGGACCGAAGCTTCGTGTTTCGCGCGCTCGGCGAGGGCCGTTTCCGGCCGCAGAAGGTGCGCGTGGGGCTAACCAGTGGAGACCTCATCGAGATCCTCGAAGGCCTCGATGCTGGGGACGACGTGGTCGCCTCCGGCACCTTCCTGATCTCCTCGGAGAGCCGACTGCGCGCCGCCCTGGAGCAGTGGTGAGCGATCCGCCTGGCTTGGAACCCGGTCGCGCCCCGCCTCCCGAAGCGGACAACCTGGTCGCTCGACTGATGGCCGTCTGCGCTCACCACCCGGGGATCACCATCCTCGGTGTGATCTTCGCCACCCTGTTCGGCGTCTACGCACTCCGCAACTCGCCACTCGACGCGATACCCGATCTCTCCGATGTGCAGGTGATCGTCTTCACCGAGTGGCCGGGTCGGAGTCCAGATCTCGTCGAGGACCAGATCACCTTCCCCCTCTCGAGTGCCCTGCTGGCCGCGCCGTCGGTCCGCTACGTCCGCGGCCAGTCCTTCTTCGGTCTCTCGTTCGTAAACGTCATCTTCGAAGACGGCACGGATCTCTACTGGGCCCGCAGCCGGGTTCTCGAGTACCTGAGCGGCATTACGGGCAAGCTCCCAGACGACGCAACGCCGGTGCTGGGTCCGGATGCGACCGGTGTGGGTTGGGTCTTCGAGTACGCCTTGGTGGACCGGAGCGGAAACCTCGATCTCGCGGAGCTGCGCAGCTTGCAGGACTGGAATCTCCGCTACGCCCTCGAGAGCGTCCAGGGCGTGGCCGAGGTGGCGTCGGTCGGGGGCTTCGTCCGCCAGTACCAGATTCTCGTCGACCCCGAGCGGCTGCTGGCCGAAGGCATCCCACTGCGGGAAGTCATCGAGGCCGTGCGCGAATCCAACGAGGAGGTCGGCGGCCGTAGCTTCGAGGCGGGGGGTGTCGAGTACGTTATTCGCGGCCGCGGCTACATCCGCTCGCTCGAGGACCTGCGGCAGATCCCGCTCCGCAGTAACACTCGCGGCGCCCCGGTGCTCGTCTCCGACGTTGCGACCGTGGCGATCGGCCCCGACGTCCGGCGGGGGGTCGCCGAGCTCGACGGCGAAGGCGAGACCGTCGGCGGGATCGTCGTCATGCGCTACGGCGAGAATGCCCTGCGCGTGATCGACGCCGTGAAGGCGCGCATCGCAGAGCTCGAGCCGGGCCTGCCGAAGGGCGTCGAGATCGTGGTCACCTACGACCGATCGCAACTGATCGAGGCGGCGATCGACACGCTGCGCCGCACGCTCCTCGAAGAAATGGCGATCGTCTCCCTCGTGATCTTCGTCTTCCTGCTCCACGCGCGCAGCGCGCTCATCCCGATCCTCACGATCCCAGTCGGCGTCATGCTCGCCTTCATTCCGATGTACTACCAGGGGCTCACGGTGAACATCATGTCGCTCGGCGGAATCGCGATCGCGATCGGAGCCATGGTCGACGCCTCGATCATCGTGGTCGAGAACATCCACAAGCGCCTCGAGGCGTGGACGTGCGACGGGGAGCCGGGGGAGCGCAACGAGGTGATCCTTCGCGCCATGCAGGAGGTGGGACCTAGCGTCTTCTTCGCCCTGCTGGTGATCACCGTGTCCTTCCTTCCCATCCTTACGCTCGAGAGCACGGAAGGTCGCCTCTTCAAGCCATTGGCCTTCACCAAGACCTTCGCGATGGGCTTCGCGGCCGTGCTCACCGCGACCCTCACACCGGCGCTCGCAGCGCTCTTCATTCGCGGGCGCATCCGACCGGAGGAGCAGAACCCGATCAACCGATGGCTGATTCGCGGCTACGAGCCGGTCGTCCGCGCCGTCGTCCGCCATCCTGCCTGGGTGGTCGCGGGGGCGCTGGTGCTCGGCGGCGCCACCGTGCCGATCGCGCTTCAGCTGGGCAGCGAGTTCATGCCTCCGCTGAACGAGGGCACGATCCTCTACATGCCGACGGCGCCGCCGGGAATGTCGATCACCGAGGCGTCGCTGGTGCTGCACAAGATGGACCGCGAGCTGATGCAGTTTCCGGAGGTCAAGCACGTCTTCGGGAAGATCGGCCGCGCCCGTTCCCCGACCGATTCCGCGCCCCTCTCGATGGTCGAAACCGTCATCACCCTGAAGCCCGAGAGCGAATGGCGGGCGGGCATGACCTGGGACCGCCTGATCGACGAAATGGACCAGCAGGTCCGCTATCCGGGCATGCCGAACACGTTCTGGATGCCGATCCAGACACGCACCGAGATGCTGGCCACCGGCATGCGCACCCCGCTCGGAATCAAGGTCTTCGGCCCTGACCTGGGCCGCATCGAGGCAGCCGGGGTGGCGATCGAGAAGGTTCTGGCGGCCGTACCCGGGACGCGAAGTGCCGTCGCCGAGCGGGCCGCCGGCGGCTTCTTTCTCGACTTCGAGGTCGACCGGGCCGCCGCCGCGCGGCTCGGACTCCGGGTTCGCGACATCAACGAGGTCGTCGAGTCCGCCATCGGAGGCCGCAATATCTCCCAGACGGTCGAGGGTCGCGAGCGCTATCCCATCAGCGTCCGCTACGCCCGAGGGTTCCGAGAGAATCTCGACGCACTCGGCCGCGCGCTGGTCGCCACGCCGGGCGGCGCGCAGGTGCCGATCTCCGAGGTGGCGGACATTCGCTTCGCCATGGGGCCCCCCTTCATCCGCACTGAGGCCGGGCAGGTGATGGCCTACGTATTCGTGGACGTCGCCGGCAGATCCATCGTCGACTACGTGCAGGATGCGAAGCGAGCGGTGGACGAGGGCGTCGAGTTGCCGGCTGGCGTGCGTCTCGAGTGGGCCGGCCGCTTCGAATACTTCGAGCGGGCCAAGAGCCGACTCTTGATCGTGGTGCCCCTGACGCTGGTGATCGTGGCATTCCTCCTCTACTTGAACACGCGCTCCGGCATCGAGACTGGGATGGTGCTGCTGGCGGTCCCCTTCTCGCTGATCGGAGCGTTCTGGCTGCTGTGGCTGCTCGACTACAACATGAGCATCGCCGTCTGGGTGGGCATGATCGCGCTTGCGGGGCTGGATGCGCAGACCGGTGTGGTGATGCTGCTCTACCTGACGCTCGCGCATCGGCGGCATGAGCGAGAGGGGCGTCTGGGGAATTTCCAGGATCTCGAGGATGCGATCGTCGAGGGCGCGGCACGCCGGATTCGGCCGAAGCTGATGACGGTGTTCGCGATGACCGCCGGCCTGCTTCCGCTGCTCTGGAGCCAGGGGACGGGCGCCGACGTGATGAAGCGTATCGCGGCTCCCATGATAGGCGGCCTGATGAGCTCCTTCGCCCTCGAACTGCTGGTCTACCCAGCGCTGTTTGCGGTCTGGAAGCGCCGCTCGCTGCCCACCGACGATCGAGCCGGGTAGCCTGGCAGCCCGAGGACAGGACATTCAAGCTGCCTTCCAGCGCAGCGTCCGGGTATGGGCGTTATGTTAAGTCCCTAATGAGGAGCCCCGTGGCGGGCGGGAGTTCAGCGGGAAGTGGTGTTCTCCTGCTCCCGTTGCCCCACGCGACCAGGGCGCGCAGGCGGACTAGAAGCCCATCTCCTCCGCTATCTCTGCGGCCCTTTCCGGCGTAATTCCAAACCGTTCCGCCGCTGCTGCGATGGGATCCTGCGTTGAGGGCTGCGAGGCCACCTCGGAACTGTCTGAATTCTCTTCCAGTAAAGCTTCTAGCCTCTTAGTGATGGTTCACACCTTCCCTAACACCCGAATGCCAAACCGCTCCCGGATCTCGCCGAGTGGCTGATCCAGGTATCGGTCGTAGTCCTCGAATGGCCAGCGTTCACCCATGCGAAGCGACCGGGTGATGGCCCGGGCGGAGAGCGTCAGCGAAGTGCCGAGCCCGAGTGCCTGGCTAGGTATTGGCTTCGTGGTCCTCGGTGTGAGCTTGCTCGGGACCGGGGTTCCGACGCGATGAGGAAGAGCAAAAAGGTGCACGACGATCACGCCCGCCACAAACTCTCCCGGGAACTCACGAGCGATATCGAGCGGCTCGGGGAGCGCTTTCGTGAGAGTGCTACGGCGCTGGGCGCCATGCGTGCGAAGCTGCAGAACGGGGCGCGGGAAGAGTGGACCGAGATTCGCCAAGAATGGGACGTCCTCGATGGACGTGTGCGCACGATTGGCATTGCGCTCGGCATCGCGCTCTTTCTGGGCGCCTACCTCTTCTGTATGAACCTCGGTTGGTACGCCGATCAGCGCACGTTGCCACAAAGCTCGGATTGGCTCCTCGATCGGCTCCCCTCATGGAATCTCGTGCCGATGCTTTCGTGGGGATGGCTCGCGCTCCATGCCTGGGCTGTGGGGATCGCCGTTCTCTATTGCCCACGACGAATGCCGTTCCTGCTCGTACTGTTGAGCGTCTATCTGGGCTTGCGCACGGTGTACGTCTTTCTCTCACCGATCGGTGCGCCTGCTGAGATTTTGGATATGCGTCAGCTCGATACGTTATTCGCCTGGGTCGCAGGGGAATACACGTTCCAGAACGAGTTCATTTTTTCGGGGCACACGGCGGTTCCGTTCCTCTTCTACCTATTCTTCGACACGCCGCGCCAAAAGGTGGTGATGCTTACGGGATCGCTCTGTATGGCCTTTGCCGTGCTCGTCACGCGCAACCACTACACGGTGGATGTCATCTCCGCTTATTTGATCGGCTACTCGATCTACACACTCTCGCAATGGCTCTTCGGCCTGGCGAAAGCCCAGCTGCCGCGAGCCTCGAAGGGACGCTCGGGCCCGAGCGCGGTCTAGCTAATCGGTTTAGCCGCGATCCGATCGCTCTGCTCTACATCCACTTGCTGGTAGTCGCCCCGGGGCCGGGATTCTGTTCGCTCTCGCGGTACGCCGGTCCAGCCAATGCAGGTGCAGTCAGACTATCTCAGGCTGCAGCGGCGAAATTCCGAGTCGCTCACGGACAGCGTCAATGGGAACGTTCACATCTTCCCAGAAGTTCCAGCCGCAGCCAAGATCGACTTTTGTGGCGGCCCCCCTCTCGAGCGCGTGCAGAACCTCCATTGCCAGTTGACCCTGACCGATCCGGCCCAGCAGCACAGGCATCTCAAAGGGTGTCAGGTTGATGCCCGCGGTGTGAATAATGAGCGCGAAGAGCACAGTGAAAAAATCATCGGGGTCAGTCGTGAAGCCGGCTTGAAAGGCGGCCGCCTTCATCTCGCCTTCCGGAGAAGTGTCGTAGCCGGCCAGCACATGGGTAAAGTCGTGATAGAGCGCGCCCATGGGGAAACCGCCCTTCTCCCCACTAAAGGGCAGATCCGCATCTCGGCAGTGCCGATAGAAGTGATACCCCAATGTCTCTTCAGAGAAATCTCCGAACGCGTGAAAGCGCGCTGCTAACGCAGCATCCTCGGGGAGGACGCCCCTGAACCGGAGGACGGCTCGCATCGCCTGCAGGATGCCCCCATGCAGCTTTCGGGTGTTTCGCATATAGATCCGGATGTGTGCATGGCGTGCGAAAGCGAACTTGAAACGCATTACGCGCCCCTTCGCTAAATGTCCCACCACGCGGACCGCTGGCTCTTCTACGCACAGCGCAGATGCGAAAGTCGACATCAGACGAACCTGCTCCTCGCTCGGTGCACCCTCCGCCACGCTCACCACTACCATCAGTCGGATGAGTTGCCTGGCCTGTGCCCCATCCATACCGATCGAAATCAAATCCTCGGTGTCGATCGGCGCGAGGGTATCGACATCCGACTCAGTCCCCAACAAGCTTCGCTGCAGAGCGCCAAGCACCGCCCGCTGCGGCTGCCCGAGGCCGTTCCGTGCCGCTCCCGCGACCATCGTGATCGCTCGCAGTTCATCAAGCGCCCATTTTGGTTCTGGCTTTAGGAAGTCCATCATCTCCTCCAAGTTCCCATCACAGTGCGTTTCGCTGCGCTACGTGTTGGACTGCTGCTTCCGTCGGTCAGACTTCTGGCGGCGTTTGTTACGCCGATGGAACTGCTTGACTACTCGCGGCTCATCGGTGAGAGCCCGAGGTCGATCGTCGTTGTGCCGATCCTCAGTAATTCTAGTGACGAATAAAAGCGGCGTCGACCCGAGGTGAATGGCTGTGAGTTGGGGTCTCTTGAACTCGTTCTACTAAGACTCCCCGGGCGAGAGGCGCACGATCGGTTCGTCTCAGGCGGAACCCTTTGAGGTTTTTCAGTTAGGCCCGGGTAGCCTCACCAACATCGAAGGGGGCTGGCCCGGGCCCGCTAGGGCGCCACGGGCTGTTGGGGCCCGGGGTGCTTTCCTGGCAAGGCGCACAAGGGTCATTTAGCCTTCACGTCCAAATCAGCCGGCATCGCCGTGTATCGAGCAAAGGAATTTCTCTGTGAGCACGGAATTGTCGGTTGGCTTCATCGGCCTAGGAAATGTCGGCGCGAAACTAGCGGGAAGCATTCTGAGAGCGGGGATCGGGCTCACCGTCCTGGATCTTGACTCCGAGGCTGAAGCCCCTTTGCTGGCAGCCGGCGCCCTGAAGGGGGCGAGTCCGAGAGCGGTGGCCGAGTCGGCTGATCTTTTGATCACGTGCCTGCCGAACCCCGCCGCCAGTGCCGCTGTGATGGAAGGGCCCGATGGGGGCCTTTCTGGATTGTCTCGAGGCAGCATTTGGGCCGAAATGAGCACCACGGATTCACAAGAAGTTCGGAGACTGGGCGAGAAGGTGAGGGAGCAAGGGGCATGGCCGGCGGATTGTCCGGTTTCAGGCGGGTGCCACCGTGCGGCGACGGGGAATATCGCCATTTTTTCGGGGTGCGAGCGCCCTGTGTTCGAGCGCCTGCTTCCGACCCTTTCGGAGATCGGGCACGAGATCCTGCATACCGGTGAACTCGGTTCGGCGTCGATCCTCAAGGTTGTCACGAACTACCTCGCCACTGCCAACCTGGTGTCTCTTTCCGAGGCGCTTGTGACCTCCCAGCAGGCGGGGATGGACTTGGCAACGACCTATGAAGCGATCCGAATTTCATCGGGCAATTCGTTCGTCCACGAGACAGAGAGCCAGGTCATCCTGAACGGCAGTCGAGATATCAATTTCACCTTGGATCTCGTCCTCAAGGACGTATCACTCTTCCAGGCCCTTGCGGATCGATCAGGAGTTCCGCTGGAGATTTCGCCGATGCTGTTGGAGATTTTCAACGATGCGGCACAGCGGTTTGGGCCAAGAGAGTGGTCCCCCAATGTCATTCGGCGGTTGGAAGAAGCCACCGGATGCCGAGTCGAAGCTCCCGGCTTCCCCGCTCAGATGGTCGATACTCAGCCCAAGAAGCCGGGCTGCGAGGTCAAGCCAAGAGCCGAAATAGGTCGGCCGGACTGAAAAGGGGCGAACTGGGGACATGATTCAATGTTGTCCAGTGACCGCGACCGGCGTTGACGGAATTCGTGAGTGTCGAAAGAAGCGAGAATGCAGGAGTACCTACCATGATTCCCACGATTGACATCGGCTCCCTCTTCGAATCGGTGTCGGAATCGAAAGGCCAAGGCGCCACCGACCTCGCAATCTACCGCGCGGCAAGCCGGTCGGGCTTCATGGTCATCACGGGCACGCCCCACCCAGAAGAACTCGGGGCTGATCGTCGGAAATCCATGTTGCGGATCTTCGGTCTCCCCGAGGCGGCGCAGCGCAGGCTCTGGAAGCGGAACTTTGCGCCCGAGAATCCAAATCTATACAGGGGCTGGTTTCCCCTCCATTCGGGTGAGTCGCTCTGCCGGGAGGGTTTTGAAATCGGGCCCGACTGTACGCGTGCGCTGCCCCAACTGACCACGCCCGACCTTCTCTATGAACCGTCTGTCTTCCCCGCCGAAGCAGAAATGCCGGAGTGGAGAACCCACGTTTCGGATTTTTACCGGGCCATGGAGAGCATCGGAAGTACCCTGCTGGCGTCTCTTTCCCGGAGCTTGGGCATCAGTGAGACGATCTTCGCGAATGCCTTCCACGACGGGATCTCGACGCTGAGGCTTCTGCGTTACCCGGCGCGGCCTGTGCCTGAGGGAGCGCTCTCGGCGGGCCTGTTGGGCTCGTCGGACTTTGTTGCAAAGGGTCACCGGAACTACGAAATTGTTTGTGGGGCGCACGTGGATACGGGGCTCGTGACGCTCCTTGCGGATTGCGAAGTGCCCGGGTTGCAAGCGCAAAGCCGATCCGGCGAATGGGTCGATGTCGCCATTCCAGCCGGGGGCTTTGCTGTGAATTTTGGAGGGCTGCTTTCCCGGTGGACGGGAAAGCAGATTCGAGCGACACGTCACCGCGTGCTCTCGGCGGGACCAGAGCGCTATTCGATCCCGTTCTTCTTCGAGCCGCGGCCAGATACCTTGATCGCGCCATTGCCGATTCCAGGGGCAGAGGCTTTTAAGCCCTTCTTGTTCGGCGACTACCTTTGGGACACCACGACCCGGTTTCCCGAAAACTATGGGTTGGGGCACCTGCGTGCGGCTCAGCCCGGCTACCGAGACCCATGGGCGACCACTGGTTCGGGCTCTCGAGAGTGAGCGCATTGTCTCCTGGTGCGCCGACTGCGCGACCGCAGCGCGGGATGCCGCGTTTGGGTTCTCTGTTCGTGACGGTCCGTTTCTTTACGGATCGCGCTGGCCTCGCCCCCAGGGCTTGGTCTGCTCGGGAACCCACGTGAGCCTTGATCGGAATGGCGACGCCCGGCTGGGTTACCGCGCTCTGCTCGCAATGGCGGTGCCATTCATCCTCGCGAATACCGCAGTGCCCATGCTCGGCATTGTCGACACAGCGGTGATCGGACAAACCGGAAGCACCGCGGACCTCGGCGCCATCGCTTTGGGCGGGCTGCTGTTCAATTTGATTTTCTGGAGCTTTGGTTTTCTGCGAATGGGGACAACGGGCTTTGTGGCGCAGGCCAATGGTCGAGGGGATGAGGCGGAGGTGCGCGCGATTGCGGGCCGGTCTCTTTTTTTGGCGTTCGCGATCAGCGCTCTTCTGCTGATCCTGGCCAATGAGCTCCAGGGGTTTGCCTTTGCTTTGTTCGGGGCGGGTGATGAGGTCGAGCGCATCGCGGCTGAGTATTTTCGTGTGCGAATGTTGGGGGCACCCGCGAGCCTGTCGATTTTTGCGTTGCTGGGCGTGCTCATCGGGCTCGGCCAAGCTCGAAAAGTTCTGGTCGTGCAGGTCTTTCTGAACGGTCTGAACATCCTGCTCGACTTGCTATTGGCTGGCTATTTTGAGATGGGCGTCCAAGGGATCGCGGTGGGCACTGTGATCGCCGAGTGGACCACTCTGGCGATGGGCTCCCTGCTTGTCATCTCGTTGCTTCGCTCCCGCCACAAGGATAGTGAGCCCCTGGTTCCCTGGGAGCGGATCAAAAAACTGAGGCAAATGTGGGGCAGCCTGCGTTCAAATCTCAATATCATGATTCGAACCTTGTTCCTTGTGTTCGGCTTTGCATGGTTCACGGACCACGGTGCCCGCTACGGCGACACGGTTCTCGCCGCAAACCATGTCTTGCTCCAATTTCTCGCCCTCGCAGCGTTCTTTTTGGACGGCTTTGCCAACGTGGTTGAGTCGCACTCGGGCAGAGCCTTTGGTGCTGGGCGGGTCGACATATTGGATGTCGTTGTCCGCCGAACCAGCATTCTCGCAGGAGGCACAGCTTTGGTGCTGGCAGTGATGGCGGCGTTGCTGGGGGCCCGTGGAATCTCGATGTTGACCGCCCTGGGCGATGTCCAGCAGCAGGCCATTGGGGCGCTCCCGCTTGCGTCTGCCTATGTGCTCCTGTCGTTTGCAGCGTTCCAATTGGACGGGATCTTCATTGGCACATCGAGGACCCGGGCGATGCGGAACGCCTCGGTCCTGTCCACAACGGTATTCGTCCTGGCGACTTTCCCGTTGGCCGATCGATTCGGGAATGATGGGTTGTGGTTGGCCTTCATCCTCTATGTCGTTTTTAGGGCGCTAGCGCTCGGAGTTCAATACCCCGCCCTGCGGCGCGCTTTGGCTCAACGGTGAGGGAGGCAAGAAGGAAGAAAGGGCCGAATGGGGGCCGGGGTAGCCTGAATCCCGCCCGACGGGGCAGTTCTGTCGCCGCACAAATATGTCGCATACTCTTCAGGATGCCTGTCACCCCGAGCCACTGGAGGCTCCGCTGGAGCGCGCCGACTGTCGTCGGCCTGTTCGTCGCCGTTTTGGGCCTTGCCGGGATCTCGCGAGTGGCCCTTGCTCAGGGGGGCGTCCCCCAGCCTTTCCGATTCGTGGTTGTCGGAGATACCCAGACCGACGGCGCCGAGACTTCGGTCAACTGGGACGTGCTGACTCAACTGGTGGCCGACATGAACACCCACAACCCTGCCTTCGGTCTCTTTGTCGGGGATCTGGTTGGGGGTTCCAGTTCCCTGGCCACAACCCGTGCCCAATGGGCTGACTTTTTGGCTGCAACCGACGGTTTCATGGGGGCCCGGCTGCCGATTCCGGGCAATCACGATGTCTACGGGGGCGTCGGAACTTTCGCTGCGTTCGCCGAAACTTTCCCATGGCTGCCCACGGGTGATTCTCCGGCCGGGGAAGAGGGCGTTTCCTACTTCATCGATCACGAGAACGTTCGTTTCATTGGGATTACCAGCGACCAGGAGTCGGGCACCAGTTCTCGAGTCAGCCCCCAGGGTCTTGCCTGGCTCGACGAAAAGTTGGCCGAAGCCGAGCAACTGGGGATCGATCACTCCATTGTTTTTACCCACCATCCCGTCTCTTTTTCGTCCGATAACAATCATGGCGGGACCAGTGGCGCATTCTGGCAGACGATTGTCAACCGTGGCGTGAGCGTGGTCTTCAGCGGGCATTGGCACCGCTACCAGCCGAGCCGGCTGGGTGCTGGGGGAGAGGCCTGGGAGACCATCATCGGGACTGGGGGAGGGTATACGGGCTACTTGCCCATTCGACCCTACCAGCAACGCTGGGGCTTCGGTGTCGGCGAGGTCGATGGGGATCTGCTGGTCATGTCGTTCTATGCCGACGCCGATGGCGACGGTGCCTACGACGATCTAATGGATCGCTACGTGGCCGCCTGGCCCACGGCCGAAGGCGCCAGCCTTGAACCCCACGGCCTGATCGCCCGCTATTCGTTTGAAGGCGGAGTGGCTGCCGACACCGCTCCCGAGCCACTGGGGCGGGGCATTGATGCGACGCTTTTCGGTGGGGCTACGGTCGCGGGAGGCGGGGTCGAGGGCGACGCATTGTGGCTCTCGGGAAACAGGGATTACGCAGAAGCGGGCGCCATAGACGACTACGTACTTTCGCTCAACGGTGATTTGACTCTCTCACTGTGGGTCCGCCTGGATAGCCTCGGGGCGGGGACATGGGCCAACACACTGATCGCCTACGGGACCAACGACTACTACACCGAAGACGAGGAAACCAACTACTCCTACTGGCTCAATTTGCAGGAAGCCAGCGATGGCACCTACGCGCACTTTTACTGGGAGCACTCGGGCGGATACAATGTCAGGGCCTACTCCAGCGTGCCCATGAATCTCAGCCTGGACACCTGGCACCACATTGTCGCCACGCGAGATGCCGAGACCATGGAGGCTCGCTTCTACCTGAACGGTGAGCCGGTCGGCGAGGCCGTCGCCTTCGGAACGCTTCCCACGAGCGGTGGGCGCGGCATGCTCTATCTAGGTTCGGACACCGCAGACCTTCTCGGCAATGGCTACGAGGTATCCGGCGCTCTGGATGAGGTGTGCATCTACGACGAGGCCCTCGGGATCGACTCGATTGCCGCGCTCTTCGCCCTGGATGACTGCGCGAACCACGGCAGCAGTTCGCCGGTGTCGCTTGTGCCCCTGTTAGCCCACGAACCTGCAGGCGTAATGGGGCTCTTTCTCGTGATGCTCGGCGTGGGTGTCTATGCCATGGGGCAGAAACGTTCGGGCGCGGACTGAATCGAGAGGCGACTGCGCTTTCGCTGGTGCTGGGTAGGGGTGTTCAGAATCCAAGTCGGTCTTACGGGGAGGCCTCGGTTTCAGCGAAGAGATCCCAGTAGGAAGCAGCGATAGTGTCGACGCTAAAATCCTCGGCGCGCACGAGGGCACGCGTGGCCAGACGCTTGGCTTCGTCCGGGCGAAGCAGCAGCTGCTTGAGCCCCGCCGCCAGGGCATCGGAGCTGTCGGGGGCAACCAAGATCCCGTTTTCTCCTTGTTGCACGATGTCCGCCGGACCGTATTCGCAGTCTGTGACCACGACGGGGCATCCGCTCGCCATCGCCTCGACGATCACGTGCCCAAAACCCTCCCACCGGGAGGAGAGGCAGAAGATCTCGGCTCGGGCCAGGATGGCCGAGGGATGTTCAACGAAGCCTGGAAAGTGGACTCGCTTGCCGAGTCCGAGTGCCTCGGCCCGAGCCTTGAGGGCGGCCTCCTCGGGTCCGCTCCCCACCAGGACAAGGTCAAGGCCCGGATCATCGAGTTGCGAAAAGGCATCGATGAGCAGGTCAAAGCCCTTCTGATAGGCCAGGCGACCAACGCCGACGATAAAGCGTGGTGGCAAGTTGACGGTGAGCGGAGTGACGGCCCCCGCGCGTACGCCCTCGAGATCGACGGGGTTCGCGATGATTCGAATCCGTTTTGGGTCGACGTCGTAGTGATCCACGAGCCCTTGGGCGACTCCCGGCGAAATTGCAAGGCAGACGTCTGCCGAGCGATATGCCCAGCGAATCAGCTTCTCCACCGGGCGGCGCAGCCTGGGGTTGGGAAAAGCACGCTCGATCACTACGCGGGTATTGTTCCCCTCTCTTGCGATCCAACGCGTTGCTCTGCGGCGCCCGGGCATCCATGCGAACGCAAGCGCCAAGGGGAGGGTTACGTCCGCCATACTGGACATCAAGACATCGGGTGCTTCCCGGCGGAGCAGTCCCATCAGGAGGGGGATCTGCGCGAGGGCGCGCTGAGGACTATCCGGAGGGCAAAGCCGGGCCAACCCCCGGAGCGGGCGGCTGCTCGGCAGGACATAGTCGTCGGGAGAAACGAGGTCGAGGTACTCGCCCCGGGCTTCAAGGAGGGCGAGCCTGACATTGCGTCCCTGTCCGCAGAGTTTCTGGCGAACGTTCAGGCTCGTTCTCTCGGCGCCTCCGCCTGAGAGATCGGGGAGTACCAGTAAGACCGATGGGTCTGGGAGGGGTGGGGTTGTCCGGTTCAAACTCGACCCTTGGGAAGCACATGGGCCGCTTTCGGCGCCCGGACCAAGCCCGAGCAGCAATACGGGTGTGCCGCCGGGTGGGGTTGATCGCGCTTCATGGGTCCCTCCACGAGGTTTTCGGTGAGAAGGCCCGCGACCTTTCTCACTGCGGAGTAGCACCATTTGGCGCGGCCTGCGAACTCTCCGGGGTGATTCGAAACGCGGCGGGGACCGACTTGGTCTGGTTAATCCCGGGCAGGAAGGGCGCCTTGCTAGATTCGCTCATCTAGATTCGCTCATTGTGAGAGGCTGTGGCATTCCGGGTGAATCATTGTCGGACTCGCTCGGCCTCTAGTTCAGTCGATCGGCTGTGCTTGACGAACATCGGTGGCCCTGGCTCGAACCCCGAGGTAGGGGGGTGCTTCCACGGAGACCTCGAAGGCGCACCGCGGGTCAGAAGCGAGCCGTCTGAGGATCTGGGCTTTCTGTTCGGTTGCACACCACAGGCTTCCTTCGAGGGGAACCAACCAGAGTGAGGCAAGCAGGGGGTGGCCCGAGGCTGAATTCGAAGCCACGCGCACGGGAACTCTGGAGTCACCGAGAAAGGTTTTGACCTCCGCCTCGGGCCAAGGCCCCGTTTGAGTGAAATCCTTCTTCAACGAGGCGTCCTTTTTTTGTCCGCAAAAGGCAACAAGCCCACCTTTTGCTCAAACTCGTCGTAGGTTTTGATGAACTCCACGCCCGAGGGCAATTGCAGCCCGGCTCCCGCCCCGCCTCCGATCCAGATAGGTACACCTTCGCCGATTCTGCCTCGCAGGACTGCCTCTCCATTCCTTGCTTCTCCACTCCTAGCCTCTCCAGTTCACTCCTCACTCCTTCAGTCAGCACCTATGGGCTCGTTGAGTCTTTCTCGCCGGGGTTGGGCATTGGGCTCGCCGATTGCACGGGGTTTGGCGACACTGGGGCTGCGCCCATGGGACCCGGCGGCTGGATGTGACGCCGAGATATCCATCGGGTTTTTCAGTTTCTCACAGGGAGGTTCCCTTGACCGATCAGTTGCCCCTACCCGAGTCGATGCGCGCTTGGCGAGTTCACGAATGGGGTGTGGAGCCCGCCGAAACGCTCCGCCTGGAAAACGTTTCGGTGCCCGGCCCTGGCCCCGGCGAACTGCTCGTGCGTGCCCAGATTATCCCATTAAATATCAACGATCTTGAGCGAATTACTGGGAAGAACATGATGGTTCGTCCGGAACTTCCGGTGACCCCCGGAATGGAGGTGATGGGGTGCGTGGCGGCGGCGGGGGAGGGCGTGGAGGATTGGCTGGGAAGGCGAGTCGTTGCCATGGCCAAGCAGGCGACAGGCGGGTTTGCCGAATATTCGATTTGCCCGGTGGTATCGGCCTTTGAAATCCCTGATGAGATTCCTCTCCCCGACGCGGGCGCGCTCTATTTCCCCTATCACCTGGCATGGCTCGGATTGATCGACCGAGCCGAACTCCGGGCCGGCGAGACCGTGCTGATCCACGCCGGCGCCGGTGGGTCGGGATCGGCGGCTATCCAGCTTGCCAAGAGCCTCGGGGCGAAGGTCTTTGCCACCGCGGGTACCGACGAGAAAGTTCAACTCTGCAGGGAACTCGGGGCCGATGTCGCGATCAATTATTCCGACGAAGACTTTGCATCGATTGTCCTCGAAATGACGGACATGGTCGGGGTCGATGTGGTCTTCGACAACGTGGGCGAAGCAGTCATGAGCCGATCCATGGACTGTACCGCCTACAACGGGCGATACTTGATGATGGGATTCGCATCGGACAAGAGATTCGCTGACGAAAAACTGATCGTTCCTCGGAGGATATCGGCCGGAAATCTGAAGCTCTGCGGGGTCTTGCTCGCCTATGCGAATGAAGCGATTGCTCCGGTCATGAAGAAAGCGATGGGCTGGAACTTTTGCTCCGACGCTCTGGGCCGGGAGATCATGTCAGGAATCGTTGACCTTGTCCGGCAGGGGAAGGTGAAACCGGTTATTGGGGAAATCAGTGGCTTCGAGGATTTGCCAGACGCGTTGACTCGACTGCGCGATCGGCAAACCACGGGCCGGGTACTCATCACCCTCGACTGACCGCTTTTCGACTGAGCGCTTCTTGACTGAGCGCTTCTCGACTGAGCGCTTCTCGACTGAGCGCTTCTTGACTGAGTGCTTCTTGACTGAGAACTTCTCGGCTGAGCACGTTTCGACGGAGCGCGTCTGGACGGAGCGCGTCTGGACGGAGCGTTCCTCGGGAGTGTGGGGCCCGATGGAATTGACAGCCCCGACTTAACCCGCCTTCCACTCGCTCTCGCTCCACTCGCCCTCGTTCTGCTTGCTCTTGTTCAGCTTTCTCTCGTTCCGCCGACGGGTCGAGAGGTCGTCGGGGCAGAGCGTTCCCAACTTCGGCCTATCCAATGAATGGCCCGGACCGGCCAGTCTTTCGCTCCGGGGCTCCCATAATCGGACTCCAAAAACGAAATCGGACTCCAATGACGAGGCTCCCCTATTGGGCTCCCATATTGGGATCCCCTATTGGGCTCCCATGCAGGGGCTCCCATGCAGGGGCTCGCTGACTGGGGCTCCCCTACGTTTT
>DUCH01000321.1:3000-3262 GCA_012959865.1 Myxococcales bacterium | reverse complement strand
GCGGGGATTCCCGCGGCGAGCACGCGGTTGTCGATCAGCCGAACCGTCGCGCCACGACCCTGGGCATCGGGCAAAAATTCCACCGCCAGCGCCAGCAGGCTGGGCCCCACGAGCCGGGCCGGACAGGGCTCCAAGGTGTCGGGGTCGCGAAATTCCGCGTAGTCGAGCCGCGCCAGGGGCGCGGCTTCAATTTCTGCCCGCACCTGGGCGAGCAAAGCCGACCGGTCGGTTTCGCCCCGGGCCACCGCCGCTTCGGCGGCGT
>DUCH01000321.1:0-2919 GCA_012959865.1 Myxococcales bacterium | reverse complement strand
AGCCGTCGGGCTCGCGCACCGTGGGGGCGACGACGATTTCCACCCCGAACCCCAGGTCGGCGGCCATGCGGCGGATCACCGCGCATTGCTGAAAATCCTTCTGGCCGAACACCGCCACGTGGGGCCGCGCCGCCAGCAAGAGCTTGGCGACCACTGTCGTGACCCCGCGAAAATGCCCCGGCCGGCTGGCCCCGCAAAGGCAATCGGTCAAGCCTTCGACCTCCACCCAGGTCTTTGCGCCTTCGGGATAGAGTTCGTCGGCGCTCGGGCAGAAGACCAAGTCCACCCCGTGCTGGGCGGCCAGGGCCAGGTCCCGCTCGATATCCACCGGGTAGCCCGCGAAATCCTTGGGGTCGTTGAATTGGGTCGGGTTGACGAAGATCGACATCCAAACGCAATCGGCCTGTTTGCGGGCCTCGTCCAGCAACGAAAGATGGCCCGAATGAAGGGCTCCCATGGTGGGCACCAAGGCGATCCGGCGGCCCGCACAACGCTCGCGGTCCGCCCGAGCCTGCAGGGCCTGCACGGTGGTGACAACCGGGGGAGTCGGCATCAAGGCAAGAAAGGACGCCGGGCCACTAACGGTACGAGTGCATGGAGTCAGGGAATTTTCGGTTCACGACTTCCTCGGCGAACGCCCGCGCCGCTTCCTCCGCCAGGGCGCCCAGTGGCGCGTACTGCTTGACAAAACTCGGCGGCGAATCGCCCAATCCCAGCAAATCGTGCATCACCAGGACTTGGCCGTCGCAGTCCGGACCCGCGCCGATCCCGATGGTGGGAATCCGCAGGGTTTGGCTGATCTCTCGGCCCAGATCGGCGGGAATGCCTTCGAGGACCACCGCAAAGGCTCCGGCTTCCTGAACCGCTAGGGCGTCCTCGATCACTCGGGCCCGCCCGGATTCGCCCCGGCCCTGGACCCGGTAGCCCCCCATGGCGTTGACCGATTGCGGGGTCAAACCGACGTGGCCCATCACGGGCACCTGGGCTCGGACAATGCGCTCGATGCTCTCGGCCACCAGCGCGCCGCCCTCGAGTTTCACCGCATGGGCGCCCGATTCTTTGACGAAGCGGATCGCGCTGCGCACGGCATCCTCGGGCCCGACCTGGTAACTCCCAAAGGGCATATCGGCCACCACCATGGAGCGCCGGGCGCCCCGGACCACTAGCCGGGTGTGGTAGATGACCTCATCGAGGGTCACGGGGAGGGTCGTGTCAAAACCCTGGACCACGTTGCCCAGCGAGTCGCCCACCAGCAGGAGATCGATGCCCGCCGTGTCAAAGATGCGCGCGAAGGTGAAATCGTACGCGGTGAGCATGGTGAAGGGCTCGCCCTTGCATTTGCGTTGGGCGAGGGAGCGCACGGTGATCCGATGCTCTCGGTGTGCTGAAGCGGTGACCGTCGACATGACAGGGTGCCTCCAACCTGGGAGCCCGGTGTCTATTTTCCTTCGTGCTCTGGCACCGGCTTTCGCGTCGGCTCAAAGCTTGACTGCACCCACGAGCGATCGGAAAACAAAAAAGCGCCTCCCTAAAAATCCGGGGGCGCTGGGGCAAGATCGGGCAGGCACACTCGCGACAAATTCCGCACCGGGGGCCTTGGGCCGCCGCGCGAATTCAGGCCGTCCGATCTCCCCTTCAACCCCCGTCCCGGTCCCTCTTCCCACGCGGCCCAGGCGTATCGCCCTGTCGGTGGCGGCGCCCATGGGCGCCGGGGATCCAAGCGTTTTCGGAGTAGTGGAGAGGCCTCTCTCAAATCTTCCGGGCCACGGGCACCCGGGCGGGTTTCTTTGGTTCGGGCGGTTCCTCGATAGGGCCCGCGCCTTGCGGTACCCCTCGACCCGGCCAGTTTCGCCCGAGGCGAAAGGGGCGTCAAGCAAAACCGGGTTTAATCCCCTTGGGGATCGAGAAAAGCCCGAACCGCGGGCGGGAGGTGCCGCTCTTCGATGAGATCTGCCGCGTGGCTGCGTAAAGCCATCGCCAGGGTCTCAATCTGGATGGGAACCGAGTCCGAAGCCGCCAGCACCACCCAGAGTTCTCCCCGGACTTTGCAGACGCCGCTGGCCAGCGGGGGCAAGTCCTCGCCGAGCCTCGCGCCCCCTCCCGCGCGAACCTTCATACCCGCCTCGTTGGCGAGTTCGAAAAGCGTTTCGAGGATCTGCGACTCGTCCATCCCCGAACGGTGCACTCTGAGCCCCCTTTGCGCAACTGCGCTCAGGTCAGAGCCCGAGCCAGCGCGAGCAGCCGGGCCGGTTCGACGCGCTCGGCGCGATCCTGAGGGTCGATGCCCGCCGCGGCCAACGCCGCGCCAATGGTCTCGCGATCGCCCCCCGCCAGGCCGCTTCCGGCTCGCAGGGAATTGATCACGGTCTTGCGTCGCTGGGCAAAGACCGCCCTCAACACGCTCTCCACCCCGCCGAGTTCTCCGGGTTCGAGCAGCGGGGTCCGCCGCGGCCAAACCCGCAGAAAACTCGAGTGCACGTCGGGAGCGGGAAAGAAGCTGCCCGGCGCGAGCTCCTGCTGGACCTGGGCATCCACGGTCAGGTGGTGGAGAACGGCCAGCGATCCATAATCTTTACTCCCGGTCGTCGCAACGATCCGCGCCGCGACCTCGCGTTGCAACATCACCGACCAATCCGCCAACTCGCCGCGAAGGTCGAGTAACCGGCGCAGCAAGGGAGTTGCCGCCGAGTAGGGCAAATTGGCCACCACCCGCACCGGCGTGGCCTGATCGCGGACAAGTTCGCCGAGATCCAGGCGCAGGGCATCGGCGTGGATCAACTCGACTCCGGCGGGCAAGAGCGATTCCTCGCGCAGCGCGGCCACCAGCCCCGAATCGATCTCGATGCTCACAACCCGACGCGCCCGGCGCGCCAACGCGCGGGTCAGAACCCCGAGCCCGGTTCCGATTTCGATCACCAG
>DUCH01000320.1 GCA_012959865.1 Myxococcales bacterium | reverse complement strand
GTATTGATCGTTCGTATTGATCGTTCGTATTGATCGTTCGCGTCGATCTTTCGAATTGCCGAAAAGAAACTCTCCCCCCCTCCGCGTCAATTGCCATATGCTTGGTAGGCGTCTCGGGATTCATCGTCAGAGCCCGTACGAAACTCGGTCTCGATTGCGAACATGGAACAAGTGGAACAAGTGGAACAAAAAAAAGGGAGCCTCTATGAAGCGGATCGATTGTCGGTTGCGCGCCGCCCACGCGGTGCGCTTCGCCCGGGGTTGCGGACTCGTCTTTCTTTTCTCTCTGCTACCGCTGTTTCTACCCTTGTCGAGCGCCGCGCAATCGGACCCGGGCGAGGCGGCCGATATCGAAGCGACCCTGGATCAAGACCTTTCGGAAGTGAAAGCCGAGGCCGACCCGAACCTGGTCGGGGCCGGTGCCCTCTCGGATGAAGCCCCGCCGCCCGAGGATTCGGGCCCCGAGCATGCCGGGATCGAAGAAATATTGGTCACCGCCCAGAAGCGGTCGACGAATATCCAGGAAACCCCCACTGCGATTACCGCGCTGAGCGGGGCCCAACTCTTTGATCGTGGGATCTACGACATCGAGTCCCTCGCCACCCAGGTTCCCAATTTTCAATACGGGGAAACTTTCGGCATCGCGCGCATCACGATTCGCGGGATCGGCAACCAGGGTTTCACGGATCCCTCCACCGCGTTTCATATCGACGGGATCTACCAGAACAACCAAACCGCCGCGAGCGCTTTGACCTTCTACGACATTGGGCAGGTGGAGGTGCTGCGCGGGCCCCAGGGCACGCTCTGGGGGCGCAATTCTACCGCGGGGGCGATCAACGTTTCGACCCGGGGGCCGGTGCACGAATTCGAAATCTTCGGCGACCTGCTGCGGGGCTCGTACGAGCAGTGGTTCGGCCGGGGAGTGGTCAACATTCCGCTCCTTCAGGACAAGATCGCCTTGCGGGCGGCAGCCTTCTTCGACGACCGCGACGGCTACCAGGAGAATCTCGCCTACCCGGGAACCACCAGCCAAAACGCCGACGACGCCAAGACCTGGGGCATTCGCCCCCAGGTGCTCTTCGACATCACGGATGAGCTCAGCCTGACCATGCGGGGCGGGTACAGCCACCAGGGTGGAGTCGGCTGGGCGAGCAAGATCGAGGGGCCCTATCCCGACCCCTATATCTTTTCCGAAACGCCCGCCCCCTTACCTGGCCCCCCCCAAAACGCCTACACCTGGGTCGACCCCTACCACTCGAATATTGGTGGCGTTCCCATGCAGCCGAACCCCACCGACGCCCGGCAGATCCGACGCGATACCCGGCAGTTCCAGGACATCTCCACCTGGGATGTGAACGGCACCTTGGACTGGGACTTCTACAATCCGCTCCTGGGCGAGCTGAATTTCACCCTCGTCGGTTCGTACAAGGAGGAGAACCGCGCTCAGAATTTCGACGTGGACCTTTCGGACCAGGCCATGTCGGCCTCCAACGTCACGGCGCAAACCCGGGATCGCGTCATTGATGCTCACCTGAAAAACGAAGGGAGCGACTACATCGAATGGCTGGTCGGTTTCTTCATGCTCGACGCCGACGGGCAACTGAATATCGATCTGCCAGGAGGTGGAGGCGCATCGACCATCTTCGTGGGTCAGGGAGGAAAAATCTGTCTCGATACCGGCCCTCCTCCTCCCGGTTGCTTCAATATCGCCTTATTTCCCTTCTTTCAGGTAACCCTCGGTGACCTCTCCATCTACGGAGGCCGCGGGGGGGGCTCGAATGATTCGCTCTCGCTCGCTGGCTACGGAAACGTTCGGCTGAAATTCTTCGATGACACGTTGCGAGTGGGCTTGGGACTTCGTTACAGCTACGACCGCTCGAATAGCACGCGATACAGCGGCGAGGCCACGATCCTTTCGCCGGGGACAACCCTGTTCGGCCAACCCGTGTTCCCCCCCGGAGACGCCAATAACGACGGCGTCCCGGACAACTGCATACAGCCGGGCTTCGACACCAAGGAGGAGGCAAGCTGGGACGGGGTCACGGGCGACTTCAAGATCGAGTTCCTACCCGTCGAAGACCACATGGTCTACGTCTCCGTCTCCCGGGGCTACAAGCCCGGGTACATCAACGGCAGCGCCGTGGGGCTAGGGTGCGGGGTTCCGCCGGCCCCGCCCGCTCCTGCGGGTCCGCCAGCCACGTGGCCCGTCCCGCCGAGTATCAGAGATCTGGGCAACGCCCTGGACGAAACCGTCTGGGCCTATGAGATCGGTTCCAAGAACCGCTTCTTGGACAACACGCTCCAGATCAATTTGACCGGCTTTGTCTACCAGTACGACAACCTCCAGGTGCAGGACCAGGCCGACAACACCACGTACATCCAGAACGCTGCGCGTGCCCAGGTGCGGGGGATCGAGTTCGAGGGCATCTGGGAGCCCATCGACGATCTCAGCCTGAGCTTGGTCTACGGCTACCTCAACGCCCGCTATCTCGACTATCAGGGCTTCGATTTCGCAACGGGCGATCCGGCTGACTTTTCGGGCAACCGCATGATCCGGGCCCCCGAGCACACGGCGACCCTAGCGGCGGAATATTCTTGGGAACTCAATGGGAACGGGAGAATCGTTCCGCGCATTCAGTACTTCGTATCCGATGAAATCTACTTCAACGCATCCAACAGCGAAGAAAGCCGAGAGCCCAGCTACGGCACTCTCCAGATTCGCGGCCGATGGGAATCCGAAAATGACCTCTTCTTCATCGAGGGTTTCGTCGAAAACGTGACCGACGAGGATGTCCGATCTACTCGCAGTGTCGGCAGCGGACTGCTGGGGAGACCCATCACCGTGGCCTACGAGCCACCCCGGACCTGGGGCGTGCGCATCGGCGGGAGCTATTAGATCTCATACTGGAACCGCGCACCCAAAACTGGGTTCCCGACTGCGGCGATAGGGGGTGTCCTGGCCCGCGGGCAGAATCCGAAGCCGAGCCCGAGCTGAAGCCCAAGAGCAAGAAGAAGTGGCTGGAATGGGTCCCGAGCATCACCTTGCCGCCGGATCAAGGAAGCCAAGCGGCGGACTGACACCCGGCTCCACGGGTTGGGGCCGCCCGGCGCGTACGATCAGTTCGGGGAAGAACGTCGAGCGGCCACGATGGGGAGCCGCTCGAGCCGGCGAACGAAGATGCTCCGGGCATAGACCGGCGGATCTTTCGCATCGAGGGAAAAGTCGCTCGGACAGCGAAGAAATTCTTCGATCATCACCCGTGCTTC
>DUCH01000319.1:2998-3276 GCA_012959865.1 Myxococcales bacterium | reverse complement strand
CAGGATGCCAAGGATTCAAGCAGCCCTTGGACTAGTTCCGGCGCGAGTTCGGGGGACTTGAGTTGGGCCATGATCAAGCCTTTCGTGATCCGGGCGCGACGCGTTCAGACCGAGCGCGGTACGCGAATCGTTTCCACCAACTTCTGAACTTCGGCAGGAGGCGGATCGGTGAAGCGCGCGATGAAAATCGAGACTCCAAAGTTGAGCAACATCCCCACGGTTCCGATTCCTTCGGGTGAAATTCCAAAGAGCCAGTGAGCGCTGTTATTCGCATCAGG
>DUCH01000319.1:610-2868 GCA_012959865.1 Myxococcales bacterium | reverse complement strand
GGAAAAAAGAAGCCGCGGCCAGACCAAACGCGAAGGCCACCACCTGGGCGACGAAGCCCGGCGGGTTGATACCAAAATAGCCCGCGATGCAGACGGCAACGCCCGCGGAAATTCGCGCGTAAAGAAGTTCCTGCTTTTCGCTGATCCCAGGCATCAGAACGTTCTTGAGAAGGTCGTGTGAGATCGAGGCCGAGATCACCAGCAGAAGGCCCGCCGCAGTAGAAAGCGCCGCCGCCAACCCGCCGGCCGCCACCAGAGCGATTACCCAATTGGGCAAGCGGGCGATCTCGGGGTTGGCGAGAACCATGATATCGCGGTCAACGTAGAGTTCGTTTCGCCCTTTGCCAGGTGGGTTGGCGAAGCGGGGTTCGCCGGATTCTCCCGCGCCGACCCCCTTGACGAGTTTCAGGCTCGACTGGCCGGGTAACTTCCCGAATGCCTCGCCCGGTGCGTACTGAATTCGGCCGTCGCCGTTCTTGTCCCTCCAGGCCAGCAAGCCCGTATTTTCCCAATTGTGGAACCACTCGGGCATCTCGGGGTAGGGCTGGTTCTGAACCGTTTCGATCAGGTTCGTCCGCGCAAACGCCGCGACGGCCGGCGCGGTGGTATAAAGAAGGGCAATGAAAAAGAGTGCGTAACCCGCGGACAGGCGCGCATCCCGAACCCTGGGCACCGTAAAAAAGCGAATGATCACATGGGGCAATCCAGCCGTGCCCACCATTAGGGCGGCGGTGATAAAGAAGACATCGATGGTGCTTTTTTTGCCCGCCGTATAGGCGGCAAAGCCCAGTTCTTGATGGAGACCATCGAGTTTGTCCAACAGGTAGACCCCGGTATCCGCACCCGAGGCGTCCAGCACCGTCGAGCCGAAGCCTACTTGGGGAAGAATTTCGCCGGTCATCGTGATGGAAATGAATATGGCGGGCACCAGGAAGGCAAAGATCAGCACGCAGTACTGGGCCACCTGGGTATAGGTGATGCCCTTCATTCCGCCCATCACCGCGTAAAGGAAAACGATCCCCATGCCAATGAGAACCCCGATGCCGATGTCGACGTCGAGGAAACGCGAAAACACCACCCCCACCCCGCGCATTTGCCCCGCCACGTAGGTGAAGGAAACGAAGATCGCGCAGACCACCGCCACCAGTCGGGCCTGTTTTGAGTAATACCGCTCGCCCACGAAGTCGGGCACCGTGTACTGGCCAAATTTGCGCAAGTAGGGGGCCAGCAGCAGGGCCAGGAGCACATAGCCCCCCGTCCAGCCCATCAGGTAATAGGCCCCGTCCCGGCCGCTGAACGAGATGATTCCCGCCATGGAGATGAACGAAGCCGCGGACATCCAGTCCGCCGCCGTCGCCATGCCGTTGGCCAGGGGCGAGACATCCCCTCCGGCCACATAGAAACCCCGGGTGGTCTGTACCCGAGACCAAATCGCAATCCCTATATAGAGAGCGAAGCTCAGCCCGACAATGAGGTAAGTCCAGGTCTGAAGTTCCATGGTGGGGGTAAAATGACCTCTCGGACGGTTACTCGTCCACGTCGAACTTGCGGTCGAGTTTGTTCATCTGCCAGACATAAACAAAAATCAGCACAACAAAAACGTAGATCGAACCCTGCTGGGCAAACCAGAAGCCCAGCTGGAAGCCGCCCATTCGAATCGAGTTCAAGGGCTCGACCCAGAGGATTCCGCACCCGAAGGACACGAAGAACCAAATGGCCAGCAGCCCCGCCATGAGTCGAAGGTTCGCCCGCCAGTACGCCCGGTGGGCGCGTTCGGTGGCTTCGTTCGAGGGCGCGGGTTGCGATGGTTCTGGCTGCTTCGAGCTCATGGCGTCCACATTGGCGGCAGTCCGACTCTCCAGCACGTGCGCCCTGCACCGCCCGAAGCCCCGAATCCTGCGATCCGCTAGACGTTACCCCTTCCCCTTCGCCTGCCAATGGGTACCGAGCCAACGCGCGTACGCCGAGAACCCGCGGGTG
Organism: Myxococcales bacterium; assembly: GCA_012959865.1. Taxonomy (GTDB): domain Bacteria; phylum Myxococcota_A; class UBA9160; order UBA9160; family UBA4427; genus JAZXM01. Next base: position 888 of record DUCH01000319.1, on the reverse strand, counting down.
GCGCGCGACGACGTGCAACAACGTGGAGTCGCCGATTCGGATTTCCCCTCGGTCCTCGATTCCAAGGCCCTCGTGTGCCAGCGTAGGCACTTCCAGCGTAGACACTTCCCGCGTAGGCACTTCCCGCGTAGACACTTCCCGGATTGGGGCTCGGGCTGGTGCCGGGGCTCGGATCGGGGTAGGCCGCGGCCCGGCCACAAATCTGCCGTGCGAATCGACGAAAGAAGGAGATCAGAGATGGCCAATGAAATTCTCACCGAAACCCATGGGCGCGTCCG
>DUCH01000319.1:0-366 GCA_012959865.1 Myxococcales bacterium | reverse complement strand
CTCGCCGGCGGGCTCGAGATCGCCCTCACCTGCGACCTGATCGTCGCCGCAAAGGGCGTAAGACTCGGGATTCCCGAGGTCAACAAGGGACTTTTCGCCGCAGGAGGCGGCCTCTTTCGCCTGCCCAATCGGGTTCCCTACGGCGTCGCCATGGAGATGGCACTGACCTCCGACCCCATCTCCGCCGAGCAGGGGCACGCGCTGGGACTCGTCGCGCGTCTGGCTGAACCCGGGCAGGCCTGCGCCGTGGCCCTGGAATTGGCCGAGCGGATCGCAAAGAACGCACCGCTCGCCGTGGCGGCCAGCAAGCAGATCATCCGCGCCTCGCGCGGTGTCACCGAAGAGGACGCCTGGAAACTGCAGGGG
>DUCH01000318.1:348-19973 GCA_012959865.1 Myxococcales bacterium | reverse complement strand
GAGCGCCGGGCCAGGTTGGCGCCGAAACAGTGGCCTCCACGGCCTCGTCCAGACGGCCGAGGGCGTTGGGGGTAAACCATGGACTCGCGACCTACTCCATGGCAGAACGCGTGAAATTCTTTCGGGGGGATCGACTAGAACTCCGCGTTCCCCGGAACGCGCGGAAAGGGAATCACATCTCGAATATTCGCCATCCCCGTCATAAATTGCACCAGCCGCTCAAAACCCAGGCCAAATCCCGCATGGGGGGCCGAACCGAAGCGGCGCAGGTCGAGATACCACCAATAGTGTTCCTCGGGCAGGCCCTGCTCGGCGATGCGCCGCTTGAGAATATCCAGTCGATGTTCGCGTTGGGAGCCCCCGATGATTTCGCCGATCCTCGGCACCAGGACATCCATGGCGGCCACGGTCCGATCGTCATCGTTGCCGTACATATAAAAGGCCTTGATGCCCTTGGGGTAGTGGGTGACGACGAGCGGCTTGCCAAAGTGCTCTTCGGTCAGAAATCGTTCGTGCTCGCTTTGAAGATCTGCCCCCCAACCGACTGGGAACTCAAACTCCCGACCCGAGGCTTGGAGAATTTCGACGGCCTCGCTGTAGGTAATTCGGCCGAAAGGCTGGTCCACCACGTGCGCAAGGGTCGAGAGCACGCTGTCATCGACCCGCTTGTCAAAGAAGGCCAAATCCTCTTCGCATTGATCGCCCACCTGGCGGAAGACACTCTTCAGGAAGTCCTCCGCCAGATCGGCCAACCCGTCGATATCGCAAAAAGCCACTTCGGGCTCCACCATCCAAAACTCCGCGAGGTGACGACTGGTATTCGAGTTTTCCGCGCGAAAGGTCGGGCCAAATGTGTAGACACGCGAAAGCGCCAGGGCACCGATCTCCGCTTCGAGTTGGCCCGACACCGTGAGATAGCTGGGAGCCTCGAAGAAATCTTGTTTCCAATCGATTTCACCGTCGGCATCCCGAGGCGCGTTTCCAGGTTCGAGAGTCGAAACCCGAAACATGTCCCCTGCTCCTTCGGCGTCCGAGAGGGTGATCACTGGCGAGTGCAACTGCACAAAGCCCCGGGCGTGAAAAAAGTCGTTAATCGCCCGGGTCGCCCCATCGCGCACTCGAAGCACGGCGCCCAGGGTGTTGGTGCGCGGCCGCAGGTGAGCGATGGTGCGCAAAAATTCGAAACCGTGGCGCTTTTTCTGGAGCGGATAATCGGCATCGACGCCGCCCACGAGTTTCACCTCGCTGGCGTGCAATTCGAAACGTTGCCCCTCACCGGGAGAATCAACCAGCTCCCCAGTGGCCTCCACTGCGCACCCTGTTCCGAGCCCCCTCACTTCCTCCTCAAACCGTGCACACTCGGGCCCAGCCACGACTTGGAGACCTGCAAAGCAGGATCCGTCGGAGATTTCCAAAAAGGAAAGATTCTTGGCATGGCGGGCGGTCCGAAGCCAGCCCCGTACCGTCACACCGCCGCCCGAGGCCTTCCGGCGCAGAATGTCCCGAATCAGCTCGTCCATACCGTTCTCTTTCCGCATGGGGTGAGGTTAACGCCGCCAAGGCCATGACCGCTATGGTTCATCGCCCGACCGGGAGTGGGAGAAAATGACGATCAACTGGTTTCCAGGCCACATGAACAAGGCGCGGCGCGAACTCGGGGTTGCGCTGGCACGAATCGATGTCGTGATCGAGATCCTCGATGCGCGATTGCCCCGATCGAGCCGAAACCCCATGCTCGCCGAATTGCGCGGCGACACCCCCGCAATCCCCCTGCTGAACAAAACAGACCTGGCCGATCCCGAGGTGACCGCCCAATGGCTCGACTCGTTCGCGGCCGAAGAGGGCAGTCCGGCCCTCAGCATCTCGGCCACGGACTCCGACGACGCAAAGCGCATCCCAGGCCTGTGCAAAACCCTCGCCCCCCACCGGCGCGGCCCGGGGAAAACGGTTCGCTGCATGGTCGTCGGCATTCCCAACGTAGGGAAATCGACGCTCATCAATACCATCCTGGGCCGTCGCATTGCCAAGGTGGGTGACCGACCGGCGGTCACCAAGCACCAGCAGCAATTCGAACTCGACCGCGGGGTTTCGGTTGCCGATACGCCCGGCGTGTTGTGGCCGAAACTCGCGGATCAAACGGGCGCCTACCGGTTGGCGGCTTCGGGAGCTATCCGAGAGACCGCCTTCGAAGTGCAGGATGTGGCGCTCTTCGCCGCGCGCTTTCTCGCCGAACGCTATCCCCGGGCGCTGGCTTCGCGCTACAAGTTGGACACGGTTCCTCTGGCGGGCCCGGAAATTCTCGACGCATTGGGGCGCAAGCGCGGCTTCCTCAAGCGTGGGGGGGTCGTCGATACCGAGCGGGCCGCCGAAATTTTGCTCCGCGAATTGCGCAGCGGCGCCATCGGGCCGATCAGCTTCGAGACGCCCGCCGACTTCGCGGACGAGACATCCCCTGCACCGGACTCAGGCCACGAACAGGCTTAGCGGAGGGTGCCGGTCGCCGGGGACGCCCCGTTCCTCGACCAGACCCATTGGAAGCCCAAATAGGCCTGCCAGCCGATGCGCTCGCGATTGTCGGAAGCAATCCCGGTGCCCGACGAAGCCAACAGGTGCAGCCTGTCGAGCACTTCCCAATCGAGGCCAAGATTGAACGCAAAGTCCGTGGCGTTCGCGGTGGCCCCGTCCAGACCCAGGGTGACATCCAAATCCGAATTCTCGAACCAGACTTCCGCCAGCAGAGTCAAGCGTTCCGTTGCGGAGTAAAGACCGTAGACTCCGCCTTGCCACACATCGGAGTGGTCGTCGATCCACGTGTAACTGAAATCCGTCCCCGCAGCAAAACGCCCGAAGCTGCGTTCCACCTGAATCGCGTTGGAAATCGCGACGCGTCGCTCGCCCTCGACTTCAATGACCACCGTCGGAGTCCACGCTGCACTCCACTCGGAGCCCGCGAGGGGTTGCCACTTGAATCCAGTCGTCAAGAGGCCGGACTCGGATTTCTCTTCGCCGCTCTTCACCACGAAGAACCCTCCGCCGACCAAAAGAAAGTCGAGTCCGTCGACGACGCCCACGGTGAAATCGAGCACGGGACCGTGCAGACCGACTTCGCCGGCCTGCTCCGCCGCCGCCGAGGCCACGATGAACTCCACGTTGCCCTCACCGATCGCATGGGGATCATCGAGCTGCCCCGGTGGGCCCGCGTGCGCAATAGCCGCGCCCAGACCCACCGCCAGCAATCCATGAAATAGGAAAACGAGAAAATTTCGCGCCCGGTGAAGTCGAGGGATCACGGAATTTCTTAGCTCTCCAAAATTTCGGGGGGGTCTCATCCTGGGAAATCTTAGGCTTCTCTTGGCCATAGCGTGAATGATCGCAAGAAAAAACAACGGCAAGAAAGAGCGAAGTGGGACTTCAGCGGAAGCCTCAGATTTCGGACTTGCATCGAATGACATTCCGCTAATTCGCCTTCTATTTTCGCCGGGGGGCGCTTTCGACCCCCTCCAGTTCGGAGAGCAGAGCCAGATATCCGCCGTGCCGATGGACCGAGATCTCACCGGCTTCAACCGCCGCCAGCACCCGGCAGCCCGGCTCCTGACGGTGCAGACAATCGCGAAAATGACAGCCCCGGCCAAGGGATTCTTCGAATCCCGGAAAAAAAGCCGCCAATTCGCGAGCGGTCACCTCCACGGGTCCGAAATCGCGAAATCCGGGCGTATCGATCAATTCTCCGCCGCCCGCCAGAGCGTGCAGGGTCGCGGTGCTGGTGATGTGTCGGCCCAGACCGCTCGCGTCGTTGATGGCCCCCACCGCCAGTTCCAGATCGGGCAACAGGGCATTGAGGAGCGAACTCTTCCCTACGCCCGATGTGCCCACGAAGACACCCCGCCGACCGGCCTCCAACCAAGACCGAACGCCCGCAAGACCCGAGCCCGAACTCGCCGAAACCAGCAAGACCGGCGCCGTCCCGCCATAGCCTTGTTTCACGGTTTCATGGAGTTCGACGGCGCCGTCGAGGTCGGCCTTGTTCACCACAATGAGGGGCTCCAAACCCGAAGCCCGGGCGGCCACAAGCCCCCGCTCCACGAAACCCAGAGGCGATTCCGGGCGTGGCGCCAATACGATCCCCAGTGCGTCGAGGTTGGCCGCCACCGAGCGCACTCGCCCATGGCTGTCTCGCCGCCGCAACACACCGCGAGCGGTTTCCACCCGCAGCAAGGTTTCGCCCTCGGCCACCACTCGGTCTCCAACCAAAACCGATGTCTTGCGCGGAACCCGCACCCGGCCGCGCCCACCGTCGGCAAACCGCACGGCTACGGCGACTCCGTAGTGGGCCACTACGACACCCTCCCGGGGGATGTCCAACGCTTTCATTGCGGGGCAAGCTAGCGTTGCGACCCCGGCGGAACAACTCGATTCGGACGACTTCCTCCCTCGCCCCACTCCCGTCGACGCCAGCGTTCAACCCCAGAGCGCTTCGGACAGTCCCGAACTCCGTTCGATTCGCCGCGCAATGGCTTCGCGCAGAACGGCCCGCGAAGCGAAGAGGGCCAGGGATTCACGCGCCCGGCTGATCGCCGTGTAGACGAGTTCCCGGGACAGGACAGGAGAAGCTTCTTGGGGCAGCACCAGGGCAATGGACGCGAACTCTGAGCCCTGGCTCTTGTGAACCGTGGTCGCAAAAACTGTCTCGGCCGCCCGAATGCTCAAGGGCGAAAGCCAACGCCCCCCGCCATCCGCCGCGCGAAAAAAGACACGCATGCCGCGTTGCGGATTTTCTGGATCCCTGGCCACGATCCCCACATCCCCATTGTAGAGTTCGAGTTCGTAGTCGTTTTGCGTGATGCCAATCGGGCGGCCGGACTGAAGCGAGCCCGATAGATCCAGCCCCGGATCGAGGCCCAGCAAGCGCTCGGCTTCGGCGTTGAGCGCGTCCACACCGCCCGGACCGTGGCGATGAGCGCAGAGCACCCTGAAGTGATCGAGAGATTGAAGCCGACCTTCGGGCGAAGTCTCGATCTGAAAGGGCCGGTAGCCGTTGCTGACTTCATCGGCGAGCGCTTTACCCCAACCCCCTGTTGCCTCGGGTTCCACCAGCCGGACTTCGGGATGAGCGTCGTTGTCCAGAAGAGCCAGCGCCCCTTCCGCATCGCCGGAATTTACCCGGCGGGTGAGTTCCTCGATGGCACTGTCGGCGGAAAATCGGTAATTCCGAGTCAGTTGCACCACGGACCGCGGAGCCACCACCGGTTCGCCATCGGCTCCTCGTCCGATATCGCCCAGAACCGCACCCGCTTCCACAGACGCCAGTTGGTCACGATCCCCGAGAAGAATCAGCCGCGCAGTCGCTGGCAGGGCTTCGACCAGACGGCTCATCAGGACGAGGTCCACCATGGAGGCTTCGTCCACCAACAGCACGTCCACATCCAGCGGGTTCTCGGCGTTTTGTCGAAATTGCGTCCCCAGCCCCCCGCGAAATCCGAGAGCACGGTGAATCGTGGAAGCCGACACCGGCATCGCCGCGCGAACCGCGTCGGAACACGCGAGGGAATCGAGGCTGCGCTGAACCGTCCCCTGAAGATGGGCCGCGGCCTTGCCCGTTGGAGCCACCATTTGTATGCGGGGCAGCGGCTGTCCAAGGGCCTCGGTTTGCTCGATCAACAAGGCCAAGATCTTGACCACCGTGGATGTTTTGCCCGTACCCGGCCCCCCCGAAATGACGAAAAAACGCGAGCCCACCGCGCCTTCGGCGGCCTGTCGCTGGAGGTCGGGCCCCTGATCGGGACCGGGATTCCGAGGAAAAAGGCGTTCGAGACCCTCGGCGAGCACCCCCTGATCGATGGATCCCGCCGGGAGGTCATCCTCGATTCTGGCCCGCAACGCCCGGGCCAGAGCCTGCTGATCATCCCAATATCGCCGTAAATACAATCGATCCGAAGCGTCGAGAACCAAAGGCGTACTCGCTATTGAATCCGGCGAAGACGACCCGGAAAGGACCTCGACCAGATCGCTGTTCCCGAGCATCTCGAGCCATCCATCGGGGGCCGGCCATTCCCACTCGACCGTCTCGGAATCGCCCAACAAGGTGCCCCGCTGGGCGAAGCGCCGAACATCGAGACACACGTGCCCAGCCCCCACACTCCGGCTCACCAATCCAGCCGCGAGCAGAACCTCGGGCCTGGCCTCGGCACCCAGGCGCCCCATGGCGCGCGCGAAATGGTCGTCGAGAGCGGAGATCGCGCCGCTGTTTCGAAGCCGCTCGAGATCGGCGGTCAAAACGACCCCCCGGCCCCAACCGGGGACTCTTCACCCAGGTTCGCAGAAAGCGCTTCGATCAATGCCCGGGAAGGTCGCTCGTAGAATATCCCTCGGCCCCGAGACGCATCGGGGGACATCCCGCGCACGAACAAGTAATAGGCTCCGCCCATGTGGGTATCGAAATCGTAGCCGGGAAGTCGACGCATCAGATGCCGATGAAGCGCCACCGTGTAGAGATGGTATTGCAGTACGTAGTCGTGCTCCTCCATGGAGGACTTCAATGCATCGGGCGCATAGTCGCCGGGCGCAACGCCCAGATGGTTTGACTTGTAGTCCACCAGGTAGAAGCGACCGTCGTGCCGAAAAGTCAGATCGATAAAGCCGCGCAGATGCCCGCGCAGCGGCAAAAATCCCAGACCCCCAAGCCGCTCCACATAGCCGGGCCGCCAGCCCTCGGCTCCATGGGCCGCAAACGCGTCGGCCAGAGCCGCGGGCGTCAGCGGGCCGGTCCCGGAGTTTGCCACCGGCAGAGTGAACTCCATTTCGTCCACGCGATCCCCGCGCGCCAGGGCGCCCAGACTAAAATCGCCCAGAGGACCGCCCAGCGACGTGGCCAAGACCTCCCGGATGCCCTCGCAAAGAACCGAAGCCCGATCGGGGGCGAGTCCGTGACGCCTCAGCCCACCATCCACCGCCTGCTCGAGCGCAGATGCATCGGGCAAGGCGAAATCGATCGCTTCGAATACCTCGTGAATCAGCGTGCCGGGGCCCGCGCCGGCGGGGAAGTCATGAAGAATGACCCGGAGGTCGTCGGCGTCCGCGTCTCCCGAGACGGCCCGGGGATGGGCAGCCGAGTCATCATAGTCGAGGCCCTGACTGGCCGGATGGGAATCGGCCCGAGGACCGCCTCGAAAAGTGCGACCCCCGGCCACTAGCCCCGAATAGCTCGAGACCCGCCAGCCGCTCGAAAGGGTACGTTTGCCCCGGCGAACCTGCAGTCCGCGGTTCTCGCCGACCCCGCGTGGGAATTCGGGTCCATCCGCCTCCGAGAGCGGTTCGATGGAAATCGCGCCCCCGGCAGCTGCGGCCAACGGGGCCAGATCCGCACGCATTTCCGCGTCCGTGAGACTCTTCACGTGGGCCCGGGAAAGTTTGGCGATCTCATCGCTCGATTCGGCGCCGAGAGCCTCGACCCCAGGCGCAGGGTGCAGGAGCAGCCCCAAGGCCGAAGAACCCGCATTCTTGAAGCCCCCCCAAACCACGACCAAGCGATGCTCGGCCCGAGTCAGCGCCACATAAAGAAGCCGCCGATTCTCGGCCAGGGACTCCCAGCGCATTTGGTTCAGGGCGCGCGTTTGATCGGGCGAACCCATATCCAGCTTGAGGCGATGCCCGTCTGCCGGGTCATGAAAGCGCGGCCTCGACTTGTCGTCGGAGCGAACCAAGCTTCCGGCCCAGAGATCCGGGCAGTAGACGATGGGATACTGAAGCCCCTTGCTCCCATGGATCGTCAGGATCTGCACCGAATGGGCATCGCTTTCAAGACGAATCAGCGCATCATCGACAGCTTCTTCGTCTCTTGATTTCGCATCGATACGCATTCCCATGAGCCATGCGTGAAGAGCCCGGGGGCCCATCCCACTCCCCTGGCCCGCCTTTTGGATCAGCTCCGCGAGGTGGAGAAAATTCGTCAGCGGGCGTTCGCCTCCGGGCTGCGCCAGGAGCCGGCGCTGGGTCGAGTAGTCGCGAAAGATTCTCTGCAGCAATGCGATGGCTCCGCCGCGCTGCCAACAGCCCTGCCAGCTCCGGGCGGCTCCCAGCAGGCGCTCCCAGGCTTCGGGCTGCTCGCGCAATCCTTCCAGGTCGCTGGCATCCAACCCAATGAGCGAAGTGCAAAGGGCTGCACGCAGCGCGCGCGGATCGGCGGGGTCGGCGGTCGCGGCCATCAGCGCCAGGAACTCGGCCGCCTCGGCGGTATCGAAAACGCTGTCCTCCCCGCGAACCACGTTGGGAATCCCGCGATCGTTGAGAACCCGGCTGATGTCTTGCCCCCATGTTTTTGTCCGGCACAGAATCGCCACGTCTCCAGGGCCAACCGCCCGCGTCCCCGAAAGGGCTTCGCGCTCGGAAGAGCCCGCTTCGGCTTCCTCCGTCGAGGGGCCAATCCGGGCTCCCGATGTCAGCAAGCGGGCGATGTCCGTCGCAATTGCCCGGGGGATGATCCTACGGGCCTCTCGCACTTCGCCGCGCTTGGAGTCACCGTCGCGTTCGAGCAACAAAAACCGAAGGGGAGCACCCGCTCCCTCGGCAGCTCGCATCTGCTCGGTCGCCCCAGGCGCTGCCTGGGCAGGAGAAAAGGGGATCTCATCGAAGAGAAAGGGCGCGGCGCTTCGGTCAAAAATGCAATTGACGGCGTCGACCAATGGGGGATCCGACCGCCAATTGCGGTCCAGGGTGTAGGCACGGTCTTCGGCGCTTCGTTTGGCCTCCATGTAGGCGAAAATATCCGCGCCCCGAAACGCATAGATGGCCTGTTTGGGGTCTCCGATCATAAAAAACGTACCGGGTTCGGCGCCCCAGATGCGCTCGAAAATTTTGTATTGGGTCGGATCCGTGTCCTGGAACTCATCGATCAAGGCAACGGGATATCGCCCCAGAACGTTGGCCTTGAGGGCCTCCCCAGAAGCGCCTTCGAGAGCCGCGACAAAATCCGTCAGCAAGCGGTCGAAGGTCCGGACGCGGCCTTCGCTTTGGCGGCGCGCCAGTTCGGTGCGAAGGAAGCCCACCCACTCGATCCGCCGGTAGAGCCACTCGGTTTCGAGCGCCGCCGCGTAGGCGATATCCGCCTCGGCGAAACTCTCAAAGCTTTCGAACACCCGGTGCTGGGGGGGGCTATTGCCCTTCGAAGTTCGCTTCTCGATCTCCTGACGGGTGAATTTCATGAATTTCGAATCAAAGGTCTTGGCATCTTTTCCAGAGGTCGCCTGGCCGGGAATCGGGCGCGCGAAAACCGCGTCGACTTCGCCGGGCCAAATCGACTCGATGTTCGAGTTCTTCTGGGGATAGCTGTTGTTGTTGAGAACCTTCTGACGCGAGGCTTCGACCAACGTCGCAACCGCTTCCTCTCGCCCGTCTTGCCACTCCACCTCCGCCGTTGCAAAGGCCCCCCGCCAAGCCTTGGCCAAGGCTTCCGCTTCGCGCTCGGCCCGCACGGGTGAGTCGGGAATCACCTCGATGCCAGGCGGGGAAAGCACCGCGCCCGCGAGCTTGGACAATGCGCGAGCCGATGCGGAGGACTGAATGCTCAGCCAACGAACAAAATCGGGGGGGGCATCGTAGAGCGACTGGCTCCAGTAATCCTCCACGACCTCGTCGACCCGAAGCGAATCGTTTTTGACCAGTTCCGTCCCGAAGGCCACGCGACTCTCAAACGCATTCTCCTCGAGGACGCTGTCGCAGAACCCGTGGATGGTAGAGATCGCGGCTTCATCAAATCCCCGCAAAGCCTCCAACAGACGATCCCGATCCCGGGCGGGTTCGCCGCGGTCGAAGCTGCCCGCCGCGAGTCGATCGAGCACCGAGTCGGCCCCTCGGCTCGCCGAAGCGCCGGTAGCCAGTCGTGTTTCGAAAAGCTCGCAGGCTTCGCGCAGGCGCTCGCGGATACGCTGACGCAATTCGGCGGCGGCGGCCTTGGTAAAAGTAACCACGAGAAGTTGACCCACATTGAAACCGCATTCGACAACGAGGCGCAGGTAGAGGGTCGCGATGGTGAAGGTTTTTCCCGTTCCCGCGCTGGCTTCGATCAGCTGGGTGCCTTCGAGCTCCACGGAAAATGCGTCGAGGGGTTGCATCAGCGGACTTCCTCGCGATGGCTCAGCAGCGGGCCATAGACTCTTTGGGCAAGGCTGCGAAAACCATCCTCCGACTCACCGCTCACGGGATACCACCCGGGCGCCAGGGGGTCCTGGTTGCCAAAGGCACGGGTGAAATAAGGGTCTTCGACTTCGGCTGAACCCCTGCCCTGAACGCGCCCGGAGTCGTTGCGGTCGGGGCGCCACGAGTCGTAAGCATTCAGGGTGGCCTGTTTTTCGGCGTCGCCCCGGGTATTGGGGTTCATTACGGTTGTCATGTATTTACGCGAAGTTTTAGGGAAGAAAGGGAGTGCACAGCGCTGGCCGCGGGAAAACATCGCCACCAACTGCTCGAGTTGTTCCCGCGCGTCCTCGACGAAGCCGAAGCGAACGTGCATGGTATTCCTGGAGGCCGGACGCCCGATCAAATGCGTCGCGGGCGCGCAGCCTTCGGGTCCGGCAGCACAGAACACCAAATGCCGGATCCATTCCTCGAGTTCCCATCGCCCCTCGAGTCTGGAAAAGCGAACCCGCACCCGGCCCGAATCCCAGATTCCGCCCAGCACGCCCACCAACCGCACCCCATCGAGAGCGCAGTCGATTGTCAGGGGCAAATGCTCGCTGCCCTCACGCAAGGCCCGGGCGCGATCGGACAACTTCTTGGCTTCGGATTCCACCTTTTCGTAAGCGGATTCCCCGGCCTGACCCAGGGGAAGAATCCCCAAGCCGCGAACTCGATTCCGAACTGAGTCCGATGCTTCCCCTCGATCCATCGCCGCCAGTAGTTCGTCCCCCGCCCGCCAGTAGTTCAGCCCGGCCAGTTCCATGGGCTCGCGATCGGGCGGCGCCTCGTCATCCTCCGCCAGATAGATGTGCAGTCGGTTGCGCAGCAGCGAGCGGGCCGGGTTCCGGTAGTAGTCGACGAGCTCCTCGATCTCCAGACAAGGGCTCGCCTCGGAAAGTGCCGACAAGGGTCGGGGGACGAAGCGCGCGGGTTCTTCGCGCTCGCCGCCCAGCGCGCAGGCCCCGGCGTAGCCCGTCTGGGAATAGCTGAAGAGTCGGGGGTCGGGGTTTTCGGGATCAAAATAGCGCGGACTGAAGGGCTGAAGGGGGTGCGCGAGGTTCACCGTATCGCGCACGGCGGACGGACTCGTGCCACTCGGATCAAGCGTGTCGCCGCGAGGAACTGGGGTTTCGGGAACTGGAGTTTCGGGACAGGGGCCATCGTCACCGGCGCCCTCCAACACAAAAGCACGGTCGAGATGATCGAGCAATTCTCCCACAACCACCGAGGGCGGCAACGATTGGTTGTCGCGCTCGTTGCGCCCGCGATAGGTGATCAAGAAAAAGTCCCGGGCCGAAAGCAACGCCTCGAGAAAAAGGTAGCGATCGTCTTCCCGAGAGCTCCGGTCTCCCGGGCGCGAACTGTGGGCGAGAAGATCAAAACCGAGTCGACGACGAACCCGGGGAAATTCCGCATCGCCCAGTCCCATCAAGCAAACCACCCGAAACGGCACCGTCCGCATGGGGACCAACTCGCAGAAGGTGACCCCTCCGGCGAGAAATCCTCCGGCGGGGGGCTTGCGGGCGATCCAGGTATCGAGTTGTTCGCGGACCGCCGACAGCGTCAGTCGCCCGGCAAAGCCCGCTCCTTTTCCCGCCCGAGTGAGATCACCCAGGGCATCACGAATCAATTGAAGCTGGTGCTCTGTTTCGCCGTCGGTCAGCATCATGCGGTCCAGAACTTCTGTAAGCAATCCCCGCCACGCCCCCAAAGCGCGAGGCTTTTGGACCCGGGCGTGAAAATCGAAAAGCGCAGCGGTGAACTCGGCCAATCGACCCAGTCGTGGCGCTTCTGCTCCCTGGGCGGCGTCCAGAGGCCGCACCCCGCCAAAGAGGCGACCCTCCCCATCGGCCATCGCGTAGCCGACAAAAAGTCGGTCCAGCCCGAAACGCCAGGTGTTGTCCGTAGCCGCCGGTTGGCCTTCCCGGGCGCGATGATCGGCGTCGACCCCCCAACGCACCCCGGCCTCGCGAACCCAATCGCGCAAGATCGGTTCGTCCACTTCGCTCAAACCGAAGCGGTCGCGAATGCAAGGCGAACTCAGAAGATCGAGGACCGTGCTCGCCGACAGCCGACCCGAAAGCGCGTCGAGGAGACGGAAAAAAGCTTCGGCCACCTCGTAGACCGAGCGAGCCCCACGATCGGCCACTCGACACGGAATCGCGCCGTGCCCCGCACTTCCCCCTTCCCCCCCTTCGCCACTTTTTCTGGCCTCCCCCTTTCCGTACCCGGTCTGCCCCGCGGCCTCTTGCCCGAAGGCCGCCTCAATGAAAGGCGCGTAGGCCTCGACATCGGGGGTCATCACAATGACGTCCCGAGGCTCGAGGGAAGGGTCGCGCTCGAAGAGATCGAGCAATTGATCGCGCAGCACCTCGGCCTCGCGCATGGGGCCATGGCAGCCATGGATCTGTATCGAGCGATCCGCCAGGGCCACCGGAATGGGGGCCTCGGCGCCACCCGGTCGACCCCGATTGCGAAGATGCAGGACATCGGACTGCAGAAAATTGAGCATCGAAGCCGCGGGTGGGGATTCGGCGAGGGGGTCGCGATAGAGATCTTCGTCGGACTCTTGGTAGTCGACACCGTCCTCGAGGATCTCCTGAAAGTCTCGACCCACCCGGCCCAAGGAAGCGAGCAGGGGATGCCCCTCGTCGAAATGCATCGCCGCGGAATCCTCGGTCGTCGATTCCCCCCCGCGAAGTCGACCCCGTATCTGTTCGCGCAGGCTGCGGATCTGACCCCAGTACTCACGCGAGGGACTGAGCACGAAGAGATGCAATTCCACTTCCCGCGCCAAGGCGTTAAACGCCGCCAGGAAGAGCGGCGGAAGCGTCGAAATTCCGAAAACATTCACTCGGGCGGGCAATGTTCCGGGCCGAGGAGGGGTCGCCGCCAAGGCCTCCACGAATTTTTTCATGCGCGCCGCCAAATGGCATGAGCCGTGCCGCTTGACCAGCGCCCGCCAGAGTTCGGCCTGCCACGCCTCGTCGCGGCGGGAGAGACCGGCCGCGGGGACGCGCTCTTCGCGTTCCCAAGCGAGCACCCAATCCGGGCGGTACACGACGTAGTGGTCGAGGGTTTCAGCGAGACGCCGAGCCAATTGCAACGCCTTCTCGCCGTGGAAGTCCCCCTCGAGATAGTGGGTGACCGGGTCAAAGCGGGCGTCGTTGGCGAAACTCGGAATCAATTCGGCGATGGACCACATCAGGACCGCGGGTTCGAAGGCCGCGTCCACCCTCGGCTGATTCGGCAAACCCAGATCGTCGCCGAGAACCTGGCCCAAAATGCGTTGGAGGAAAATCCGCGGGAAGGGAAAATCCGGGTGGGCGAAAACTCCGAGTCGATTGGCGAGTTCGTGGGAAAGCCAGCGCTCCATCCCCCGGCCCTGCACCACGATGCACTCCGCCGCCAGGGGATCGGCCTGGGGCTCGGCGACGATCCGAGCAAGCTGGGCCAGAAGCGCTTCGACCCGGTTACTCCGATGGATGTGCATCGGAGCACGATACGGGTATCTCCCATCGGTCTCAAGGCTGGAGACTTCGAAGATTCTTGGCGATGATGGCGGGGTGCGCGAACTCTATTTCGCATACGGCTCCAATCTCAGCGGTCGGCGCCTGGGTCAACGGGTCCCTGGGGCTCGGGCCCTGGGCGCCGCGGAACTCGACGCCTACCGGCTCACCTTCAACAAGCCCTCCAGCGACGGTTCGGGCAAGGCCAACCTGGTGCCGGCACCGGGCGCGAAGGCCTGGGGGGTGGTCTGGTCACTCCCCGCCAGCGCCTGGCGGACCCTGGACGGCTTCGAACCGGGCTACGCCCGGCGCCCATGCCGGGTACGCGGGGTCGGCGGGGAATGGTACTCCGCGCAGGTCTACCTCTGGCTGGCCCCCGGGCCCGAGCAGCCCCCCTTTGCGAGCTATCTCGAGCATCTCCGAGAAGGCGCGCGGGAACACGGGCTGCCCGCAGAATTCCTCGAACAGCTAAGTCGGGTGGACGCGCGCCCAGACCCGGAAAAAACGTCCGACTGAAACCGCGGCCCCCGAGAGCCGGACCGCGTGCGCGCCACTCAGTCCCGGCCGAGCAACCGCGCCAGCTTCCCCACCCCCTCCAGAGTGGGCTCCGGGGGCATGACGGTATAACAGACGCGAATCCAGTCGGCGTAATCGCTGCCCGACGAGGAGCCCGGAGCCACGAGAACACCCTCTTCGAAACAATCCTCGAGCAGTCCCGGCAAACCGCGTGGACCCAGAGCGTCCGCCACATCCAGAAAGAGAAAGGTCGACCCCTCGGGCGCGGGCAGTCCCAGCCGCGACGCAGCCGCGGCCCCCACCGCCCGGTACTGGTCGCGGGCCGCGCGCTGCCAGGCCTCCCCGGCCTGCAAGGCCCGCAGCGCCACCACCTGGCTGGGAACCGGCGCGTTGTAAAAACTGTGGGTCCCCAACTTCTGGGCCTGCTCGATGGCTTTGCTCGGCCCCACGAGAACGCCCACCCGGTTGCCCGCCATGCCGTAGGCCTTGGAGAACGAGTAGGCGGTCACCGTGCGTTCAGGAGCGAGCGGGGCCAAGGGGACGTGCTCTCCCGCATAAACGAAATCCTCGTAGACCTCGTCGGCGAGAATCCACCAGCCTTCGCTGCGGGCCAATTCGGCGAGGCCTTCGAGCCATGCGCGGGGCAAAACCCGGCCCGTCGGATTCGAGGGGGTCGAAATATAAAGCGCCACCGTACGCTCACTGGCTCGGGCGCGTACGGCCTCCACCGCCTCGGCCCGAGAAGCCACGCGATCGTAGAAGGGCACCTCCACCGGGGTGGCTCCGGTGGCCTGTACGATGCCCCGAATCAGCGGCCAAAAAGGTGCCAGGATCAGCACCTCGTCGCCCGGGGAAGCCAGGGCGCCCACCGCGCAAGCCAGACCCGCAGTGGCGCCGGCGGTGACCAGCACCGATTCGCGCTCCCAGGACAAACCGCTCCGGCTGCGCGCCCGGTCCACCAGCGCGTCCACGAGATCGGGTAGCCCCCGGGTATCGCAGTACTGGTGGAGACCGGCATGATCGGCGGACAGGATGTCTTGCATCCGCATCCCCTCCCCGGGCTCGAGCCAGGTGTCCCCGACATGGAGCGGATAAACGGGACCCGGGTGATCGGCCAACCGGTGGGCAAAAGGCGAATAGACGGCGCCCGGCATGGCGGTCACCGAGCGGTTGAAGTGCGGAGGTCGGGGCATGGAGGACCTTTCGGTCAAAGGTGAACCCGGAATCGCCGGACTCACGGGGAAACGATCAAGGGTCCAGCCCGGAAAGCACGAACACGGAGTCCGGGGCCCCCGGGTCTAGACCCATCAAGGAAGAACACCGCGCTCGCCTGGGCGCATCGAGGAAGACTCTTCCGCCTGAGACCGGGGCGTCATGGGAATTCCGTACCAAGCCTCGAGGCTCGCTTCCACCTCGGGCACCATGTCTTCCACCACGTAGGCGTACAGCAAACGCGAAGGGTGCGGGCCCGCGCGCTCATCGATCAACTCGGGCCGTTCGTGCCCGGCCGTCAGTGAACGCCGCAGGGATTCGAGCGTATCGATGACCCCAACACCCAGGCGCCCGCCCGCGGCGAAAATCGTCCGATTGATCTCGGCGGCCCCATTCATGGGATAGGTGACGAACAAGATTGGCGTCCCCAGACCGTGGGCGAGTTTGACCATGCGCTCGAGGTCGGGTTCCAGGCTTCCCGTCGGATCCTTCAGACGCTTGCCGGCTTCGAGCCGACCCGAGGGCGGCAATTCGCCATCGAACCAGCCACCGCGCTGAGCGGGGTCGTATTGATGCCCGGACTGACTGAACCAGACGATGGACCCAAGGCGAAAAAGTTTGAGGCCAAGCAGCGCCTGGCGGAGAAAACGCCAGCGGTCGGGTCGCTCCCAGCCCAGGGTTTCGACCACATTCCACATGTTGTTGACGCCAACCCAGACGATGACCAGTTGCGGGCGCATTTGAAACATCTGGCGCTCCAGGCGATTGGCCACGAAGGTGCTGTTCAATCCCGGAACACCCAAATTGACAACCTGAAATTTCAACCCCGGGTGCCTTCGGGCCAGGGCGACCTCGAGTTGGGCGGGGTAGCTGTCCTCTTCGGGCAGCGGCAGCCCAAACGTATGCGAATCGCCCACGCTGAGAATCGTAATGACCGCTTCGTCGGAAACTGCTTCCTCACCGCGGTCCCCCCAGCGAGACGCGATCGCGCTGGCGATCTGGAGGGTCAACTCCGCAGCCACCAGGCTCCCCGCCACGGCGATGAGAAAAACGAACGCCTTGAAGCGGAGCGGCCGCCTCCCCGAAGTGGGTCGGCGCTGGGCCGACGAAGAATCCGGCTCCCCTTCGGAAGAACTCAAACCGACTCCGCTGCGGCGGCTTCCATGAGCGCCGCATAGCCCTCGCGATAGGTCGGATAGTCGAAACAAAATCCCGAGTCCAGGAGCGCGGCATTGCGGCAGCGCCGGCTGCCCACGGGAAGCGACTCCGACGCCGGCGTCTCCACCAGGGCGACCCCGAGGCGCTCGGCGATCCAAGCCAGGACTTCGGCGGCATCGGCGGGGTCTTCATCGACCCCCACATAGGTGGCTTTGGGGTCGGGCAGCGTAAGCAAGTGCGCGATCGCCGCCGCAGCGTCGTCGCGATGGATGCGGTTGGTGTAGGTGGCCGTCTCGGCCACGGCCACCGCCTCGCCCGCGCGCACCCGATCGATCAGCCTCGTCCGGCCCGGACCGTAGATCCCCCCAAGCCGGAGAACCGTGCTGGGAAAACGGCTGCCGTGGAGCAAACGCTCGGCGCTCAGCATGATCTCCCCAGCGAAACTCCGCGGATGCGTGGGGGAGGATTCATCGACCCACTCGCCGCGCGACTGGCCGTACACCGAGGTGCTCGAGGTAAAAAGAATCCGCGACGGATCTTGGCCCTCCTCGGTGAGGGCGCGAATCACGTGGCCCAGGCCGTCGAGATAGGCCGCGCGATAGGAAGCTTCATCGCGCTGCTTGGCCCCCACGGCATAGACCACCGAATCCAGCGCGCCGGGAAGGGCACCCACGCCTTCGACCTCGCTGACATCCCCCGCCAGCCCGACGACTCCCGGCGGCAGCGCCGAGGGATCTCTGCGTAAGCCGAATACTTCGTGACCCTCGGTGAGCAGGCGCGTCGCCAACGCGCCACCCACATATCCGCAGCCCACGATGAGTACCCTGGCCATGGGCGGAAGAATGCCAGAACCCCACCAACCGGCCACCCGCCTATACTGCGGCCATGCCCTTCAGGATCGGGATTTCAACGACTCTGGATCACCGCGAACGCTGGCGTCCGGGGCGCGAATACCTCTACCTCGACCGGCGCTACAGCGAGGCGGTGGTGGAGGCCGGCGGCACTCCGGTTCTTCTTCCAGTGGGCAGCGACCCCCTGGCTGCCGCCGAGGCGGTGGACGCCCTGATTCTGCCCGGCGGCGACGACTTCCCGCCCCCCTCCCCCTACCCCGCCGACGTGGTCTTCGACCCGGTCGCCCCGGCACAGCTCGTCTTCGATCGTGCCCTGCTCGGAGCCGCCCGAGCGCGGGACATACCCATCCTCGGCATCTGTTATGGCGCCCAGTTGATGGCGCTCGAAGGCGGGGGGCGGCTCCATCACCACCTGCCCCTGGACCTGCCCGAAGCCGGCGCCCACCAACTGCCCGAGCACGGGGACGGCCACCCGGTGCAAATCGAAAGCGGCTCGCGGCTGGCCGCCCTGGTCCGCGAAGGCCGTATCGAGGTCAACAGTTTGCATCATCAATGCATCGCCGAACCCGGCGAGGGAATGCGCGTCTCGGCCCGAGCTGAGGATGGAGTCATCGAGGCCATCGAGAGCCGGAAGCCGGTCTTTGAAATCGGCGTCCAGTGGCACCCCGAGAAAATGGTGGGTCCAGCGGGTGCGCGGCTCTTTCGTGGGCTCTTGGAAGCCTGCGCGGCAAACACTGCGTTGAATCCCAAAGCTTGAGTCCCACGCAGTACTTCCGCGCCCGGGGCACGCCCGCGCGAAGCCGCTAGAATCCGCGCCTCTGACACCCGGGTCGGGTTCCCGGATCGTTCCTTACCGGCGGGAAGCGCGGACACTATTCAGCGCAACGGAAAATATCATGCAGGTCTACACAACGGCCCCATTGGAGGATCCCCGGGACGCCCGCACCCTCTATCCCCACCTTGAGGAAATCGGCTACGACGGCGCTTTCAGTTTCGAAGCCAAGCACGACCCCTTTCTCCCGCTGGCGGTGGCCTCGGAGCACACGAAGAACCTCCGGCTGGGAACGGCCATCGCCATCGCGTTCGCGCGCAATCCCATGAACCTCGCGAACCTCGCGTACGGGACCCAGAACATCACTGGCGGCCGCTTCTTTCTCGGCCTTGGCTCCCAGGTCAGGCCGCATATCCTGCACCGCTTCAGCATGCCGTGGTCGAAGCCCGCCGCGCGCATGCGCGAGATCGTCCTGGCCATCAAGGCGATCTTCGATTGCTGGGAGGGCAAGGCCGAACTCGATTTTCGCGGCGAGTTTTACCGCCACACCCTGATGATCCCCGCATTCAACCCCGGGCCCAATCCCTTTGGGCCGCCCCCCATCCTCACCGGCGGCTTCGGGCCGCTGATGACCGAGATGGCGGGCGAGGTCGCCGATGGTTTCATCGCCCACCCCTTCAACAGCCGACATTCGCTGCTCACCAATACGCTTCCCGCCCTGGAAAAAGGGCTCGGCAAGAGCGGCCGGCGGCTCGCTGACTTCGAGATCATCTGCGCCACCCTGGTCGTCACCGCCGACGAGGAAGAAGAGTTCGCCCGCGTCAAGGACGCGGCGCGCAAGCAGTTGGCCTTCTACGGTTCCACGCCCGCCTATCTCCCCACCCTGGAAGCCCACGGTTGGGGGGATGTGCACATCGAACTCAACAAGATGTCCAAGCGCGGCGATTGGGACGCGATGGCAGATTTGATCAGCGACGAGATCCTCGAGAGCATTGCGGTGGTGGGGCCGCGCAAAGAAATCGCCGCCAAGCTCAACGAGCGCCTGGACGGGATCGCCAACGGTGTCAGCCTCACCCACAATCGCGCACCCGACCCGAGTCAATGGGCGGACGTGGTCGCGGACTTGCGGGCCCACCGCGCGAGGCCCTAAGAGCCCCCGGCCCTGCCCTCGGCGTTCAGCTTGGGCGCGGGCGGCTCACGTCTCTGGGGCCGAGTCGGACAGCGCCCGCAATTTTCCGCGCATGAGCTTGCCCGCAGCGTTGCGCGGTAGTTCGAGAATGCAAACGAAGCGTCCCGGCACTTTGTAGCCCGCGAGCCGCTCGCGGCAGTAGGCGGCCAGATCGGGCGCGGGAGAATCGGCCTCCTCGGCGACCCACCAGGCGACGGGGCGCGCGCCAAACTCGGCGTCGGTCTCGCCCACCACCGCCGCTTCGCGCA
>DUCH01000318.1:0-295 GCA_012959865.1 Myxococcales bacterium | reverse complement strand
GCGGGATAAATGTTCTCGCCCCCGGAAACGATCAAATCATCTCGGCGGTCGAGGACCCGAAGCCGCCCCTGGCCATCGAGAATGCCGAGATCACCGGTATGCAGCCAGCCCCCTTGAAGCGCTCGGGCGGTGGCCTCGGGTTGCCCCCGATAGCCCTTCATCAGGGCGTCGCCGCGAACACAAATTTCGCCGGCTTTTTCCGGGGGCAAAGTCTGCCCCTCCGAGTCCACGACCTTGAGTTCCATGCCCGGGAGCCGACACAGGCGGGAATCGTAGGGCGGCGCGGTGTCTTCGG
>DUCH01000317.1:3068-3326 GCA_012959865.1 Myxococcales bacterium | reverse complement strand
GCTTGCGAGTAAAGTCGCGGAGCGCCGCCTCCAACTCCCAGGGGAAGTAGTAGTGCTGAAGCTTCACGACGTTCTTCATCGTCCGGTGATAGCGCTCGATCTTGCCCTGCGTCTGCGGGTGGTGCGGAGCGCCGCGGGTATGCGCCATTCGCCGCTCGCCGAGATACTCCCGGAGCTCGCCTGACCGATAGGCCGGGCCGTTATCGCTTAACAGTCGCGGCCGATGCTTCACCCGGACCTGATCGACGCCTGTGATGG
>DUCH01000317.1:2425-2803 GCA_012959865.1 Myxococcales bacterium | reverse complement strand
GATTCGGACACGAAGTAGCGCCTCTCGTCGGTGTAGCGCCAAGCCAGCTCTCGCGGTGAGAGATCCGTACGCTCGAGTACCAGGTCGAGCACTTGCTTCTGGATCTTCTCGGGGATCGCATTCCAACGGGCTCGCCTCACGGGCTTCTTGTCGTGAAGTCCATCGAAGCCTTCGTCGACATAGCGCTGATACCACCGGTAAAACGTGCTTCGCGGCACGCCCAGTTGGCGTAGCGTCGCTCGCACCGGCATGTCCGTCCCCTTCGACCATCCGGATCTTCTCTTCCGGAGAGAACTTCCTTCGGGTTCAACGGCGAATCTCTCGGACTGCGGCTTCGCTTGTTTGCTTCTTTTGATTGGTCATCTCGCCACGCTCCTT
>DUCH01000317.1:1353-2244 GCA_012959865.1 Myxococcales bacterium | reverse complement strand
ACCGCGGTCCTGCTCAGCTCGGTCTGGACCCTTCAGCCGCTCGCGGCGGCGTCCGCGGCGAGCTTGGCTGCTGTTGCGGTTCACGGACACCGGGTCGACCTCAGCTGGGATACGGCCGGGTTGACTGTGACTGGGCTTGCGCTCACGCGTTGTGCGGGAGGGACGTGCAGCAATCTTCCCGTAGTCCCTTCGGCTGTTTCCTTCGAAGATCTGGATGCTCGACCGCAAGTACTGAACGAGTACTCATTGGATGTGACTCACACGGGCGGCAACGAGATGCTGCAGAGTGCGGCGACCACGCCGAGTCCCGTGAGCTTGGGCTTGCGCCTCACGCCCCAAGGCGCGTGGTTGCGTCCCGGCATACCCGTCAACCTTGGCGACATCTCCCAAGTGACGTTGAGTGCCAATATCGACCTCGCGGACCTTCGCTCCCTCACCGATGGGGGACCGGGATCCCTCAATGCCCTGCTCTCCGATGCGGGCTGGATCGTTTCGGCGGACTCCTTTCAGGGGACGGTGACCGATGGCGCCGTGCAGATCCACTTTCACCTCTTCGGGGACGTGGATACGGCACCGCTTCCAGCATCGCTTCAGCCTTTCGATCAGATAGGGGACGAGGGTTATGTCCTCGATATCGAAACCGCAGGGACCTCCTCGGTCTTCGTGCTTGTCGGGGCCGCCACACCGGCCGGTCTTTTCCGGGGTGGAATGACGGCTCTGCAGCTCCTGACCGAGATCACGGATATCAACGAGGGAGCGACTGAAGGGCCATGGACGAGCGTTGCGGTCCGGGCGTCGATCAGCCCGCTGGTCGTTCTCGACTACCCGGACCACTCGGAGCGCCTGGCGGACCCGGTTGGGCTGCCTTCCAACAACAACCTCTCAGCACCG
>DUCH01000317.1:0-1198 GCA_012959865.1 Myxococcales bacterium | reverse complement strand
TGCAAGCCGCACAGGACCGCTTTGCCAAATTGATTCCACTCATGCCCAGTACACACACCGAGAAGTGGATCCACGGAGGGACATTCGCCTACGCCGATGGTCTTCCGGTGTTCGACGAACCCTTTTTAATCGTCAATGAACTTGCCGAGCCCGAGATGCCGCCCGAGCCGCTTATTCCCGATGGCGAGATGCAGACCCCTCCCGATCTGGCGGGTTGGCATACGACGGGCACGGTGCCGGTGCCCGTGCCCGGGGAAGAGGGGGCGAGTGTAGATTGCGCGGTTTGGGAACATCGGAGCGACGATGGCCACAATGACTCGAGCAGCTGGCGGGCTGAAGTAACGAACAAACTCGAAGGCGAGAAGTGCTATCTGCAACGATTTCTACCGATTACCCAATTGGACGCTGGCCGCTATCTGATCCGGGTGTACGCGAAACGAGCGGGGCAGCTCAGTGCTCAGCCGCAGGTATCATTCAGATTCACGTTCAAAGATCCGCTCGTGCCCCCCCCTTATGACAAAACCCTGGTGGGGTATCACCTGGGAATCGGCGCCTTGAGTTCGGCAGACCCCGATTCGGAGTGGCTCGAATTCGACCAACCCTTTGTGGTCCCGGCCGAGCTCGCGGATCAAGAAATCGTCGAAGCCCTTGTCTGGTCGCGGCTCAACGTTCCTGGAGTCTTGTGGCTAGATGACATACAGCTCGAGCGGATCGACGGCCTGCTTCGCAACGTTGCGGGTGGGGTTGAGCCGCCGAGCGTCCGTGACATCAATGGCCTCGAGTATACGGAGGGAACCGATTTTGAAATTTGTCAGATCGGTTTGGGAGAGCCGTCCTGCAACCAGCCGGACAACTATACAGGTCAAGTCGATGGGGGATCGCACTGGAATACTGGCGATGGAGTGGGTTTCGCCGATCGTTATAGCGAGGCGCTCATCCCCTTCGAAATTACCTGGCTCGTCGATCTTCCCCCCGACGACCGAATCTTCGTAAGCTACGATATCAACTTCGCCTACTTCTCTCAGCGTCCGCGCGTTGAGGACGCCTGGGGATCCCAGAAGCTCAACTACTGTGCGTTCGACTGGCTATGGACGGCCCTCGACTACGACCGTTCATACGACGACGTGTTGCTGGCCTCCGGCTTAGATCTCGATCACGTCATGCTTCACAATAGCGAGGTGCGTGGGATGAATCGCAG
>DUCH01000316.1:2656-3327 GCA_012959865.1 Myxococcales bacterium | reverse complement strand
GCCCGTCCCTGCTCCCACCCCCTTCGCCCGTCCCCTCTCCCACCCTTTCACCCAAACCTCACGAATGGAGTTTTCCCATGGCAGAATGGTTGAGTGTCGCCGAGGGTCGCTCACGGAACGGCCTTCGCCTGGTGCTCACCGCCGGCGTTCCGGGGCCCTGGGGAGAAGCCGCCAAGGCGGTCTTCCACGTGAAGCGGCTCGAATGCCCTCGCATCGCCCAATTCGGCGGACAGCCCAATACCGAACTCGCCACCTGGACGGGGGAGAACAACGCCCCCCAGGCGATTTTTAACGACGAGCCCCCCCGCACCGACTGGAGCTCCATCATTTTACTCGGCGAACGCCTGGCCCCGGACCCGCCCTTGATCCCCGACGACCCGGGACAACGGGCCCTCATGTTCGAGTTCCTCCACGAACTCGCCGGGGAGGGGGGCTTCGGCTGGTTGCGGCGCCTGATGCTCTTCGCACCGCTGATGGAACTCCCTGCCGAACACCCCGGTCGCAAGAGCGTCGCCGCCATGGCGGAGCGCTACGGCTACTCGGACGAAGCCGCCACCCGGGCGCCCGCACGCATCGCCGAAATTCTGGAGCGGGTGGCGGCCCAGGGGGCGCGTCAACGCGAAGCCGGCCTCGCCCACCTGATTGGCGACCGGCTCTCGGCCCTCGACCTC
>DUCH01000316.1:0-2621 GCA_012959865.1 Myxococcales bacterium | reverse complement strand
GGCCCTGCTTGGCCCCCTCCCCGACGCGCTCTGCCCCATGCCCGCCGGGCTCCGTGCGGGATATTCCCAGCGCAGTCCCGAGATCGACGCCGCTCTCGACCCGGCTCTGCTCGACCGTCGCCAGGCCGTCTATGACGCGTGGCTCGAATTGCCCATCGACCTCGGCCCGGGATTCAATCCCTGAGCGTCCCAATCCGGTACCTTGGTGCCGCCCTTGGGTCCGGTCCCGGGCGCTTTCCGAAAGAACGAGAAACTTCGTGACAACCGCCGTCGACCCCGATACGCCGCGCGAACATCTCGCCCTCATCGGCGGGCGCGGGTGCGGCAAAACTTCGGCCGCAGCGCGCCTGGCCGCCGATCACCCGGACTTTCGGCTGCTGGATCTCGACGCGCTGATCGTCGCGGAGGCCGGCGGACGGACGACCCCGCAAATTGTCGCTGACGGGGGCTGGGCGCTCTGGCGCGAACTCGAGTACCGGGTTCTCCAGCGCGAAACCGCGATCCCCAAGCCCGCTCTGGTCGATTGCGGGGGGGGAATCGTGGTGGATTTCGGCGAGGACGAGGACGAAATTTTCAGCGCGCGCAAGGTCGACATCCTTCGCGAGCGCTGCCGAGTCGTCTACCTGCGCTGCAACGTCGAACTCCTCTGGTCCCGGGTCGCGGACGACCCCAACCGACCGCCGCTCTCGGGCGACCGCTCGTTTCATGCATTGATGACCCAACGCGAACCCTGGTACCAACGCGCCGCGGATTGGGTGATCGAGGCCGATTCGCTCGCCCCCGACGAACTCGCCCAGAAAATCGCCCAATGGTTTTTCGCCCCGGCGCGGGGCGGCAGACCCGCGCACTAAACCCGCGGACGGGTTTCTCCGCTGGGCGGCACCGGGACAGGTTCCCAGACCCCGCAGCGCGTGGGCGCTTCCAGGGCGACGGCCAGAAGTTCGAGAAATCCCTCCCGGGGATACAGGACCGCCCCCAGGGCCTCGGTATTGGGGGTGTGAGCCTGACAGTCGAGTACGTGAAACCCCCAAGCCCGCATGCGCTCGACCAGGGTGACGAGAGCCACCTTGGAGGCGTCGCTGCGGCGGCTGAACATGGACTCGCCGAAAAAAGCCGCGCCCAACGACAAGCCGTAGATCCCGCCGACGAGTGCGCCCTGCCAGCGGGCTTCCACCGAATGCGCAAAACCGAGCTCGTGCAACGCGCAATAGGCCTCGATCATTTCCTCGTTGATCCAAGTGCCGGCTTGCCCCGGCCGAGGCGTCTGTGCGCAGGCCTCGATCACGCCCCGAAAATCCGAATCCATGGTCAGCGCGTACTGATTCCGGCGCAGGGTCTTGGCCAGGGAACGGTTGATGCGAAGCGCATCGGGGAAGAGCACCGCGCGCGGATCCGGGGAATACCAGAGGGTGGGCGGCGATTCGTACCACGGGAAAATGCCTTGGGCGTAAGCGGCCAGCAATCGGCCGGGCTCGAGATCGCCCCCGTAGCCGAGCAAACCGTCGGAGCTGGCATTGCGGGGCTCGGGGAAGGGGTTTTGATCCACCAGATCCCGAAGGAAGTCCGGAGGAATCAGACGGCATTGACGCTCGCCCTCGGATCGCTCGGTCACCATCGCGCTGCAGTCCTCGCCGAGATACCCAGCCCGACCCCGGAGCGGGGTGCCCGCCGAGAGTAGCCCGAATCGGCAGTTCGAGACGGACTGAAGACGCCCCGCTGGATTCGGGCTAGACTGCGCGATCAACGGGTTCAGAATGAAGGACGATTTCAGGCACTTGCAGGCCCTTGGACCCTTTCTGCTAAGTGCCCCCAGCGGGCAGAAGCCCAGCGCCAAAGCAAGCGATCCGGAAACCAATTCCGAGGCCGCCCGATGCCCAAAGCGCTACACCGCTCGGCCGCCCCTGGGCGGCGCGAATGCGAACAGACGAGTAGAAAATGGAAGACAAGCCCTCGAAGCGCGCCACCGCCACGAGTTCGGTCCATGGGGGCGAGTTGCGCCAGCAAGAAGCCAACGCCATCACCACTCCGATCTACCAGACCTCGACTTTCTGGTTCAAGAGTTCCCAGGAGGTCATGGACTACCAGGAGGGCAAGACCGACCGCGAAGAATACGGTCGCTACGGAAATCCCACCTGGCGGGCCGTTGAGCGCAAGCTCTCGGAACTCGAGGGAGGCGCCACCTCATCGTCACCAACGACTGCTACCGGCGGACCCGGCAGTTCATCGACGAATTCCTCGGGCGAATGGGCGTCTCCGTCAGCGTCATCGACCCCAGCAATCTCGAGCAATTCGAAGCGGCCATCCGGGACGACACCGCCGTCTTTTTTACCGAGTCGCCCACCAACCCCTACCTGCGCGTCACCGACGTCCCAGCGTTTGCCAAAGTTGCCCACGCCCGGGGAGTCAAGGTCATCATCGATTCAACTTTTGCGACCCCGGTCAACCACCAAGCACTTTCCGAGGGCGCTGATCTCGTCGTCCACAGCGCGACGAAATACCTGGGGGGCCACAACGATCTGCTCGCGGGAACCGTCACTGGGGCCAAGGAAATCATCGACCCCATCCGCAAGGCCCTGGGAGTCCTCGGAGGCATCATCGACAGCCACGGGGCTTGGCTGCTG
>DUCH01000315.1 GCA_012959865.1 Myxococcales bacterium | reverse complement strand
CGATTTGCTCGACGAGGTGATTCGCGAGGCTTGATCCAGATGGCTTGATCCAGATATAGGAGAGCCTGTCAGGACTCGGGTCCGAATCTGGAACTGTGGATGTTCTTGGCGCGCGGCCCTATGACCGCGTTTTCGATTGGAGCGGATGGCTGCGGAGTGGCCGAGTTCGATCGTCCGGCGCAGCTCTCAGGAGTCAGTTGCCATCGCCGCCAGAGATTCGTCTCGCCCCATGGAGCCATCGAGAACGATTCGTGCCCAGAGTTCGAGCCAGAGAATCAGCCACAACCGGGTATCGTGCTCGGCCTCTCGAGAACAGTGCTCCGTGATGCAGCGTTCCACGCTCGCGGGGTTGATCCAGCCCAGGTCTGCGCATCGGCTGTCGCGCATCAACTCGCGGAGAAGGGTAGCGAGACGGCCGCGCCACCAAATGCGCATCGGCATCGCGAAGCCGCGCTTGGGTCTGTAAATGACTTCGGGTGGGACGCTTCGGGCCGCGATCCGCTTGAGAATCCACTTTCTGTCCCCTCGGCGGAGTTTGTAGTTGTCGGGTAGGGTCCAAGCCGATTCGATGAAGGCGTGATCGAGCATCGGAGGTCGAACTTCCAGGGATGCTGCCATGCTTGCGACGTCGACTTTGACCAGATAATCGTCCGCGAGTAAAACCTGGAAGTCGTCGTAGAGGGCCTGCTGGAGGACGGAGGTGTCGCTACCCGAAACGGTCTTGCCAGCTCGGCAGACGACCACATCGTGATCCGCCGAAGTGTTCGCAAAAGCGCTCCCCAGAACTTCGTCGCGGTGGTCGAACCAGCTCAATGCGTTGGTGTATCCCGCACCTGGAGCAGCAAGGGAGAGCCGATTCATCGCCAAGAGGCGCCCCGAGAGCCCTTTTCCGCCGAGAAGTTCGATTAGACTGGCGGCCGGGGGAACCGCGTTTCGACGCAGGGATGCGGGGATGAACTGGCCGAAGCGCGCCGCATAAACGAGAGAAGCCGGACGCCAGTAGCCCGCAAAGGACTCGTCGCCCCCGTCCCCAGAGAGACAGACTTTGACGTTTTCTCTGGCCAGTCGCGAAACCAAGTGGGTGGGGATGGACGACGAGTCGCCGAATGGCTGACCGTACTGCCAGACCAGTTCGGGCAGCACTTCAAGAATTGAGTCGGCCCGGAATACAAGCTCATGGTGAGTCGACCCGATATGCTGGGCGACGCTTTTTGCAAAGGGAAGCTCACTAAACTCTTCCTCTTCGAAACCCACCGAGAAGGTGTCGATTTTCGGGCTATGACGGGCCGCGATGGCCATAATGAGGGAGGAGTCGACTCCCCCGCTGAGGAAACCACCGATGGGAACATCGGCGAGTAATCGAGCTTTGACACTACGCTCGAGGCTTTCTTCGATCAACTGCTCGGCTTCATCCAGAGCCATGCGTTGGGGACGATGGGCGGGGAAGTCCCAGTAGCGTTCGATCGAGGGGTCGGACTGCCCCTCAATGACTGCGAAGTGCGCTGGGGGAAGACTTTCAACGCCCTTCCAGATCGTGTGGGGATGAGGAATGAAGCCATGGGACAGGAAGCAGTCGATGGCTGACAACTCAACTTCGAGGTCTCCGTTGACGATTTCGCGCAACGCATTCAGGGAAGAGGCGAATGCGATCACCCCGGGTTTTCGCAGTAGGTAAAGTGGTTTTTCCCCGATTCGGTCTCGCCCGACCACGAGCCGCCGCCGCGAAGTGTCCCAAATTCCAACCGCGAACATTCCCTCAAGGCGAGCGAAGAGGCCGGTTCCCCATTGTTCATAGCCGTGGACGACAACCTCGCTATCACAATTCGAGCGAAAGCGATGTCCAGCATCGATCAGCTGGGCCCGTAGGTCGGAAAAATTGTAGATTTCGCCATTGTGAACGGCATGAACTGTGCCGTCTTCGTTGGAGATGGGGCAGCGGCCAGCATCGCTGAGGTCGAGGATGCTAAGCCGCCGGTGGACGAGACCGATGCCCTCCTCCATGAGGATTCCATGGTCGTCGGGACCGCGGCTGGACATGGCCAGGGACATTCGGGAGAGAGCCGCCTCATCCGGCCGCCTACGGTCCGCGTACCAAACTCCCCCGATTCCGCACATTTCTTTTTCTCCAACCCAAATGGCTCGCGTCGTGTAGGCCGCCTCGCGAAGAACCCGAAAGGAGTGGCGTTTGGCCCAGGGGGCGTCGACGGGACTTTCGCTAGTTGTGCCGACGAAAGCTACTCATCCTTTGTCGATGGCGACAGGTGCTCCACTTCGGATGGATTCGAGAATGCCAAACGTTACTCGCGACGTACTAACCAGCTCTTCCAGAGAAAAGGGGCTGTCGGTTCCCTTGAGTACAGCTCTCGAAACTTCGCGCAAAGCTTCGGCTTGGCCCTTGTCCTGATTCACGTTCTTGATTCCTTCGTTTTTCATCGCACCCATGATGCGAGTCTGCTTGAAGTTGTCGCAGATCGCTGTGATGCCTCCGGCCGAGGCTTCGAAACGCTCCTTGGGGAGTTCGCTCGTTGCTCGGGCGAGATAGTGGATATTGGCCACGGAGCCATCTTGATAGCGGATCAGGGCTGTCATGGAATCATCGAGTTCAAAATCGTTGGACAGCGCGCTGGCGAAAACCTGAACCGGCGGATGGCCTACGATAAAGCCGCAGAGATCAACGAAATGACAGACCTCGCCGAGGATACGCCCGCCCCCTTCCAGGGGATCCGTAACCCATGTGCCCCTTGGCGTCGCTCCGGCGGCAATCGTGTATTGCACGTGGAGCGGGGAAGATCGGGTTTCGAAGGCTTTGGCGAACGCGCGCGCGTGCGATGAAAAACGCCGGTTGTAGCCAACCGCAAGCAAGCTGCCGCTTTCTCGCGCGGCGGCGGCAACCTCGTCGACCTCCTGGGAAGTCAGTCCTACGGGTTTTTCAAGCCAGACCGCCTTGCCCGCTCGAAGGGCCTCCGCTGCCCAGTGCGCGTGAAGGTTGTGGCGAGTTGCGACGAAAACGAGATCGATATCATCGGCGCCGATGATATCGGCGGGGCTGGTCCCGCAGCGCTCGAAACCGAATCGCTCGGCAGTGCGTTGTGCGGATGGGCCCGTGGCGGTTACCAGGGAGGTTTTCCGTAGATGTTTGCTTCCGGCAAGGTTAGGCAAGAGCACGGCCTTGGCGTAGTTGCCGGCGCCAAGAAAACCAACGCCAATTTCCGATTGAGTCCTGCGTTCCGGTTTGGGGAGCATCGAAAGGGTCTGCGAGGGGCTCGGAGACGCGTCGTAACGAAAAATGACGGCAAGGCTGGGCCGTTGGCCCTTGGCCAGTTGGCCATA
>DUCH01000314.1 GCA_012959865.1 Myxococcales bacterium | reverse complement strand
AAGAAAGTAACTAAGAAGAAAGCAGCGAAGAAGAAAGCAGCGAAGAAAGTAACTAAGAAGAAAGCAGCGAAGAAAGCAAAGAAGAAGAAAGCAGCGAAGAAGGCACGCGCAAAAAAATCGGCTAAAAAAACAGTTGCCAAGAAGAAGGCCACTGTAAAGAAGAAGGTGTCTGCGAAATTTTCGACCGGTACTGAGAAACAGAGAGACCCTGTTCGCGCAAGTGCGATCGCTTTCGCGACTCGATTGTTCCGCTAGGTATCGATATTTAGAATGGGGAGGCGTATTTTTTACGCCTCCCCATTTGTATTAGGTCTCGTTGGGGATAGGACATACAAGCTGTCTTCTGGCACAACGTCCGGGTATGGGCGTTGTGTTAAATCCCTAGGGGAGCCCGTGACGGGAGCCCCACTTCGTGGTCCGCCAAGAGCCCATCGCTCCCCTCGTCCCACACCCCGAGCGCGTACAGTTCCATGGGCTGTCTCAGTGTGAACTCCCGTCCGCCGACGGCGTCGACCAAGGGTGGAGCGATCACGCCGCCGTCGAAGTCGAGGCCGAGCTCCGCCGGTGTGACCAGCTGCGCGAGTGCCGATGTCGAGGTAGACAGACAGAGGCCCAGTACCACGAGCAATACCGAAAATTGAGTGCGAACCATGACGCCTCCGATTCGGTTCTAAGGTGCCATCATCGCGCGATCCGCCTGGCTGTCGTCAATATTCGTCCGATCCGTGGATGGGGCCGATCGAAGGGCTCGCCAGCGATATCTCCGCCTGTCTGTTCTCAAAACTCATCCGGGGCCGAGGCGGTGTACTCCCGACCGTTGAAACAGCGTTGGTGAGTGAGCCCAGTCCAAGAAAATCGATGACAGCGGCCTCGATTCGCAGCGCGGTCTCGTCGTCCTTGAGCCCGTGCGTCAGCAGCTCGAGCCTCGGCTCGAGACCGGCGGCTCGAAGTTCCTTGATTGTCTTCCGCTTGAACGAATCTCGTTCTTCATCCAGATGCGCGAAAATTCGGCGCCTAACGCCTTTCCCGACATAGAAAGGCTTGCCGTTCGTTAGGGATGTTGATGTTCGGGATTTCGGGGAATGTGCGGGTTCGGACTCCGCAAGGGGCTTCAATCGTGGGGTTGGAGTCGGCGGAGGCCGGGGCTGACGCATGGCTGCGATACGGGGTAGTATCAGAACCCGGCCCCTCTAATCTTCGGAAGCATTCGGGGCCCGCTGCCTGTTGCCCGAACGAGTGTTGAGACCACACAGGCGTCCTCTCCCCGCCTCGTTCCGGGCCCGGTTACGTCCCTTCATAGAATAGGCCGAGTGCAAACCATGGTCCGATATCGCAGGCAGGTCACCGATGGTTGCTCGGGGTGGGCGCACCATGCCAACTAGCTTGGACTCGAGGCAACTCGAGGCCTTCGCCCGGGACGGATATCTGATGGTCCCCGGCATGCTAGATGCCGATGCAGTGGCCGGGCTTGACCGTTGGGCGGACGAACTCGTCGCGATGCCGGAGACGCCGGGTCGGCATCTGGTCTACTACGAAGATCACGTCGACGGCAGCGGTGCGCGAGTGCTGTCGCGCATCGAGAACTTCTGCCCCTATCACGAAAACCTCGACCGAATGCTTCGAAGTCCAGCGGTGCTCGGTCGCGTCGAATCCTTGCTCGGTGAGCAGGCGCTGCTCTTCAAAGAGAAGATCAACTTCAAGCTACCTGGGAGTGGCGGTTTCGAGGCCCACCAAGACGTGCAAGCAGGCTGGGACAACTATGCCGCGTTGCATCTAACAATGCTGATCAGCATCGATCGGGCAACCCTGGACAACGGATGCCTGGAGCTCGTGGCCGGTCGTCACCGGGAGGGGGTGCTGGGTGAACGCTGGAGTCCTCTGGCGGACGACGCGATGGAATATCGACCGCTCCCTACCGAGCCGGGCGATGTGCTCTTCTTCGACTCCTTTGTCCCGCACCGCTCTCTCCCAAACGGCACGTCGGCGCAACGACGTGCTCTCTACGCTACCTACAACGGTGCGAGCGCCGGGGATTCCCGAGAACGCTACTACGCCGATAAACGCGCGAGTTACCCGCCAGACTGCGAGCAGGATCCGGATCGAGACTATTCGTTTCGAGTTTGAGCGCCCTCTGGATCCCACCGCACCCTGTCCGTTCTTAGAATTGCCCGCCCGGACTCGCGAAATTCGCGTCAGCTGGTTTGGTCGTTCGTCGCTAGAGGAGAAAACGTGGCTCTGTTGAGTTGCTGGGGCGAGGTGACGACTGAAAACGAGCAGGATGTCATCGCCGCCAATCGAATGCTTCATCCGCAAATCGAGTCACTGCTCTCAGTTCTCTGCGGCATATTGAGTTCCGCCAAGGTCGAGTATTGGATCGATCAGGGCACCCTCCTGGGCGCCTATCGGCACGGAAAGTTCATCGCGCGTGACTCTGATGCAGACATTGGGATCAGGAATGAAGATCAGTTCGATGACCTCCAGGCGCTACTCAGCACCGAGTTGCCGAGCGCCTATGGTTGCGAGAGAAAGGGAAGCCATTGCAAGGGCTACCGGGTCTGGCTGAAGGCGGGCGGGACATTCACGGGGACCTACGAGGGGCGGAGTATCGAATGGCCGCTGGTCGCCTGTGACGTGATGTTCTATCGATTCAACGAGCGGGACCGCACGTACGTTCAGCAATACGAGGGATTCGGCGTCGACACGTTCTTCTTTCCGGAGGCGGTGGTCTTTCCCCTTGATTCGGTCGAGTTCGAGGGCAGCAAGTACCCTTGCCCGGCCCGAACGAAGAAGTACCTGGAAATCCAATACGGCTATATCGGGGACGGTGCAATCTGGGACCCCGACACCGCTCGGTGGACCAAGGCGTAGACCGCCCTGGTCTGTCTGTCTCCGGATCCGTCGACGGCCGTTATGCTCGGGGCGCCAGGGCTCTCTTGAGCCCGCTGCCTTGGATCCGGATGAACAGTGGGAACACGCGATACCGGTTACACCAGCAGCGAATCACCCGTCAGGCTCTGAAAGGCCATCACGAGGGCGGTGTCCTGCCCGCGGATGCCAACGAGCGGAATCATCCCCAACGCCCTGAGGCGCTCGATCTCGTGATCCGGCAAGAGCTGCTCGGTGGGGCCGACCGGATCGCGGTCGCTGCCCCGCGGATGGAATGGCAGGAGCTCGCGGGGATAGGACATACAAGCTGTCTTCTGGCACAACGTCCGAGCCTGGGCGTTATGTTAAATCCCTAGGGGAGCCCCGTGGCGGGCTCGCTATGCCCTGTTCTCTTCAGCCTTCTTGACTCGAATTGCATTGCCACCGACGGTGCAATTGTTGAGGTTCTTCATCGCAGCCTTCG
>DUCH01000313.1 GCA_012959865.1 Myxococcales bacterium | reverse complement strand
ACCCAACGCGCCCGCTGCGCGCAAAGCGCCGAGACGATCGCCTCGCGATGCAACCGAACCCACCAGCCGAGCACAAAGTAGGCAGCCCAGAGGAACGGGTTGCGTAGGTGCCAGAAAAAATTCACGGGGGGAACGATTCCGGTCTCGATCAGAACCTGGACCAAAAGAAGTGGGATCAACAGGAAGCCGACAGCCCGCCTTCCCATTCGCGCAAGCCCCGGTGAGAGCGCGATGAAAAGCGCAAGCATGAGAACGAAGTAGTAGGCGCCAAACGAGGAGGCCAGCAGAATCACCCGCCAGAGAGGACGTTCCGGAGAGGGTATCGAGGAGACGAGGAAGAAAATCTGCGCGGCCGCCGAGGCCACGAGATAGGGGACGAAGACCCGCAGAAGCCGCCGCCCGATCACCTGACGAGAAATCGGCCTGTTCGTGGCGTAGAGGTAACCCGACGCCGCGAAAAATCCGGGGACGGCAAAACGCGTCACGTAACCGAGCCAGATTTCAGCGCTCGTGATGCCCGGATCCCATGTCGTGCGCAGCGAATGAATCAGAACGACGAGCCCGATGCCAACGCCTTTGATCGCGTCCACCTCACAGAAACGTCCGCCGCCCAAATCGGGCTTCGCAGAACTCACGCTTTCACTTCCGCTTCGGCCATCCGATCGAGAGAGTACCACGAGCGGGCTCGATCGTCTGGCTTCAGCGCGATGCCGCGGACCCGGCGCAGAGCCCCGCGCCAGGCCACAATTGCCTCTGGAAGGGTGTCCCGGAACTTGCGATGCTCTCTTGAGAAACCCCGGCGTTTGAGTGCGATCCAGCCCAGAGTCCAGCCTCGGGCTTGCAGGAGAATCGAGAATGACCGAAGCCACGAAAATCAACGGCCACTGCCATCCGCGCTTTCAGGGCGTCCGCGAGGTCTTCGAGCAGGCCTTCCAACGCGGCGACGAATTGGGCGCGTCGGTTTGTGTCACCCTCGAGGGGGAAAGCGTCGTTGATCTCTACGGAGGCTACGCGGACGAGGCCCGCACCCTACCCTGGCGGCCCGATAGCCTGGTCAACGTTTTCTCCACCACCAAGGGCATGACCACCCTGTGCGCGCTGCGCCTGGTCGAGGAAGGCCGGCTGGACCTCGACGCACCAGTGGCCCGCTACTGGCCCGAGTTCGCCGCTGCGGGCAAGGCCGACCTTCCCGTCCGCTACCTGCTTTCCCACCGCTCGGGACTGGCCGCCATCCGAAAACCTCTCCCCCCTGGCTCGCTCTACGACTGGACAGTCATGACCGATGCCCTGGCCGAGCAGACCCCCTGGTGGACACCCGGGGAAAACCACGGATATCACGCCCTGACCTTCGGCTTTCTGGTGGGCGAAGTCGTACGCCGCATTAGCGGGAAAACTCTCGGCACCTACTTTCGCGAAGAATTTGCCGAGCCGCTTGGTCTCGACTTCCACATCGGCCTGGCCGAAGCCCACGAGCCCCGGGTTTCGCCCCTGGTTCAAGGCCCCATTCATGCTGAAGACGGAACCGACCTGTTCAGCCAAATCATGGCCGACCCCGAGAGCCTGCTCGCCAAGGCTTTCATCAACCCTCCCATGCTTCCCACCGACGCCAACACCCGGGAGTGGAGAGCGGCAGAAATTCCCGCCGCCAACGGGCACGGAACTGCCTCCGCACTGGCTCGCATCTACGGGGCCCTAGCGCTGGGGGGTGAGATCGATGGCATACACGTGCTGAGCTCCGAAATCATCGAGCGGGCGCGCCAGGAGCAGTCCCTCGGCAAGGATTTGATCCTGCCCCTGGTTTCCCGCTTCGGGCTCGGCTTCCAGATCCCCCCGGCCGAAGAACCGCTCGGCCCCAACTTCAAGGTTTTTGGCCATGCCGGTGCCGGAGGCTCATACGGCCAGGCCGATCCCGAAAACCGAATGAGCTTCGGGTACACGATGAACTTGATGCACTCGGGCGTCTGGCTGGTGGATCCACGACCGCGGGCGCTTCTCCGCGAGGTTTACACAGCAATTGGCTGAAAGACTTCTTGGGGCAAGCAGGGCTCTTCGCAGAGTGGCCGCCGGTGCAGCGATTCTTTTGCTCATGGGTCAATACGGCGTGGCCGATGCCCAGAGCCGAAGAGTTCCGGCCGAGTGGGAACCCCAGGAAGCGCTCTGGTTGCAGTGGCCCGGGCCCTTTGAAAAGACCTACGAACCCGCCTATGCGGAGATCGCGAACATCGTGGTGCAGTATCAGCCCCTCCATATCCTGTACAACTCGAACCCGATCAGGAACCAGGCGCGAACAGCCATCACGGCGGCGGGTGGGAACCCCGATCACCCCCAGATCACCTGGCATGCAATTCCCAACCACAACGCCTGGATGCGCGACAACGGCCCGGTCTACGTCATAGAAAACGGTCAGATGCGCATCCAAGATTGGGTCTTCGACGCATGGGGGGGAGCCTTTGGCACCTTTCCCCACGCGAGCGACGATGCAGCGCCTGTGGCTGTTGGCGCATATCTCGGCATGCCCGTAGATCCCGTGAACATCGTTCACGAGCGCGGGAATCTCGAGTTCAACGGCGTGGATACCGTGATGCTGAACTGGAACGTGATCGGAAACCCCAATCGCGGAAATGGCTACGCGAACAAAGCCGCCGCCGAAGTGGACCTGAAGAATCATTTCGGGGTACAGAGGGTCATCTGGGCCGACGGGCCGATCTCGGGGGATCTCACCGCCGGACATATCGATGGCATTGCGCGATTCATTGACGCGAACCGGGTCGTGATTGCGAACTGCACGACTCTATCCCAGTGCCAACCGGGCAGCCCGGACGACCAGGTCTACGATGCAACCGCCCTCGCCGCCGAAACCGCGGGGTTCGAGGTCCTGCGGATGGATTTTGAGGCCACCATCACCCACGGCGGTTCGAGCTTCGACGCAAATTATATGAACTGGGGACTAGGAAACGGTTGGGTCATCCTGGTGGGCTTCAACAACCCCGCAACCGATACGGCCGCCAAGGCGCGGCTCGAAGCATGGTTTCCCGACCGTGACGTCTACGTGGTCGAGATGCTCGATTCCTGGGTCGCGGGCGGGGGGGTTCACTGCCATACCAATGACCAACCGTTCTTGGTGCCACCGCCAGGCGTCCCCCTCGCGAGCAGCAGAGGCCTACTTGCCGTTGCCCTCCTTCTCGCTCTTGCAGGCGCACTCCTCGCGGCTCAAAGGCGTCGGCAGCCGAATCCGGCCTGATTCCGGCGACCACCAACGCTCCCCTAAAAAACCGGCAGGAGTGAGGCACGCGTTGAGTGCTGTCGCTCTCGACCGGGCCTCGCTCGGGGATACTCGGCCAGCAACCGATCTGA
>DUCH01000312.1 GCA_012959865.1 Myxococcales bacterium | reverse complement strand
TAGCGCACAGAGCGCTTGAAGTTGATCGACGAGGCGTCTTCAAAGTACGCCGCCGGGCATGAGATTTCGCCGATCGCGAAGCCCTGGAAGAGGGCTTGAGCGAGCATTTGGTTGTCGAAGACGAAATCATCTGAGTTTTCGAGTAGGGCCAGACGCTCGAGGACGGCGCGCGTGAAGGCCCGGTAGCCGCTGTGATATTCCGAGAGTTTGGCGCCGCAAAGGAGGTTCTGGGTGGCCGTGAGAGCCCGGTTGGCGACGTATTTGTAGAGAGGCATACCGCCCTTGCGCGCGGCGCCGCCGAGGATGCGAGAGCCCAGCACGACATCGAAGGGACCGTCGGTGAGCATGCTGATCATCGCTGGGAGCAGCTTGGGGGTGTATTGATAGTCGGGGTGGAGCATGACGACGACGTCGGCCCCCAGTTCAAGGGCCGCGGTGTAGCAGGTCTTCTGGTTGGCCCCGTAGCCCCGATTCCGCTCGTGTACGAGTGTCTTCAGGCCCAGTCGATGGGCCTCGGCGACGGTCTCGTCGGAACTCGCGTCATCGGTGACAACCACCTCATCGACGAGATCCAAGGGGATTTCGCGGTATGTCATTTCCAGAGTGCGGGCCGCATTGTAGGCGGGCATCACGACGATGATTCGTTTTCCGTGGAACACGGCAACTCCCTGCGGATCGAAATGGATTCCCCGGCGTCCCGAGGGCTTTTTCGGGGCTAGGCTCCTGCCTTCGCGCAGTATAGACTCGGCAAGGCGTGCCGTGCCCGGGTGGCGGAATGGGTAGACGCGGACGACTTAAAATCGTCTGGCCAAGTGCCGTGCAGGTTCGAGCCCTGCCCCGGGCACCACTCCGAAGTCCCAGTGCCGGAGCGGTGGGCCAAGGGCCGGCAAATCTCCGCCCAGCCCCAATGATCCGCTCGCGCAATGCGGGGGCCTTCGTGGGCCGGGATCCGAGGCTTGCGGACCCTAATGTTCGCCGCCCTCGATAACCCGTTCGCGGACCCCGTCGGTCTCCAGGAGGTCCTCAAGCGCGTCCCGGTCGAGGAGCGTGGTGCGGTGGTAGTGAAGCGCCGCCTCTTCGATTTCGACCCGGAAGATCTCTCGGGGGGTCGAGAAGACTTGGCGGACGCGGAGCGACTGCTCGGGACCGCCGTCCAGAATCTGGCTGCGCAGTGAGTCCACGATGCGCTGGCAGCGGCCGAGCCCATTCGCGAAGGGATCCAGATAGGAGACCTCCTCGGGCGGATTTCGATAGCTGAGTTTGTATGTGCCGTGGCGCTTCATGAGGGGGAGAGCATACTGGCTCACGGTGCTTTGCATCAGGCAGTCAAGTTCGATTCGGGGCGCAAAAGCGCCCGTGCCGTGACTCCGGAAGAAATCGGGGCGCAACGGTTTCGTCGAGCTGACGGCATCGATCGGAGAATAGGGTGGGGAACTTCGGCGAGTGACTTCGCGCTAGAGTGCCCGTTCCGCCGGCAAGGCCCATAATGACGCGTCGAAGGATCCTGATGGCCCACCGATCTGAGGTTCACAGAACTGAGCGACGCCGAAAATCCACCGCGGGGGGGGTCGAGCGGTTGCACGGCCGGCATGTCATAGAAGAGGCCCTGCGAGCTCGTCGGCGGAGTTTGCACCGCCTTCTCGTCAAGCCACGGCCGCTGGGCGCGGAACTGCAGGGGTTGGTTGATCTCGCCCGGGGTATGGGGTTGCCTGTTGTCGAAACCGACGGCGCGCGCCTGTCAGAACTGGCTCAGCCTGGCGACGGGGCTCTTCAGGGCGCGGTTCTGGAGGCGGGGTCGCTCCCGGAACTGAACGGTGTCGCCGAGCTTTGCGCGAGCGCAGAGGGGGCGGGGGTAGGGAATCGGCGGTTCGTGGTCCTCGACGGCGTAGAGGATCCTCAGAATGTGGGTGGAATTGCACGCGTTATGGACGCGGCCGGGGTCAACGGTTTGATTCTGACCCGGCGCAGGGCACCCCCGCTAAGCCCCGCGCTTGCTCGGGCCAGTGCGGGCGCGATTGAGTGGCTCCCCGTCGCTCGCGTGACGAATCTTGTCCGGGCCCTCAAAGAGCTGAAAAGTGAGGGATTTTGGGTAGTTGCAGCCGATCCAGAGGCCTCCGTGGATCTCTACGCTTTACCCGATCGATTGCTGCGCGGCGATTTGGTGGTGGTTTTAGGCGCTGAGGGGAGGGGCTTGCGGCCGGCAGTGCGTGGCGCGATCGATCATCCGATTCGAATTCCCATGCGCGGCAATGTCGATTCGCTCAATGTGGCGACTGCAGGGGCTGTGCTCTTGTATGAACTGCTTCGTCGCGCATCGACCCAGTCGACTGGGGGCCCCGGATGACTCGATTTTGGCGGACCGAGTCAGCAATGAGGGTCAGATGCTCGGGCCCTCGGTGCGTCTGACGCGCGCATGTGTGTTTAACGACACACTAGATTTCTTTGTATATTCGGGCGGGTAACAGCCTTACTCGACTTCAAGAGGTTGCCGGAGGGGGCCGCTCCGTTATAGTCTGCCCCTTGGGTCGTGGCTGGCGTAGCTCAACTGGTAGAGCACCGGATTTGTAATCCGAAGGTTAAGGGTTCGAGTCCCCTCGCCAGCTCCGCTTCGGACGAGCGTCGCGGTAGGCCGAGGAGCGGATCGAAGGAATTAGAGGTCTGAGTCGCTTTAATACCGACGGGCTTCCAGCTTCAAGATCTTCAAACCCATAAAGGCTTCAAACTCATAAAGGCGAATAAGCGCAGCACTTCATCGGATTCGGGTTAACCATCGGCAGATTGAAAATTTCGATGATGGGCCCTGAGCGTAGGGTCTTTCTTGCGCTCTGTACGGATCTTGGAACGAAACCGGATCTTGGAACGAAATCGAATACCCAAAAAAACGAATCGGGAGCGCCGAACGAATCCAGCTACGGAATCACAGCGATTGACGATCACAGCGATTGACGATCAAAGCGATTGACAGTGGTTAAGTGGTTGGCAGCGGTTGAGTAGTTGACAGTGGTTGATTGACAGTGGTTAGTCGGTGCTTGGAAAATTAGGTTGAAGAGGATCCGAACAGAGGTGCCAAAGCCGGATCGAACCGAGCGTCGAGGGCAGTAGAACGGGCACGGGACATGACCTGAACCCCCGTGGCAATCGCGGTGGTAGCAGCGCAGCAGAAAGTCTGGAGGGCAGGACGAGTTCAGATGGGATCGAGGGCGATTGAGCTTCTCGGTGTGTCTTGGCGAACCTCTTCCGGAAGGGAACAGAGCTTCCGGCAGGGAACAAGGATAGCGGCAGGGAACAGAGAACAGGGAGAGGTACCGAAGCGGCCAACCGGGGCAGACTGTAAATCTGCTGGCGTATGCCTACGGAGGTTCGAATCC
>DUCH01000311.1 GCA_012959865.1 Myxococcales bacterium | reverse complement strand
CCCTGGATTTTTCGCTGTTTGGGCTCCATGGCGTTGATCCTACCCGAATAACGCTTGCTCTGGCGACGGCGTCAGCGACGAGCCATGTGTGGGCCCTTTGGCTTCTTCGGATCGAGGCCCGGTCCTGCGCTACCCTGCCCCCCCGATTTCCTGTGGGCGAAGAAAAGGCCGCAGGACGGGTCGTTTGGCCCCTTGGGGTCTCTTCGGGTCGGGCCCGGTCGGGTCGGCGTTCCGGACCCCGACGGGGCGCGCGCCACCACAAGCCCGACTCAACGAGTGATTGACTCAACCCAACCGCCCTCAACCGTCAGGAGCGCAAGGATGCCGGTGATCGAAACCACAGCCGAACTCGTCGAGAACACCTACGCGAAAATGAAGCGGCGTCTCGAAATCGTTCGTGGACGTCTGGGCCGCCCCCTGACCTACGCGGAGAAAGTTCTTTTCGGTCACCTCGACGAACCGGCTGGGCAGGAACTCGATCCCGGGGAGGCGTACCTTCTCCTGCGCCCCGACCGCATCGCGATGCAGGATGCGACGGCGCAGATGGCATTGCTCCAGTTTATGCAGGCAGGCAAGAGTGAAACCGCGGTTCCGACAACGGTCCATTGCGATCATCTCATCGAGGCCTACAAGGGTTCGGTCGCCGATCTGGGCGCGGCCAATACGACGAATTCCGAGGTCTACGATTTTCTTCGCAGTTGTTCTTCGCGCTACGGGATCGGATTTTGGGGTCCCGGTGCCGGGATCATCCATCAGGTCGTGCTGGAAAAGTACGCGTTTCCCGGCGGCATGATGCTGGGCACCGACTCCCATACCCCGAATGCGGGTGGGCTTGGCATGTTCGCGTGTGGGGTCGGGGGTGCAGACGCTGTGGACGTGATGGCCGGTTTTCCTTGGGAGGTTCTTCATCCGAACCGGGTGGGTGTGCGGCTTACTGGGGAACTCGGAGGCTGGACTTCGCCCAAGGATGTCATTCTCAGGGTGCTCGACGAGTTGACGGTCAAGGGGGGTACCAATCGCGTGGTGGAATACTTTGGTCCCGGCGCCGAGTCCATCAGCTGCACGGGGAAAGGAACCATCACGAACATGGGCGCCGAACTTGGCGCAACGACTTCTATTTTTCCCTACGACGACCGTATGCATGGGTATCTTGAAGCGACCGAGCGCAGCCAGATCGCTGCACTGGCTGCCGCAGAGTCCGAACTGCTTCGCGCCGACGCCGAAGTACTCGCGGACCCTGCCCAATTTTTCGACGTCTTGGTGGAGATCGATCTTTCGTCGCTGGAGCCGTATATCGTCGGCCCCCATACGCCCGATCTCGCCCATCCGGTTTCGCGTATGGCCGCGGATGCACGGGAGAATGGC
Source organism: Myxococcales bacterium (assembly GCA_012959865.1). Classification (GTDB taxonomy): domain Bacteria; phylum Myxococcota_A; class UBA9160; order UBA9160; family UBA4427; genus JAZXM01. The sequence goes on along the minus strand of DUCH01000311.1, from coordinate 2,013 downwards.
TACCCTGTCAACTTGACTGCGGGGCTTATCGGGAGTTGCACGAACTCCTCCTACGAAGACATGTCAAGGGCTGCGGATGTGGCGCGCCAGGCGGCCGAGCGAGGGGTGCGCAGCCAGGCGACTCTGTGGGTGACGCCGGGCTCGGAGCAGATTCATCAGACCATCGCCCGGGACGGTCAGATGCAGGACCTCGAGGCGATCGGGGCCACGGTGCTCGCCAATGCCTGCGGGCCCTGCATTGGCCAATGGAAGCGCGATGACATCCAAAAGGGCGACGCCAATTCGATCATCAGTTCCTACAACCGGAATTTCCCCAAGCGAAACGACGGCAATCCCGAGACCCTCTCGTTCATTTCCAGCCCCGAGGTAGTGATCGCCTACGCGTTGGCGGGCACCCTGGATTGGAATCCTCTGGACGGAGAACTCGAAGCGAAGGATGGGAGCCGATTCACTCTATCGCCCCCGGCTCCGGCCCCGGAAATCCCTGACAAGGGATTCGTTATTTCGTACGAGGGCTATCAGGCCCCCGACGACGGAGAACACCATCAGGTGGTGGCGATCTCGCCCGAGAGCAAGCGCTTGCAGGTGCTAACGCCTTTTCCCGCCTGGGATGGCGAGGACATGGAACGCCTGCCGGTGCTCCTCAAGGCGCGCGGAAAATGCACCACGGACCACATTTCCATGGCGGGCCCTTGGCTGCGCTTCCGCGGTCATCTCGACAATATCAGCGACAACATGTTTATCGGCGCCATCAACGCGTTCACCGGCGACGCGGGTACCGGCCTGGATCAACTCTCGGGCGACCGGGGGGTTGGTTTTCCCGCCGTAGCGCGTCACTACAAGGCGGAGGGCCGGCGTTGGGTAGCGGTCGGCGATGAGAACTACGGCGAGGGGAGCAGTCGCGAGCATGCCGCCATGTGCCCGCGCCACCTCGGCGCCGCAGCGGTGATTACCCGGAGCTTTGCCCGGATACACGAATCAAACTTGAAGAAGCAAGGCGTGCTGCCGCTGACTTTCGCGGACCCCGCCGATTACGAGAAGGTGCTGGAGACCGATTGCATCAGCGTTCGCGGGCTCACTTCGTTTGAGCCCGACGTTCCTCTCACCGCAGTGCTTCACCACGACAATGGGAGCGAGGAAAGCTTTCCTGTCGAGCATACGCTGAATGAAGAGCAGATCGCTTGGTTCAAAGCGGGGTCGGCGTTGAATCTTCTGCGCGAGCAGTCGGCTTGATTTCGGGGTTTTCTGGGGTGGCCTCGGAGGTGCCCAAAAGGACACGTCGAAAGAAGGCCCGGCCGCTGGAAAAAAAGAGCGGAACGACCAGCAGAATCAGGATGATTCCGGTAGCCATCAAGATCATCTTGAACTCCCCGGCCATGAGGCTGTTGCCGAAGTACGCATAGGTGGCGGCGCGAACCGTGGAGCCCAGGGCAAGCGCGAAGGCGAAAACACCCAAATTCATGGATGTGACTCCCGCCAGCCCGTGGTAGGCGGTGAGGACCCCGATTGGGTATGCGGTCCCCACAGCGATGAAGAGCGCACCGGGCCGCTCGCCCGCTCGGGCAATCACGGGCCGAAGCTTCTGGGGAATTTTTCGATGGACCGCGTCACGCCCGGCGATGCGGGCGAGTTGGAAGGTAATGAGTCCTGAGATTTCCAGGCCGAGCGCGCCGTAAAGGGTCCCCCAGAATATGCCGAAGCTGAGCCCGGCGACGATCAAGACGAGTTGGGAGGGAAGGCCAATGATGCTCCGCCCGGCAACCATTGCCACACAGAGAACTGGGGCGATGGGTCCAGCGGACAGAATCCATTGCCGAATCGACTCGGGATCGAGTTCGATGCCCAGGCGGTCGCGGACAAAAACGCCCAAGGCGAGAAGAGACAAGCCCAGAACGACGAAGCCGCTCCACTTTCTCCGGGCTGTTGTCATCGGAGAACTATAGTGAAAGCGCTGCTGCTGGCCCGAGCACCGGCGCGAGTTATTCTCCCGCCGTGCCCGCAGCCACCTTGGCC
>DUCH01000310.1 GCA_012959865.1 Myxococcales bacterium | reverse complement strand
GCTATTGCCATCAGGGCGCCTCTTCCTTGCGGATCCTGACTATCTCGAGAAGAGGCTGGACCTCGAGGATGACGCGGTTTTCCCAATTGTCCCTCAGCACGATCTCCGCGTAGTCGGTGGACCCATCCACCTGAAAGACGATCTGAACCGTGCCGTCCTCGATCCAGCCGTCTGGCGTGTTTGCGCCCACGAAGAAGATGTTTTCGGGTAACCACTCTTCACGGCCAAAGCGGTTCGGGATGGGGAAGTAGTTGCGTTCTTCATTCTCCGGTGGAGAGAGAGAAAAAGCCCGATCGTCGGAACGCTCCCGACCGAGGTCATCGCCGGGCCGACTGAGGTGGGCGAAGGCGCGCGATTCATCGACGTGCCAGTCGATCCGAGTGGTGCCCACCTCGAGGTCGAGGAGGGCGCGATGCGCAGCGCCCGTGACAATGGCTCGCTCTCGAGCAATGTGGAGTGCGTCAGCGACCAGACGGGCGGATTCTTCAAGCTCAGCGCCTCGGCGTGCGGCAAAGTTGGGGACCACCAGGCCCATGACCAGGCCGATTACGACGACGACCGCCATCACCTCGATCAACGTGAAGCCGGCTCGAGCGGGAATCGGATTGCGATTCAAACGTTATGCTCCCGAGGTTCCGGACTCCCAGTTGCCGATATCCGAATCGCCATCCTCCCCGCCGGGTGCCTGATCGGCGCCCTGAGTCCAGAGATCAAAGCCGTGGCGATTGTGATCGCCCGGCGAAGCGTATTGGTAGGGCTCGCTCCATGGGTCGAGGAGTGCGTCGGCCTTGGAGAGATAGCCGCCCACCGGGTAGTTGCGCGGCTGTGGGGTATCGCCGGGTTTGTGCACGAGCGCCGAAAGTCCCTGGGCTGTGGTGGGGTAGCGGCCGTTGTCCATTCGGTACAGCTCGAGGGCGCTTTCCAGTTGGGCGATCTGGGCCCTGGCGGTGGCGAGTCGAGCCTTGTCGATCTGGCCCGAAATGCTGACGCCGATGATGCTCATCAGAAGTCCCATGATGACGACCACGGCCATGATTTCCAGCAGGCTGAATCCGCCGTCAACCCGATGGGCTCCAGCGGATTCCAGGGGGAGGTGATTGTCTCGCATAGCTTTGCCTCTCTATTTGGGCGCAGGCACGGGGCTCGTGACCTTCGCACTTCGAGTTTTCGGGTTATTGAAGCGAGCTGGTGACAGACATCAAGGGCATCAGAGTCGCCATCATGATAAAGAGAACGATCCCCACCATGACGAGGATGAGAAGTGGCTCGAGCAAGGACGTCAGGCGGGTGACCGTTGTTTCGATCTGTTCGTCGTAGGTGTCCGCGACCTTCGCCAACATCGACTCGAGATCCCCCGCACGCTCGCCGACTTCGACCATGGTGATCACCATGGGAGGAAATTCCCCGCTGGCTCGGAGCGGGTGGGCGAGGGAGGCACCCTCCAGGACACTTGTCTTTGCCTCCGAGATTGCGTCTTCGATTACGGAATTGCGCACTACGTGTCGGGAGATGTCCAGGGCCTGGATGATTCCAACCCCACCTGCGAGCAGAGACGACAACGTTCGCGCGAAGCGCGCGATCGCGACAACCCGGATGACACGGCCGAATAGAGGAAGACGGAGCAGTACGGTGTCAATTGTGATCCGTCCGGTTTCGGTGTTTCGGTAGACGCGAAATCCCAGGATCAATAAGGCGAGTCCAGCCAGGACGGCCCACCACCAGGCTCGAGCAAAGTCCGAGGCTCCGATGACCATGCGGGTGTAAAAGGGCAACTCCTGTCCGAGGGAAACAAGTAGACTCGTAATTTGAGGCAGGACGACGGTGACGAGCATGGCGACCACCAGGATCGCAAAGCCGAGTAGAACGGCGGGGTAGACGAAAATTGAGGTCAACTTGCTGGACAGCCTGACCTGTTCCTCGAGGTAGTCGGCTACTCGGATCAGGACCATTGCCAAGGCACCGCTGGCCTCTCCCGATCGCACCATGCTTATGTAGAGCGTGTCGAACTTGTCGGTGCTCGCGATCGCATCGGCAAGAGCAGAGCCTTCATTGACCCGATCTCGGATCTGGGCGAAGACACCTTTGAGAGTCGCGTGTTCGATCTGCTCCACGAGGGCTCCCAGGCACTCCACCAAGGGGATTCCCGCCGAGGCTAGGGTGGCCAGTTGTCGCGTGGCGACAGCGAGGTGGAGGGGGGGGATGCGCGTGGGCATCTCGAAGTGGAAGCGCGAGCGCTCGGAGTCGCTCCTCGCGGCTTCGGCGGGGGTATCGGCCTCTTTGATTTGAGTCAAGAATACGCCGTCCACGCGCATCCGTGCGCGTGCCGCTCGCATATTGTCGGCGCTCACGGTTCCCTTGACGGATTTCCCTCCGTCCGAGACGCCTTTATAGGAATAGACCGGCACAGCCTTTTCTTCGAACCCCCTGATTTGTGGCGTTCTTGCCTTCGGGATGTTTCTCTATTGCTGGATACTCCGAACGGGTTCGCTCGGAGATGCGCCGACTCGATATGGACCGCATGGATATGGGCCGCGAGGCCTGAAAGAGTCGGATTTGCTCAAATTTGATCGATGGAGCCCTCGTCCTCGGTAGCGCGTAAAAGTTCGGCCACCGATGTCACGCCCTGGAGGACCTTGCGAGAGCCGTCCAGGCGTAGAGTTCCCATCCCCCGGGCGACAGCTTGCTTCTTTATAGTCTTGGCATCGACGTTCTTTGACACCATGGCCCGGATTGAATCTTCGACGAGCATCAATTCGAAAATCCCGATTCGTCCCTTGTAGCCCGTATGTGCGCACGCGGAGCAGCCGCGCCCCCGGTAGAGCGTCACCGGGCCCTCCTGAGCTTCCAAACCGGCTTCGCTCAACTCTTCAGGGCTTGCCGCGTAGGGTTCGCGGCACTCAATACAGAGGATGCGGACCAGGCGTTGAGCCAAAACGCCGACCAGGGAGGATCCGACCAGAAAGGGTTCCACGCCCATGTCGACCAGTCGTGTGATCGCGCTCGCGGCGTCGTTCGTGTGAAGTGTAGATAGGACGAGATGGCCTGTTAAGGATGCCTGGATGGCTATATCGGCCGTTTCCTTGTCGCGGATTTCGCCCACCAGAACGACATTGGGATCCTGGCGAAGCACTGCGCGCAAGCCCGTCGCAAAGCTGAGGTTGATCTTTGGGTTGACCTCGATCTGCCCGATGCCCTTTTGGGTGATTTCCACGGGTTCTTCGATGGTAATAATATTTTTATCGATATCGTTGATTTCCGAGAGACAAGCGTGGAGAGTGGTGGTCTTGCCGCTCCCCGTTGGGCCAGTCACGAGGAAAATCCCGTTGGGTCGCCGGATGATTCGCTCAAGGACACGGCTTTGTTCGGCGTTGAAGCCGATCTTCTCAAGGTCGAGCAGGTCCTGGCTGTCGGGCAGTAACCGCAGGACAAGACGCTCCCCAAATGCGACGGGAACCGTGGACAGCCGAACGTCATAATCCCTGCCCGCGATCTTCAGGCGGATCCGGCCGTCCTGGGGAAGTCGCTTCTCGGCGATGTCGAGATTTCCCATGATCTTGATGCGTGATGCGATGCTGGCCTGGAGGGTGCGTGGAAGCGCTTTCATGGGCTCGTAGAGGACATCATCGATGCGAAAGCGGACCCGAATTTCTTTTTCGAAGGGCTCGATGTGAATGTCGCTGGCCCGCTCCTTGACAGCATGCTGGAGCAGCGAATTCACCAAGCGGATGATGGGTGCGTCATCGGTGGCTTCCAGAAGGTCCTGGGGTTCGTGGGAAGCTTCATCGGCCAGCGCGTCCAGATCGTCGGTTGCTTCTTCGGCCAACTGCCCGGTTGAGGTTGACCCCCGGTCGTAGACTTCATTAATCGCCGAGATGACGGACGCCTGGGTGGACAGGACGGCTTCGACATCATGGGCCCCGAAAAGAATCCGCAGATCGTCGAGGGGGTCGGTGTCGTGGGGGTCGGCGGTTGCCACCCTGAGGATGCCTGTGTCTGTTTCGCAACTCAGGGGCAGAACGCCATGCTGTTTGGCGAACGAGATGGGCACCCGTTGGGTCAGGTCCTCCTCGATTGCGCCAGTATCAATGGATGTTCTGAACTCCAGCCCCAACTGTTCGGCGATCCCCGCTAGAACCTCTTCACTACTGAGCAGGCCATCTTCCACCAGCACATCGCCGAGGCGGGCCTGGCTGTCTTGTTGACGGATCCGGGCCTGGGCAAGTTGCTCGGGTTCCAAGCGGGAGGTCTGCAGAAGGACCTCTCCCAGGTCGAGTTGGCCTCGGTGGGCCGGATCATTCATTGCGTTCCTCAGCAGGCGGACTTGTCGGCTCGGGCCAAACGGACTGCGAAGACTCCTCTGCAGGTTCTCCTCTGGACTGGACGGGTCCTTCCAGTACGGTGACCACCGGGGCGAAATCGTAGACCTCAGTCAATACTTCGGCTACGGCTTTGGCTGCCTTGAGTTCAGAGTACGGTCCCGCCAGCAATTCGTAGACGAGTTCATCTCCCGCGCTGTTGGACATCAGGCTGCTCTCGTAGCCGGCATCCAGGAGTTCCATCAGGGCGGCCGCCGCGTCGTCCTCGTTACTATAGATTTTGACACGCAACCCGTACGCAGATACCGCGGCCTTCGATGTGGCGGCATTATCAATGCGGCGTTCCTGATCCCGGAATTGGGCTTCAAGAGCGGCTCTGCGCCGGGGGGAGTAACGGCCAGAATGATCGCGGAGAGCGTCGTACGCCGGATTGATGCCCTTGTCGATTACGCCGTCGGTCTTTGTGATGGCCTGATCCCGGTCGGGATCGGTCTGGTAGGATTCGCCGAGATCGTCCTCGAAATCCATCCGCTTACGGATCGTTTCCAATTCCATTTCCTCGGCGCTGCGGACAATTCGGGGCGTGAGGAATACCAGGAGATTGATCTTTCGCAGTTCTTTGGTGGTCGTCTTGAATGCCCAGCCGAGCCCCGGAATGTCCCCGAGAAAGGGCACCTTGAACACATCGTCCCGCCATCGGTCGCTGATGAGACCGCCGACAACGACCGTCTCTCCGTCCTTGACCACCACGGTATTTTCGATCTTGCGGTTAAAGAGGGCAACACCCACTTCATCCGCGCTTCCGACACCCGACTGAAGGGATTCGTTGATGTCTGTCAGTTCTTGGAAAATCTTCAGCCTCAGCGTGTCGCCTTCGCTGATCTGAGGCGTGACTCGGAGCGTCACCCCGATATCCTGCCTTTCGACATTGACCGAACTCGCCAGTCCGGCGGTGTTGCCTGTCGCCGAGTTGACTCGGCTGGTGATAATGGGAATGTTGTTGCCGATGCGAATCTCGGCTTCCTCGTTGTCCGAGGTCAGGATGTGGGGCGCGGACACGACGTTCAGGTTGGTGTCCTTGGCAGCGGCGCTGATGACGGCGTCGTAGTTGGTTCCTGTCGCGGTACTGCCTTCGTCTCGATTGATGCCATCTTTGCTCGGAAACGCACGTTTGATCACCCCGGCAATCTGGCTCGCGCCGCCGCCGCCTACTGCGGCCTTGGCCGTGCTGAAATAGAATTGCTGGTCGCCGTTGATTGCATTGATGGCCCAACTTACGCCGAGTTCGATTCCGTCGGTGACGTCCACCTCGATGATGAGGGCCTCGACCAGCACCTGGGGCCGGGGAATGTCGAGTTGCTCGATGACAGCCACCAAGGCCTCGTAGGCTTCTTTGCTCGCTTGAATGACCAGCGAGTTGGTGGCGGGGTCCGGGCTGAGGGTGATTCCCTCGGCGAGGGCAGTCACCTGGGATCGCAGGTTCTGGACCTGGCCCCCTGCCGCGCCGGTTCGTCCCGGTGTGGGGCTTGCCTGGCTTTGCCCGGAGAGCATGCTGGACAGGGTCGAGGCCAATTCCTCTGAATCCGCGTGGCTCAGGTAATAGACATGGATGCGGCCTCCGCCCACCAGGGGAACATCCAGCTTGCGAATGAGTTCCCGGATATCTGCAAGAGCAGTTCGGGATGCCAGGACCAAGAGGGAGTTGGTCCGCTCGTCGGTCATGATTCGAACTTTGGAATCGGAGCCGCCGGAACTTCCGGGCACCGTCGGGGAGGCGGCGCCACGTCGACTCGCCGAACGGCGCGCTCGAGTTGCGGCGGTGGAATTCGCTGAGGCCGAAGAGATCGATGCGCCGTAGATTTCGGAAATCTGCTCTCCGAGGGTACTGGCATCGGCATACTTGACCTTGATGACGGCGAGTTCTTCTTTGTAGGTCTTGATGTCGATGGCTTCAAGGATCGAGAGGAGCCGCCGAATGTTGGCCTCTGTATCGGTGAGGATAATTGTGTTCGTGGGCGCATAGGCGACCATCGACGCATCCTTGGAAACTAGGGGTTTTATCGTATTGGTAATCGCCTCTGCGTCGATATACAACAACGGGACGAGCCGGGTCACGAACGTGTCGCGATTGGGGCTCGGCCGATTGTCTTTGATCGTGTCGATGCTCGATTCTTTGGCGTCGCGAATGGGGACGATCTTGAGGATGCCGCTGGGGCCCGGAACTGCAGTGAATCCCTTGATCTTGAGAACGGACTCAAAAACCGCAAAGGCTTGATCGACGGTGACCTCCGAAGGGGACACGATGGTCACCCGGCCGCGCACTCGATCGTCGTAGATGAAGTTCTGGCCGGTGATTCGAGCAATGGTTTCGATGACGACAGCGAGTTCGACATCCTTGAAATCGAGTTGAACGAGTTCACTTCCCTCGCTAAAGCGCTTGTCTGCAGGCGATTGGGCGCCGCGCGGCTGGCCGCTGGCCAGATCCGGCAGCCCGCTGATGGCTGTCACAGACAGCAATATGAGGCCGATCAGGCCAGTAACCCTGCGCATTAATTCCTCCACGGGTTGTGCTTTACCGCCCCCCCGACATCATGCTGCTGAGCAGCGCTGCGTCGGCTTTGACCTGGCGTTTGGTCCCATCGGCCGACGTCACTTCGGCCACGAGTTCGCTTGCGCTGGTGAACGCCTCAAGGAGTTCCCTTTGCGCCGACGGGTTGTCGATCCGCACCCCGTTGATCGTGTTGATGACGTCCCCGTTTTTCAATCCAACCTTTTTGAAGAGGCTATCGGATTTGATCTGATTGAGTTCGATTCCCGTCATTTTACCCCCGTCGTATTTGGGAAGTATTCGAGCGCCGCTGAAAATCGATGTCGCTCCGCCGCCGTTCGTCATCTCTCCCAGACGAGCTGCCAAGGAGGGCGCTGCGGCCTTGGGGGCTCGGCGGCTGCTGGTCGCTCGAGGGGACCGCCGAGAAACCGAAACTACCGGCGTTTGCGCTGCGTCGGTGTCGAGAAGGAGTTCCTCGCGCTGGGCGCCATTTTGCAGAACCACCCGTCCCCGGTCGATTCGCGCAACTACGACGTTGGCGAATTTTGTCAGGGAGTGGCCCACGCGAACCACCTGATGGAGGCGATCCTGGGTGTTTTCAATTGCTGCGCTCGCCACCACTTGATCGTCGGACGCGACGGTACCGAGCAGTCTGAGGGGGAGCTTGGTTTTCTGAAAGGTTTCTTCGGGCTCGGGCTCGGGGATGACTTCTTCGGCGACAATTTGAGCGCCGAAGAGATTGCGATCGAGAATCAGCTTTCGCTTGGACCAAGGGCGGGCCGCGTGAGGGGCGGGTGCGACCATCCGGACCGAGGGCACGTCAACCGGAATCAGACCAAAGGCACCGACTCGGCTGATGATATTGGCCACGAGAAAGCAACTCAGCACGAAGAGCAGCAGATTGACGATGCGCATGCCGAGAATAGACATTCCCTGGCTATCTCTCCTCTAGATGCAATTTACCCTGCTTGGTGTACCCAACCCGGGTTGAGGCTCTTCTACTGCCCTTGCGGGCAACGCTCCCCGAACTGCCCAATTCCATGGGTCCGGCCTGCCACTGTGAAGCCGGGGCTCCCCCCCATGAGGTTCCCGAACCCGAATTTCGACTCGCGGGAGCCCTTCGGACTCTCGCCGCGGGTTGCAACATAGCCCCCCGGGCGCGTCGATCCAACATGAACGCCTCGCAAATTCAAAAGGTGAGTGGTTGCCTCGCCTGTGGAATCTCGGTTGGCCCAGGTGCCGGTGCCGAAATTTCTGGATACCAAGCGAGTTGGCTGCCACCGGACTCGGAATTGTTTCCCAGGATGTAAAAAATCCAGATATCCCCCGGGGTGTTCTAGAACGCCAATTGTTTTCACGATCGAGGGACAGAAATCGCGTGGGGACGTTGACAAATTTGTCCCGGACTCAAGCTTTGCCCGGGCCTCAAGGTAGGCCGGCCTCGTTGCGGATTTTTCCACCAATGCGGTGGTTCCGAAGCCACTTTGGATGCAATCCCAGATCGGCCCCAGGGCCCAGTGACAGCGAGCGAACGATTTACAGGAAGGAAATACCCAATGGCGGACTCAGGCAAGGTAATTGGTATCGACCTCGGCACCACGAATTCGGTGGTTGCGGTCATGGAAGGTGGGCAGCCCACGGTGATCGCCAATGAAGAAGGAGGACGGACGACCCCCTCGGTGGTCGGTTTTTCCGACGATGGAGAGAGGCTGGTGGGTGCCATCGCCAAGCGCCAGTCGGTGACCAACCCCCAGAATACTATCTATTCCATCAAGCGATTTGTGGGGCGGCGCCTCGCGGAGGTCCCCGAAGAAATCCGTCTGGTCCCGTATACCGTTGTCTCGGGCAAGGATGACAGTGTTGCGGTGGAGATCGACGGGAAGACCATTACCCCGCAGGAAATCTCGGCGATGACCCTCGCCAAGCTGAAGGCCTCGGCGGAAGCGCATCTGGGTAGCGAGGTCACCGCAGCGGTGATTACCGTGCCGGCGTATTTCAATGACAGCCAGCGCCAGGCCACCAAGGATGCCGGCAAAATCGCCGGTCTGGACGTCAAGCGGATCATCAACGAGCCGACAGCGGCGGCCCTGGCTTACGGACTGGACAAGAAGGAAGACGAGAAAATCGCGGTCTACGACTTCGGCGGGGGCACCTTCGATGTTTCCATCCTTGAAGTCGGTGAGAATGTGGTCGAGGTGAAGTCCACGAACGGCGATACCCATCTGGGGGGGGATAACCTCGACCAGCGCGTCATCGAATATCTGGTGGACGAGTTCAAAAAGGACCAGGGAATCGACCTTACCCAGGATCCCATGGCTATTCAGCGGCTCCGGGAAGCTGCAGAGAAGGCAAAGATGGAACTGTCGACGGCTCAGGCCAGCGATATCAATCTCCCCTACATCACCGCCGATCAGACCGGGCCCAAGCACCTGACCCTGAAGCTCACCCGGGCCAAGTTCGAGCAACTCGTTGATGATCTGGTGGAGAGAACCCTGGAGCCGTGTCGCCAGGCGTTGAAGGATGCCGGGCTGACGGGGGCTGAAATCAACGAGGTGGTCCTGGTGGGCGGGTCGACCCGGGTTCCGCTGGTTCGGCAGAGAGTGACCGAGCTCTTCGGCCAGGAGCCGAACCAGACGGTCAATCCCGACGAGGTGGTGGCGGTGGGTGCCGCGATTCAGGGCGGTGTTTTGGCGGGCGATGTGAAGGATGTTCTTCTGCTCGATGTCACGCCCCTCTCGCTGGGGATCGAAACCTTGGGTGGGGTGACGACCAAACTCATCGAGCGGAACACGACAATCCCGACGCGGGCCCAGAACGTGTTTTCCACCGCGGCCGACAACCAGCCCCAGGTGGAAATACGAGTGCTTCAGGGCGAGCGCGAAATGGCGACCGACAACCGCGAACTGGGCCGGTTTATCCTGGACGGCATTCCTCCTGCCCCAAGGGGAATACCTCAAGTCGAAGTCACCTTCGATATCGATGCGAATGGGATCCTCTCGGTTACCGCCACCGACAAAGCCTCGGGGAAGGATCAGTCGATCCGGATCGAGGGGAGCGGTGGACTCTCCGAAGAGGACATCAACGGAATGGTCCGGGATGCGGAGACCAACGCGGGCCAGGACTCAGAGCGTCGGGAGAAGATCGAGAAGCACAATCAGCTCGACAGCATGATCTATCAGGCCGAAAAGATGCTGGCCGACAACGGCGAAAAGCTGAGCGATGACGAGAAAGGGCCGCTCCAAAACGCGATTGACTCGGCGAAGAAGGATTTGGAGAGCGACGACGCTGGGCGGATTGAAGCCGCGAACCAGCAGTTGGAGGGAGAACTTCATAAGCTTGCGGAGACGCTCTACAAGGCGGAAGCTGCTACCGAGTCTGCCTCGGCCGACCCGTCTCCGGGGGCATCCGCCGAGGCGGGCGCCGATGAGGATGTGATCGACGCTGAATATACTGAGGAGAAAAAAGATTCCTGACAGCGATCGGCCCGAACCCAAGGTCGAGCTCTTTGGGGAATTCCCCGACCGCCTGCGAGGCAATCGGTGGAAGCCCGCTGTGGACATCTTTGAGACCAGCCACTCCGTGGTCGCACGGATAGAGCTCCCCGGTGTGGCGGGCGAGGATATCCATGTCAATGTGGAGGGGGATTTGCTGCGGGTGAGTGGCGTGCGCAAGCCACCTGCCGCGGCGGATGTCGGTAGATTGCATCAGGTGGAGATCGCCTTCGGCGCATTCGAGCGGAAGGTGAACATCTCTATTCCCTTCGAGCGTAGCGAGGTCAGTGCTCGCCTTGAGGACGGCCTTTTGTCGGTGACACTTCCGAAGAAGCGCCGTGGGGCCCATCAGGTGAAGGTGGAGACCGAGTGACCGACGAACCCGAAGAAGTCGACGAAGAGACCACCGACTCCGACGAGGGATCGGCAGAGTCCATTGGCTCGCTCATGGCGGGCGGAATGGAGATCCGTGTGGGATCGGGGGGCGCCGAGGAGGATGACGACGCATTTCCGGAATTGCCCAACGAGCTTCCGGTGTTGCCGCTGAAGAACACAGTTCTATTTCCTTTTCTTCTCTCGCCCCTCCTCGTGAATACCCCGGCTTCCCAGGAACTCATCGACTCTGTCCTGTTGCGGGCCGACCGTTTCCTCGTTTGCGCGGCCATCCGACATGAAATCGAAGGCCCAGCCCGGGCCGCAGATATTTTCGATGTGGGGACGGTTCTCCGAGTCGTCAAGATGCTGAAGTTCCCTGACGGTTCCTATCGGCTCTTGGTGCAAGGAGTGGCCCGAGTTGGCTTGGAGGAGATCCTTTCGGAGGAGCCCTTTCTTCGCGCAAGAATTTCTCCGATGGACGAACAAGGCGATTATGAATCGGTGGAAGTGGAGGCCCTGACCCGAAACCTGTCTCAACAGTTCAATGTTCTCGTGGCCGAGAGCGCACGGCTCTCGGATGACCTCCAAGTGTTGGTTGCGAATCTGGATGATCCTTCCAAGCTGGCGGATCTGGTTGCTTCTAACCTGGAATTGGACGTGGCCGGCAAGCAGGAAGTGTTGGAAGCACTGGACGTAACGGATCGACTCCGCATTGTTCTCGGTCAACTCACCAAGGAAGGCCAGGAACTCGAGATCGAGACCGAGATCAAGGAAAAAGTTCAGAACGAGATGGGTAGGACCCAGCGGGAGTATGTGCTGCGTCAGCAGTTGGAAGCCATCCGCCGGGAGCTCGGGGAGAGTGAGGAAGGGGAAGAAGGCGCCGAAGTTTTTCGCCAAAAGGTTGAGGCCGCCGGATTGCCCGAGGAGGCCAAGAAGCACGCCTACCGCGAGGTTGAGCGACTTTCTCAGATGCCTCCGGCTGCAGCGGAATACGGCGTCATTCGATCCTATCTCGAATGGATCACCGATTTGCCCTGGTCTGTTCTCACCGAGGATCGTTTGGACGTCGTTAAGGCGCGGACAATTCTTGACGAGGATCACTACGGTCTGGAGAAGATCAAGGATCGGATCGTTGAGTACATCGCGGTTCTTTCGCTCAAACGCGACCTCAAGGGGCCGATTCTCTGCTTCGTGGGTCCGCCCGGTACCGGCAAGACATCTTTGGGGAGATCGGTCGCCCGCGCCCTCGATCGCAAATTTGCGCGAATCTCCCTCGGCGGGGTTCGCGACGAGGCCGAGATTCGGGGCCATCGGCGTACCTACGTTGGGGCGATGCCCGGACGAATTGTCCAATCGCTGCGTAAGGCGGCGACTCGTAACCCGGTCATGCTTCTCGATGAACTCGACAAGGTGGGCTCAGACGGCCGAGGGGATCCCTCTTCGGCCCTGCTTGAAGTTCTCGATCCCGAGCAGAACTCCGAATTCAGCGATCACTACCTCGAGATGCCTTTCGATCTCTCCCAGGTCCTGTTCATCGCTACGGCGAATCAGATTGATCCGGTTCCAGCGGCGTTGAGGGACCGGATGGAGGTGATCGAACTTCCGGGGTACACGGTGGACGAGAAGGTCGAAATCGCCAAGAGATTCATCGTTCCCCGGCAAGTCGACCGCAACGGAATATCGCAGATTGATTTCGAAATTTCGGAAGAAAGCCTGGTGCGATTGAGTGAGCGGTACACGCGTGAGGCGGGGGTTCGCAATCTTGAGCGCGAGGTCGGCAGTGTCTGCCGGAAAATCGCTCGGAACGTTGCTGAGGGCGAACTGGGAGGCCCGGTTCGTATCGAGCCCGACGATCTCGAGGACCTTCTCGGTCCGGCCAAGTTTGAGCCAGAAATCGCCGAAGCGGACATGAAGCCGGGTGTGGCCGTAGGCTTGGCGTGGACGCCCTCAGGTGGCGATATTCTTTTCGTCGAATCGACCCAAATGCCGGGCACCGGCGAACTGAAATTGACCGGGTCTCTCGGAGATGTGATGCGGGAGTCTGCCGAGGCTGCGCGTTCTTGGCTGCGCAGCAATGCCGACGATTTCGGGCTTGATCTGGCCAAAGATTTCGACGCTCGGGACATGCACGTTCATGTTCCCTCGGGAGGCGTACCGAAAGATGGTCCCTCGGCGGGTGTGGCCATGGTCATCGCAATGATGTCCATGCTGAAGGGGAACAGTATCCTTCCGAATACCGCCATGACCGGTGAAATTACACTGCGAGGGAAGGTTTTGCCGGTGGGGGGAATCAAGGAAAAGGTGCTCGCGGCCAAGCGGGCAGGAATCCGACGCGTAGTCCTTCCGGAAGAGAATCGGCGCGACGTGGAAGAAATCGCGGAGGGTTTGCTCGATGGGATCGAACTTAGTTACGTCGGATCAATCGATGCCGCGCTGCTTCAGACGATGTCGGAGGGAACGATTGCCGAACCTACACAACCACAACCCACCAACTGAGGGAGAGGGTTTCTCTCCGGAGATTCGCTCGTTCAAGCTTTTGCTCGTGTTCCTTTTGGCTTCCTTGCTTGGGGGGTTGAGTTGCGTAAGCGCAGTCGAACATCGACGGGTCGCGGACGATCTGAAGGCCCACCGTCAGCGGGATATCGCTCAAGAAGATCAGATCGCCCAATTGCTTGAGCAGGAAAGAAATCTCTCCCAGGAACTCACAGTAAGTTTGGAGGACTTTGAGGATCTGCGTATCGAGCACGAGGCCCTTGAGCATAGGGCCAATCGCCTCGAGCAGTCGGAACTCGTGCTCAGTCGGAGACTCAAGGAACAGTCAGAGCGGCTGGAAACAACGAGAAATAATTTGAACCAGGCCAAGGGCGAGGTGAACCGTCTGGCGTCGACCTATACGACGCTGATGGCGGATCTTGAGTCCGAGGTTTCGTCGGGCCAGATCGAGATCGAACAACTGCGTGAGGGCATCCGGGTTTCGGTTTCGGATGAGATTATTTTCGCCTCCGGGTCCGCCGAGTTGGACCCGATAGGTCGAAAAGTTTTGGACAAGGTCTCCCAGCAACTTCTAGCGCTGGATCATTCGATCGAGGTTCAGGGCCATACCGACGATCTCGGCCTCAAAGCAAGCCTTGCCGAACGCTTTCCGAGCAACTGGGAATTGGCAGCGGCCCGGGCGGCTCGCGTTGTCCGGTTGATGCAGGAGAAGGGCATCGCTGGAGAGCGCCTCCGCGTTGTGTCTTTCGCCTCGTACCGACCGTTGGTCCCGAACGATGACGCCGAAAGCCGTGCCCAAAACAGGCGAATCGAAATTCGTCTGAAGCCCAGATCGGCGGGGGGGGCCTCCGACCCCGCTTCTCCCGACCCCGCAGACGGCGAATAGGGCTCCGTGTCAGGCTCGTCCCGGGCTTTTTTAGAGGGCGTTTTTGCCGAGAGTCTGGCTGCGGTTCACGGCGGCCGTGCAGTGCTCGGCGCGGTGGAGTCCGACGCCGAGGGCAAGATCAGTATTGCGGGTCGCACGGTGCCGGCTGGGACTGGCTTCTGGATCGCCGCCATGGGCAAGGCGGCCGGGTCCATGACAGAGGCTTTTTCCCGGGTCGCCGGCGAGCGGGTTCGGGGCGGTCTCGTGATCACCCGCGATGGCTATGGGAAGCCGCTCCCCGGACGGGTTGCGCTGCGGCTGGCGGGTCATCCGGTGCCCGACTCGCGCGGAGAAATGGCTGCCCGCGAGTTAATCGAATGGGCCGCGCGGATTCCGGAGGACGATATTTTGGTGGTGCTTCTTTCAGGGGGAGCATCGGCCATGACGAGTCTTCCCGAACCGGGTCTGCAACTGTCTGACTTGGTTGAGACGAACCGTTTGCTTCTGGCGAGTGGAGCCGACATTCACGCGGTGAACGCTGTACGCAAGCATTGCTCGCGGATCGGTGGTGGCCGATTGGCACTGGCGGCCTCGTGCAAGCGAATCGAGGTTCTCGCGCTCTCGGATGTACCTGGGGACACTCTTTCAAGCATCGGATCGGGTCCGTGCGTTGGCGATCCGACTACTTTCGCCGATGCGCTTGCGGCGGTCGAGCGTTTTGGATTGGCTGCACGACTGCCAAAGGCTCTTCGCATGCATCTCGAAGCTGGAAGTCGAGGTGAAGCTCCGGAGTCTCCGAGCCCGGGTGATCCCGCTCTCGCACGAGTGAGTACAACAGTCGTGGCGAACAATACGGTGGCGCGTCGGGCCGCACTCCGGGCCGCGTCCGCTCGGGGGGAGAGAACCCTGGATCTCGGCGAAATCTTGAGCGGGGAGGCTCGGGAGGCCGGGCGTCGGCTCGCGGCGCTCGCCCGCTCGATTCGGAGCGACACATCGATTCTGTTGGTCGCTGGAGGCGAAACCGTGGTGACGCTGACTGGCGGAGGACGCGGTGGTCGGAGTCAGGAACTCGCTCTCGCTGCGGTTTTGGAGTGGGAGCGGGGTGGGATGGGCCGGGCGAAAGCGATGCTCGCAGTGGGGACGGACGGCGCCGATGGTCCCACCGACGCGGCAGGGGCTATCGTGGACGCCGAGAGTCGGCCTCGGGGAGCTACTTCGGTCGAGCGTGCTTGGCAGCGGTTGTACGAGAACGATAGTTACGGCTTCTTCGAAGGAATGGGTGGGCTGGTTCGGACGGGCCCCACGGATACCAATGTGATGGATCTTGTGTTCATCCACATCGCCGGACCCGGCAACGACTGAGCCAAGGGGTGTAGTCCTCGTCTCAAAGACTTCGCATTGGGCCCGGGCTGGCATCGCCGGGGAATTTGGTCGATTGTTGTTCGCCGCGTGCTGCCATGCTGGCGGTTCGTGAGAAGAGGCTTTCCATGGCGATTACCGAAGACGAGTTCAAGTATTGCATGGGGGCCTGGCCGAGTGGCGTGACCATCGTGACGAGTCGGCACGGTGAAAAGATTCACGGAATGACGGTCTCCGATTTTACCGGCGCATCCTTATGCCCGCCGCTGGCCGTGGTCATGTGCAATCGAGACTCGATTACCACGGGAATGATCGCCGATGGGAAATGCTTCGGAGTTAATATTCTCGCAGCGAATCAGCACGAACTTTCGAACCGATTCGCTTCGAAGAAGTTTGAGCATATTCGCTTCGAAGGCGTTGACTACGATACGGCGGAAACCGGTGCGCCGCTGATTCGGGGCGCGGTCGCGAACCTGGATTGTAGGCTCGATGCTACCCACGAGGTGGGTGACCACCTCATCTATGTCGGCTTGATCCAGTCAGCTCGCGTGGAATCCGGTGATCCGCTTGTTTACTGGAAAGGTCGCTATCGAGGCCTCGAGGCCGATTCCAGCGGGGAAGAGGGGTGACCTCACTGCGCTTCATCGTCTACTCCGACTATCTGTGCCCGTGGTGTTACAACGCATCTGTTCGCCTACGGAAACTCGAGACTGAGTATGCCGGCGCGGTGGAACTCGACTGGCGGAGCTATCTGCTCAGACCCGAACGTCGTATCCACTCGGATTCGAATGCTGCGCTCGAAAAATTTCGGCACTACACCGAGTCTTGGATGCGACCCGCGGCTGAAGACGAGAGCGGTGATTTCCGGGTCTGGTCGAGCGACGAGGGGCCCCCCTCTCATAGTGTTCCTGCCCATCGGGTCAGCAAAGCGGCAAGGCAAGTCGGTCCTCAGGCCTTCATTGCCATGCATGAACGGCTGATGAGGGCCTACTTCGGCGAGAATCGCGACATCAGCTGCATGGAAAATTTGCGTGTGCTCTGGGACGAGATTGGGCTGCCCGCCGAAGGATTCGAGGTCGCTGGGGGATCCGAATTGCTCGACGAGATACTGGCGGATCATCGCGAAGCCCTGGAGTTCGGGGCCACGGGCGTGCCGGCGGTGCGGCTCGAGGGGAATCCGGCGGTGATCGTTGGCGCACACCCTTTGGAACTCTATCGGCGCTGGGTCGATCGGAGCTTGGAACGCGTGGCTGCGGGAGAATCGGGCGTCGGCTGACCGGGCCTTTGGGCGGGTGCCTTCCCAGCAGTTCCCCGGGGCTAGCAGTTCCCCGGGGAACGGACGGCCGGGCGCAGAGCCCCGACGTTCGGGGGGCATGGCCGACGGCCTCTAGGTTGTGCAATCCTGCGTGAGCCGCGACGCTGGCGGAGTCACTCGAATCCCGCCGAGCCGCAATCGCAATACAGGAGCGAGGAAAGATGAAATCAAATCGCGTGCAACCGAAGAGAGCGGGTCTGTTCCTGCTGATGTCTGCCCTTCTTGTGCTGGGTTTGGGCGCTGGGGTAGCGGCTGCCAAAAAGTCTAAGAGCATAAAGACCGAGGGGATTTTTCTCGGCTATGACGCCGAGGCAAAAACCCTCGAGATCAAGGTGAAAAAGAAGGGCAAAAAACCCGGGGACAAGGCCCTTCGGCTCAAGACCGGTAAGCGTGCGACTTTCAACGTCAAGCCGGAAGGCTCGGTCCTGACCCGAACGAGCGTGACCCTTGACGGCAAGCGTGCCGATATCAACGAGATCGAAGAAGGCCAATTCCTCATCATTTATTGGGTCCCGGACGAAAACGATCCCGATTCGCGTTTTGCGCGCAAGATCGACATGGTCTTGAGCGAAGCCGAGATGGACGCCCGGAACAAGGCTCGTCTCGAAGCCGCCCGCGCCGCGGGGCAACTGGCCGACTGAAATTCGTTCTTGGAGTCGGCCCTGCCGCCGTTCCGGTCGGCTAGGGCTAGAGGTCCGGCCTTGTCGACCGGCGCCCGCGAATGCTGGCCATGCGAATATCGGCCAAAGGGCCCTGGCAAAGCGGCCGCGCAGAGTTCTTTGCACCTCTGCCCTTGCGCCTCTGTTCCCCTGCTCGTCTGCGCCTGGGGGTTCGCGCACAGGGAGACCCCATGGTGCGGCGAAGAGGACTCGAACCTCCACGGGGTTGCCCCCACCAGCCCCTCAAGCTGACGCGTCTACCAGTTCCGCCACCGCCGCACGCGGGTTTTGGCGCGGGCACAATAACGAAACCGGCCCAAGTCGCCCACTCTCCGTCAGTCCCGGGTCTACGGGGCCGCCGGAGCGGATTCCCCTTCCGAGGGGGGAGCGGTCTCTTCAATGCCGACTTCTTCCAGCCCGATTTCTTCTAGCCCGCCGACGGCGGCGTCTGTCGCATCTCCGTCGGCTGAATCGCCTTCACCCAGGTTTGAGCCGGTACTCTGCTTCTCGGCGAGTTCGTCGGCCGTGAAGAGCTGAACATCGGATTGCTGGGTGCCGAGATACGCAAGAGAGAGGCTGGTGATCATGAAAAGGATGGCGCTCCCCGTAGTCAGTTTGGTCAGGAAATTGCCGGCGCCCCGGCTTCCGAAGACAGTATTCGCCCCCCCGCCCCCGAGTGCGGCACCGAGATCTGAGCCCTTGCCGCGTTGCAGCAGCACCACGGTAATCAGCACGAAGCAGACCATGAAGTGCAGGACGAGAAGCATTGTGCTCATGGTGAGGTGTTCTCCAAATAAGAGTTGGCGATAATTTGCCCGAAGGTTTCGGGGGTGAGGCTGGCGTTGCCTATCAGCGCGCCGTCGATGTCGGGCTGGCTCATGAGGGCTTGGATATTGCCGGGCCCGACGGAACCCCCGTATTGCAATCGGACTTTTTCGGCTTCGGCCCCAAAAACAGTTCGAAGATGTTTTCTGAGGAGCGCGTGGACTTCCTGGGCTTGTTCAGGGGTAGCCGTTACCCCGGTTCCAATCGCCCAGATGGGTTCATAGGCTACCACCAGATTGCCCGCAGCGGGAGGGTCGATTCGAGGAAGACTGACTTGTAGCTGCTCGGCCACGATTTCCGCCGTTTTGCCCGCCGCTCGCTGGGCCTGGGTTTCGCCCACGCACAGGATTGGGCGCAGACCGGCCTTCAACAGAGCCCCGGCCTTTGCGCTGACCTGGGCGCTGGTCTCGCCGTGCTGCCCCCGGCGTTCGCTGTGGCCCACGATGCAATATTTGCAGCCTAGATCCGCGAGCATTGGGGCGGAGACTTCGCCGGTATGCGCCCCCTCGGCTTCCGGGGAAACATCCTGGGCGCCCAGGGCTATTGGGCTGCCCACGAGTGCCGCCGCCAGGGTTTCGAGAGCGGTAAATGGCGGGGCGATGACAATTTCCCCCGCTCCGAGTTCCGGGTCGGTCAAGGCGTCCCGCAGGGCATCCGCGTAGACCCGGGCCTCGCCTCGGTCTTTGTGCATCTTCCAGTTGGCAACGAGCAGAGGCCTTCGCACTATTGCTCCAATGCTTTCAGACCGGGGAGTTCAAGCCCCTGTACGAATTCAAGGGAAGCGCCGCCGCCCGTGGAGCGGTGTCCGACTCGATTGCCAATCCCCAAGCCGTTGACCGCCGCAAGCGAGTCGCCGCCTCCGACTACGCTCGTGGCTGGCGAATCCGCTACGGCTCGGGCCACGTGTTCGGTTCCCTTCGCAAAAGGCTCGATCTCAAAGATTCCCATGGGTCCATTCCAGAAGAGGGTGCGAGCGGCGTGTGCTGCCGCGGCGTAGCGTGCCGCTGTTTCAGGGCCGATGTCCACCCCCATCCAGCCTGCGGGGATGGAGCGGACGATCTTTGACTCCCCCGACCCGTCGAGGGTTTGACTCACCACATGATCGGTGGGCAGGAGTAGTTCGTACTGGCCCGCTGCCGCTCGGTCGAGCAACCTCTGAGCTTCGCCAATCCGATCGCTCTCTACCCGGGAGTTGCCGACAGCCTCGTCGCGCGCGGCCAAAAACGTGTACGCCATGGCCCCCCCCACCGCGAGGATATCTGCTCGCTCGGCGAGGTTTTGCAACGCACCGAGTTTGTCGGAGACCTTGCCGCCGCCCAGTAGGCAGAGCAAAGGCCTTTCCGGCCGCAGTATCGCGCTGAGATGTTGAATTTCGTCGAGCATAAGGTCGCCCGCGGCAGCGGCGGATGCGTGAGCCACCATGCCCACCGTCGAGGCATGGGCGCGGTGTGCAGTCCCGAAGGCGTCGTTCACGTAAAGTTCGGCCAGGGTCGCGAGGGCGCGGGAAAATTCGGGCTGATTCTGGGTTTCGCCCCGATGAAAACGAAGGTTCTCCAGCAGCAACACCTCGCCTTCGCCCAAGGCATTGGCCGCGGTAGCCGCGGTCTCGCCCACGCAGTCCTCGACGAATGTCACGGGCAGACCGCTCCGCTCCGAGAACGCAGGGGCCAGGGGTGCAAGGGAGAGGGAATCCACCCGTTCGCCTTTGGGCCGGCCGAGATGCGAGGCGAGGATCACTCGAGCACCCGCTGTGCACAGGCGCTTGACGCTGCCCACCGAAGCTTTCAACCGGCTGTCATCGACGATTCGACCCGAATCCAGGGGAACGTTGAGATCGGCTCGAACAAAAACGCGTCGCCCGCGAATGGGGTTCGCTTGGGCCTCCGGGCCAGAGAGCCAATCGTCGAGGGTCGTAAGTTTCAAGGGAAGGGCCTTTGGTGGCTTTGAGGAGTCGACCGAGGGGCGACGCCGCGGCAGTCTAACGGCCGCCCAATCGATCGACAATAATTGGTTTGTTGTCGCGCCCTGCCGTTCGACGGGGCGCTACACTCGCGTTTAGGGGGATTCGGTGGCTTGGAAGCGGTGGAACAGCGCTCGGTTTGGGGGGAGCACTTGGGGCGGATGGCCCCGGCCGTTTCG
>DUCH01000309.1 GCA_012959865.1 Myxococcales bacterium | reverse complement strand
CGTCGGAGCCAATTTCGCTCAACTCGGAAGAGGCCAGCCGGCCACGGGGCACCCCTTAGGAATTTAACATAACGCCCAGGCTCGGACGTTGTGCCAGAAGCCAGCTTATATGTCCGATCCCCAGCCTACCGCGACCGGGCGCCTATCCGATCCAGGAGCAGCCCGATCACGGCCAGGATCGGGAGCGGCACGAGCCACACCGTCGCGAACGAAATGCGCGGGGTCGCCGGCATCGTGTGGCTGCGGCTGAAGGCCGCCCACTTGTGATCGACGTTCTGCGCGTACTCCTGTTCCAGGACGAACTCCACGAAGTCACGGCGACTGCGATAGCGGACGAGGGTGACGCGGCTCCAGTCCTGCCGTTCGAAATCGCCGATCCCGCCGATATGGACGGCGGGCTCCACCATCAGCAGCGGGTGGCAGGCGCGTACGAACAGGCGCGGCGCGATCTTGGACGGGTACTCCTGCTCCACCTCTTCGGCGCT
This sequence comes from Myxococcales bacterium, assembly GCA_012959865.1. GTDB lineage: Bacteria > Myxococcota_A > UBA9160 > UBA9160 > UBA4427 > JAZXM01. The sequence continues at coordinate 19,981 of DUCH01000309.1, read as the reverse complement.
ACCGACCGCTTTGCGGCCATTGAGAGCGGAGTAAGAACCGATTGAGCGCGAGCGGAGGGATCGGGAGGCGATTGAGGGCAGATTTCAGCCCGCGGTTGGCTATTCTTCGCGCCTGCCTTTTCCATGGCCCAACCTCCGAAGGGCATCCACCGATCGGTTGAACCCACCCAGTCTCATCCACCCCCGGCGACGACATGACCACCCAGTCGTCGGCCCCGCCAGGAGAACACCCCGATGAAGATGACCACTGAAGAAGCCTTTGTGAAGGTTTTGCAAATGCACGGCATCGAGCACTCATTCGGCATCATCGGTTCGGCCTTTATGCCCATCTCCGATCTCTTTCCGAAAGCGGGAATCACGTTTTGGGATGTCGCACACGAAACCAACGGCGGGCTGATCTGCGATGGCTTTACCCGGGCCAGTGGACAGATGGGCATGGCGATCGCCCAAAACGGCCCCGGCATTACTGGCTTCATTACTGCGATGAAGACCGCCTATTGGAACCACACGCCGATGTTGTTGGTCACCCCCCAGGCGGCCAACAAAACCATCGGTCAAGGCGGGTTCCAGGAGGTCGAGCAACTGGCGATGTTTCACGACATCGTTTGCTACCAGGAAGAAGTCCGTGACCCTTCCCGCATCGCCGAAGTGCTCAACCGGGTCATCCTCAAGGCCTGGCGCGGCTCGGCGCCGGCACAGATCAACGTACCCCGGGATTTTTGGACCCAAGTAATCGATATCGAGTTGCCGCAAATGGTGCGCTTCGAGCGGCCCTCGGGCGGACGACAGGCCATCGCGGACGCAGCGGCGCTGCTTTCCGCGGCCAAATTCCCCGTAGTCCTCAACGGAGCGGGGGTCATCCTTGGCGACGGCATCCCGGCCTCCCAGGCACTCGCCGAGAAACTCAGCGCGCCGGTCTGCTGCAACTACCAGCACAACGACGCTTTTCCGGGTAGCCATCCCCTGGCGTGCGGCCCGCTCGGCTACAACGGTTCGAAGGCCGCGATGGAGTTGGTCGCCCAGGCCGACGTTGTGCTGGCCTTGGGCACTCGCCTGAACCCGTTTTCGACGCTACCCAGTTATGGCATCGACTACTGGCCGGGTGAAGCCAAGATCATTCAGGTCGACATCAATGCCGACCGCATCGGGTTGACCAAGCGTGTGAGCGTCGGCATCCAAGGCTGCGCCAAGCAAGTGGCCGAGCAGATCCTCGACCAGCTCTCGCCCACTGCAGGCGACAGCGGCCGAAGCGAGCGTGAAAACCTGATCCGCGAGACCAAGGCCGCGTGGCAGGAAACCCTGGCGGGGATGGACCACGAAGAGGATGATCCCGGAACAACCTGGAACGAGCGCGCACGGGTTCGTGACGCCGACCGCATGGCGCCGCGACACGCCTGGCGCGCGATCCAGGAAGCCCTGCCCGCCGATGCGATCATCTCCAGCGACATCGGCAACAACTGCGCCATTGGCAACGCGTATCCGAGCTTCGAAGAAGGACGCAAGTACCTGGCCCCGGGTCTGTTCGGGCCGTGCGGCTATGGGTTCCCATCGATTATCGGCGCCAAGATCGGTTGCCCCGATGTTCCGGTGGTGGGCTTCGCGGGCGACGGCGCGTTCGGCATCTCGATGAGCGAGATGAGCTCCATCGGCCGTGAAAACTGGCCGGCCATCACCATGATCATCTTTCGCAACTACCAATGGGGCGCAGAGAAGCGCAACACAACCCTGTGGTACGACGATAACTTCGTCGGCACCGAACTCGACCCCCAGGTAAGCTATGCGGGTGTCGCCGAGGCCTGCGGCCTCAAGGGCGTCACCGTGCAGACCCAGGCCGAGATGACCGAAGCGCTCAAGATCGCATGCAAGGAGCAGTCGAGCGGCGTGACGACCTTTATCGAAGTCCTTCTCAACCAGGAACTCGGCGAGCCCTTCCGTCGCGATGCCATGAAGAAGCCCACGATTGTGGCGGGGATCGATTCGAAGGACATGCGTCGACAAGAATAGCCAGCGGGGTTTGGGCACAGAAATAGAAATCGACGCTGAGATCGCTGAACTCTCCCCTCTGGGTCCCTCTGGCTCCACGTCGACCTAAAAGTTTGAAACCACGCCGTCGTAAACGAGCTACTCGCACCACGGATCGTCATCAGCGAAGTGGCTGACGAAAGCAAACGCTGCCTTTCTTGAGACCATAGAGATATGGAGCGAGCTGACGCACAGTCAGCCGATCCGCAAGCCGGTGAGCATGGCGTCGATGACGTCTCCGGCGAGTTTTTCATGCTCTGCGCTGGCCACCATCATGGCCACCGTGGCGACCCCATGCACCGCCGACCAAAGCATCATCGAAAGCTCGACGACATCACGATCGGGCAACTCGCCCTTGCCGATCGCCTCGCTGATATCGGCAAAGTTGATCTCAAGCGCCCGGGTGGCGGCGGGCAATTCGTTATCGAGTTCGATCGCCACCTCGGCGGGTCGGTATTGAAACATCAAGCGAAACAACTCCGGGTGCTCGACGGCAAACGCGACGTACACCAGGGCTCGCGCTCGCAGGCGCTGGGTGGCCGCCGTGGCGCTGACGGTTCGGAACTGGGCCACCATTTCTTCGAATCCCTCGGCCGCGATGAGGGCCAGCAGGTCTGACTTTGAGTCGACGTGGTCGTAGAGCGCCGGCGCGGTGACATCGAGTTCACGAGCCACTGCCCGCAGCGAGACCGCTTCAAAACCGTGGTCTTCGACGTGGCGGCTAGCAACCGCCAAAATGGCCGCACGAGTCAGCATGGTGGGCCTTTTGCGGGAGTATCAGCGGCTGTCGGGAATCCAACTGCTGTGGAAGCCTGAGACGACCCGCCTGGGAATGTGGATTTCCGCGATGGGGTCGGCGGCAATGTTCGATGCATCGAGGATCACCAAATAGCTGGTGTCGGTGTCGGGTTTCCAGACGTAGGTCATCAAGTAGCCGTCATCCTCGCTGGTGGCGCCTTCGGCCGGGATGAACACCGACTCGCCCGGCTCGTGGCCGGCAGGGAACGAGTGGATCTCCTTCGAACCGCCCTTGGCCAGGTCGTATTTGAACACGGCGCCGCCCATGCCCGACGTGCCGTTGGCTGTACCCGTGATCCCGAGCGAATAACCGTATCGAAAATCAAAACCCTGCTTGCTATCCGGAATCCGAGGGAACTCACCCGAGTCGTCGTCGAGGTAGCGCTCGGCCACGGCGCCAGTGGCTCGGTTGAAGCGCCACTCGTGAAGGCGGGGACTGCTCGCCGGGTCGGGCACCGCGCCCATTTCCATCTTGGACGAGTCGCGCCAGATTTCCGGCACCCGCATGCCGTAGACCACGGTCTCGTCCCCGTCGTCGAATGCATTCAGCGTGTGGAAGCAGTATCCCGGCTTCACATCGAACCACTGGACGTCGGCGTCGCCCCCTTCACGGGGTATGACGCCGAAGCGCGCAGGGTAGTCGTCGCTCCAGCGGATGGGCATGCCGCCCTTCATGGCCAAGTCCATATCGAAAATCGCGGGCAAATCCATGAAGATTGTATGATCTCGAGTCGCCGCCATGTCGTGCATCATCGTCGGACCCGTAACGGTGATGGGCGTGTTCTGCACCATTTTTCCGGACGTGTCCACCCGGTAATAGCTGAGGTAGGGCTCGACTTGCGCATAACCAAACGCGATCATCTCGCCGGTGTCGGGACAAAATTTCGGATGGGCGGTAAAAGCACCCGTGAGCACACCGTCGAAGGTATGGGGCCCGACAGTATCGAGTTCTGCTGTCATCTCGTAGGGGAAGGAGCCCTCTTCGAGGGCAAGGATCCGGCTGCCGTGACCAATGATGTGGGTGTTGGCAGCCGATACCGAGTGGTCGAAGGTGAACGTTGCGGGATCCAGCGCCAACTCCAGGCGATCGGCGCCCGGGTTGGCGTATTGCGGGGTCCGGACATAACGATTGCGATACCACGTAGCCTTGCCGTTTTGCAGTTCGATGCCGTGCAGCATGCCGTCACCAATGAACCAGTGTTCGGTCCAGCCCGTCTGGGGGTTGGCGGTGTTGCGGATGTAGCGGCCGTTGAGTTCGGGGGGAATCGAGCCCTTCACCTCGAGGTTGTCGCTGAGGACCGTCACTTCGTCGAACACCGGCGCACGGCTCTCGATTACGTGCCACGGGGCATCGGGCCCCTGCCCTCGCGGGTCGAGTTGAACATTGGGCGAACTCATTGGCCTTCTCCCTGATTCCCTGATGTTATGGACGACTCCGGCACCGTAGCACAAGAACTAAACAGTGTTTAGTGATCTTGTTTAGCGATTTTCTTCAGCAATCTTCTACAGCCATAATGGACAGCGCGATGGTCCATGGAGACCGCGATCATCCATGAAGCCACAGAGAGCGAAGGGGCTCGGAGCGCAAACCATGGCCCCCCTGCTCCCCACGCGCTCCCCACGCGCATAATCGGCCTCCGAGAGCCGAGCCCAGCGCTCCCCCGCCGAGATGATTTCAAGCCCGGTCTCTCGCCACCTCGCGATTGACCTCGACCTTCTTCACCGACGCCCGGACCACGGGGATATCGCCATCGGCCAAGGGCTCCATGAACTTCTTCCGCGCGAGAGCCGCCTCAATGTAGGGGGCGAGCCCTTCGGCCTTGGCTCGCTCCCGGGATTCGCATTCGGCGGCGAAGGGCTCCAGCACCTCGTCGGCAAAGAGTTGGAGCGATTCGCAGATGTGTTCGTGGCGGTTACGGCCCGACTGCTGCATGAAGATGATCTGATCGACCCCCGCACTCTGAAACTGGTTCAGGTGATCTCGCATATCGTCCGGTGTTCCGATCCCGCTCACTTTGTGGTCCGCGCCGCGGGATGCTTCTATGACTTCTTCGGTACGATTTCCGCGCAACTCTTGAAATTCCTTCCACAACTGGGTGCGGCCAGGAACCGTGTCGTGGGTCACCAGGGCACGAAGCGCATAGTTGAAAAATTCAAAACCCTCATGCCCGCGGCGAATGGCTTCGGCGCGATCGTGATGAAGTGAAAAGTTCGAGACCATCGCGATGTTCGCGTTCACGCTATGACCAATCGGAACACACGCGTCGGACCGAATGATGTCGTAGTAAATGTCCGACCAGGACTTCGCCTCATCGGGGTCGACAAAGGAAAACGCCAGAGCGCCGAGGCCGTTTTGCGCTGCGACCCGAATCGTGTCGCGGTTTGTGCACGCAATCCACATCGGCGGGTGGGGCTTTTGAAGGGGTTTGGGCAACACGTTTCGACACGGCATCGAAAAAGAATGTCCCTCGTATCCCGGATACGGATCGAGCACCATCATGTTGGCGATCTGCTCGGCGGCCTCGAGACTCATCGCCCGCTTCTCTTTCGCCGGAATTCCAAAACCACCCAGTTCCAGGCGAGTGGCCCCCTCGCCGATTCCGAAATCAACCCGGCCGTTCGAGACGAGATCGAGGGTCGCAATGCCCTCGGCGGTTCGCGCAGGGTGGTTGTAGCGCGGAATCACCTGGCGGATGCCGTGTCCCAGACGAATGCGCTCGGTTCGACCGGCCGCGCAGGCAAGGAACACCTCCGGCGCCGAGGAGTGCGAGTACTCATCGAGAAAGTGGTGTTCAACTTCCCACGCGTAGTCGAACCCCAGGCGGTCGGCGAGGACGACCTGTTCAAGTGCTTCTTGAAAGAGACGGTGTTCGTCGCCTTCTTTCCAGGGTTTTGGCAGCTGCAACTCGTAGAAAACACCAAATCTCACTCTTCGTCTCCGTATCGTCTCAGTGTCAGAATCGTCCGGGTGGTCTCGCCGCCTCGGACAACTGTCGCTCCTCGAGATTGACGTGCCTGCCTCAGTCCAGCGGGGGCAAGAGTCGTCCGTCCGCGTCTCGCCGTTCGGGGCCAATCACCCGTGCCCGCCCATCTCCGAAGGGCGCATCGCGCGCAGAGATGGTCTGCTTCACGCCGTTGTTCGCCAGATCCTTGTAGACTTGCCGCGCGGCCCGGGTGGTGTGGGCCTTGGCATCGTTTTCGGCCGCCAATCGCTGCAGGGTCTGGGCACCCATCAGTTCCATTCCCAGATTCACGACGCGCTTGTTCGCCGAGAGGAGATCCGAATCCACCAGCGCAAACCGATCCGCTAGGCCCTGGACTTCGCTATCCAGATATTCGGGCGGAACGGACTTCATCGCGAACCCGATTCTGGCGGCGTCTTCGCCGCTCACCGAATCTCCCGTCAAGAGCAATCGCTTGGTCCATTGGGGCCCGCAGTGGTAGAGCCACATGTGATTTGGAGGCGCACCCATATTTCGAAGCGGTGGAAAACCGATTACCGCATCGTCGGCGACGATCACAATATCGCAGTAGAGAGCAAGATCGGTTCCGCCGGCGAGACAGTGTCCGTGAATCTGCGCAATCGAGGGCTTGTGCATCTCCCAGAGGGTTCGCATGCAGCGTTGAAAGCGCTCGAGCATCCACGTGTCACTGTCGATTCCGCGCCCCGTCCTTCGCTTCACACCGTCGTCGGGGCGGGACAGATGGGCCGGGGCGAGGTCATACCCCGCAGAGAATCCGAGGCCCGCGCCTCGCAGGATCACGCAATGTACAGACTGATCGTCATCGGCCTCCCAAAGCGCCGCCTGGAGCTCTTCAACCAGCGCGAGGGAAAGCGCGTTGCGCTGCTTGGGTCGATTCAAGGTTATGCAGGCCCGATTGCGATCGACTTCGTAGAGAATATATTTGTAAGTGCTTACGTCTGTCACGGCAGTCTCCGACAATTGTCACAGCACTGTAGAGGATTCGGAAGCCATCTTCGACGGGCAGCACCCACGCCAGCAGCGCGAAGCCGGAACCCCAAAGCCGGGGGAGGCGTGGGAGTCGAGCGGCGTGAGGCTGAGGATGGGAACAAAGTCGGGGTTGGGGCCCGAGTGCGCTAGCGAGGAGCGCGCGAAAACCCCATCTTTGCTGGGTGGACCCTTCGGTTCGCCTGTTACCGTGTCTACGGTCAATCGAGTTCGCTGGGTCGAGGAGCGCCCAGGAGATTTCGATCGATCGCGAACGTGTACTCCAGGACGCCGAGCAGAAAACCCAGAACCTTTAGGAGCGGAGCCGATGCCCTTCCGACCCGATGAACTGATCGTGAACGTTGAAGAGTTGGCGTGGTTGACCATGGGGGACGGCGCTTGGGCGAAACTACTGCGAGCCTGTCCCGAAACGGGAGCCTGGACCGTCATGTTCAAACAGGCCGCGGGCACCGTCGCGCCCCCCCACAAGCACCTGGGCCCGGCGGATTTCTATGTCCTGAAGGGCCGAATTGAATACAGAGGCGGAGTCGCCAAGGCGGGCTACTTCGCCCGGGAACCCATGGGGGCCGAGCACCTCGAGACCGCCTTTCCCGAGGAAACCGTCTACCTCTTTACGTCTTACGGACCTCTTGCCATGTACGGACCCGACGGAAAAATCGCGGGCGTCACCGACGCCGAGGTCTGGCACCGTATGTTCTCCAAGCCGAAATAGAAGGCCGCCGAGCCCGAGTTCCAGATCCGCTCAAACTCCATACTCCGGCGCAAAACCCGAGGGAGCGTCCGATAACAATGTCCGACCCCATTCAGGCCTATCTCGTGGCCAATGCGCGCTTTCACGACACGGACTTCGCGCGACTCAACCTCCTTCAACTCCTGGCCGAAATGCCAGAAATTCGCACCTGCGTCTCCGACAGCTTTGCCAATACAGAAGCCATCGCCAAGTCGGATTTCTTGGTGACGTATACCTGCGACCTTCGGCCCGACGCCGCTCAGGAGCGAGCGCTGCGCGACTTCGTCTCATCGGGAAAACGCTGGATCGCCCTGCACGGCACCAATGCTTTTCTGGATTTCACACCCAAAGGTCTGCAAAGCCCTCGAAGCCACACTCTCTTCATGGAGACGCTCGGGAGTCGATTCATTTCTCATCCGCCGAGCCAGGCCTACACGGTGACGGTTTCAGACCCCGAACATCCCTTGGTCGAAGGCTTGGAGAGCTTCGAGGCGTCGGACGAACTCTACCTCTGCGAGTATTTCGGCGAGGTCAAGCCCCTTCTCGAAACCCGCTTCACCGGAACCTTCCAATCGGGCTACGTCGAGAACGCATGGCCGGACGATGAACCCAGACTCGTCGCGTACACGCACCCGGTGGGCGCCGGCGAAGTTCTCTACATCACGCTCGGGCACTGCTGCGGCCGATACGATATGCGCCCGATGCAAGATGTCGCCGAGGTCGTGCGCGGTTCCTGGGAGAACCCGATTTTCATGGAATTGCTTGGGCGCGCCCTGCGATGGGGAGCTGGGATCCTCTGACGAGGAATTAGCGCCGAACCCACGATCCATCGCGATCCATCGCGATCCCGCTGGGTTCTTCGGCTTTCTTCGCCCCTCGATTCCCAAAGCCAAGCGCACGCGCCTTCGCGGGCCCTCCCCCGCCCTCCCCGGCCCTCCATGCCTATCCTGCCGGCTATCTTGCGGCCTATCTTGCGGCCTATCCTGCCGCTTACCCTGCCGGATCGGGCGACCAGGCCACGGGGAAAACCTCGGGGAATTCACTCAACGGCTGGCCCGATTTGGGTTCGTATTTGTAGAGGGCGCGGGGATCGGGGATCACCTGCCCGACGCGATGCAGATAGCGGACGTCGCTCCCGGCCCAGAGCGACGCGTGGGCACGGCGAGGAGTCTGCGAAGCGACATTCCCGCCTGCGGCGTGCAGGATGTGCCCATGAAAAAGAATCACGTCACCGGGTTCATAGTCCCAGCCCAGTATCTCGTAGGAGTCCCTGTGACCTTCGATATCGGGCACCTTGGGCAGGCTGTTGTCCCGGACTCCGCTGAAGTAGTTCCAGTCGTCGTACGCGTCAACACCCAGCATCGGTTCACCCGCGCGGGCGCTTTCGAGCATCACCCGGGCGTCGGCATCCAGATCGGGATCGCGACCCGCGAGTGGGGAGTACGTGACATTCCAGAGATGTGATCCCCGCACAACTTCGAGGCTGACCTCGCGAGAAACTCGATCCGGAGACACCCACGCCCGAACGAGGGCGTCTCCCTCAAGATTGTAGTAGCAGGTATCCTGATGCCATGGTGTGGGAAGGAAAAGACCTTTCGGTTTGAAGAAGAGCTGATCCATGTAGAAGCGAACCGCGCTTCCTAGAGCGCGTCCCGCTATTTCGGCCAGGGGAGACTCATCGACGATTCGCTGGAGCGCAGGCGACTTCGCCGCGGGGAACTGATCGACTCGCAGGGTCCCGAGATTCTCCGACATCACGTCGGGGTTCGCGATCGCCGCGTCCGTCCCCTCGCGCAATAAATCGACCCACTCAGAAGCCAATACGCCCTTCAAAAGGACAGCCCCGTCCCTGTGAAAATCGCTGATTTCTTCTTTTGTAATTTCCCGAAGCGGGTCGGCCGTCATCGCGTCAGGGTACCCCGAGGTCTTCGCGCGGGTCAACCGCAGGTGGAAAGCGCATTGCCGTCGCCCGTTCACGCATCTCCATCTTGAGCACAGCGCCCTCTCCCCAATGTCAACCTCGTGGAATCCCTGTCTCCCCAAGACGAGCAGGCGCGAGAGTGAGCAGTCGCGACAATCAACAAGTCGATACGCGAACTGAAATTAGCGCGGGTCGAGCCCACGACGCGCTCGCTCGACATTCATGCGTTTGGCGTCGCCCGGTAAACGATCGCCGAGTTCCTCCTCGGAGATCGTTCCCGCCACATGCTGATCCGCCTTCCCGCTGTTGTACATGATTCTTTTTTCGGGAGTGACTGCCAGAATGGTGCGCAGGGGTGAATCGAGAAATCCAGTGAAGAAATTCGCGGCGCCCTCGTTGGTCGGGCTCAGTTTTTTTGACAGCGCCGGGTAGAACCAGGCCTTCGTTTTGTCGTCCTCAAAGAATTCGCCGCGCCCCTTGAAGGTGATCGCGCCCGAGGGCAAGTCTTTCGCGGATCGAGGCGGATAGGCGGCGCTGCTCACGTTGACCGAAACCCTCGGATCTCGGCGAATGGCTTCAGCCCGATGCCGATGCGAAGCGAAGGTCAGCCAGATCTTTTCGTCGTGCCAAAGAAATGTGTGGGTCACACCCACGGGCCAGCCGTCCTTTGTGGCCCACATCAGGACGCACTCGTTGGAATTATTCATGAGCCGATCGACCTCGCCCTCGTTGAAGGGATAGATCGATACGATTTCGTGGTCGTGGGTCTGGGCCAACACGTTCTCCTTAATTCTCAACCGGTCGGTGGTTCAAGGTCCCACTATACATCCCCCAACATCCCCCACGACACGTCCACACTCGCATAATTCGAGTGGAAAATGAGTTCGGCCGCGAGCGTGGCTAGCGCGTCGGCGGTTGTGGAGGTGGGGGTGGGGGTGGGGGCGATGATGGGGGTGGTGGTGAACCTCGGCGGTGCCGGCCTTGACGAAATCCGCGCGTTTACCCCGCGATAGCCCGCGGGCATCCCTACTCATCACATACCCCATGTCAGCGACCCAAAACCTCGGCTGCCGAAACCGCCGGCCAATGGTGGAGTTCATGAGTTCCCGATGCCCGCGAACGAAGGAGAGGCCCCGACTTCGAAGATCGCGAAGGATTGGCTACCGCGCCGTTTCTGGTGGATTATCCTCTCGCCAGCAGCGGATTACCGATTCCCACGGCGATATGCCCGAGCCGCCCGGAGACGAAACCCGCACAACAGACCACAGGAGTCACCCATCATGAAATCCTTCTTCGACCCCGAACACGTCGCCTGGCGAGAAGTCGTGGGTGACGCGGAACTGCCCTACAAGGTCCGGCACGAATACACGATTTTGGGCCACGACGTTGGGGCAGGCACCCTCGACATGGTCCTGCGATGGGAGGGCGACGGAGGGCATTGTCCGATGCACCGGCACGTTTGCACAACCAGCGTGCTGGTACTCGCGGGCGAACAACACACTTGGGACTTGAACCCCGACGGCAGCCAGGGCAAACACACTGTCCGCCAGGCCGGAGAGTACGCGCTGAACCTGGGCGACGGCCCCCCGCATCTCGAACGCGGGGGTGACGACGGCGCAATCGTATTTTTCGGCGGCCACAACGCCGCCGGCATTCTCTACGAGCTGGTCGCCCCGGACATGACGGCAATCGCCGAGGTGACCATCGAGGGCCTAGTCGAGGATTGGAAGGCGCACACATAAGCCTCGAGTCATTCGCCGAATCTCACTCTTCTGGCGCAAACCATCGATTCGCCCCTGGCCGCTCGCTCCAACCATCGAATCGCGCCGCTGCCCAGCACTGGCCTTTTGGGGCGGATCGGCGGTGTAGAATGGACGGCCCAGAGGGAACAACGTGGCGGACGAGAACGAAAACGAAAACGACGCACTCCAGAGAATCCTTCAGGCTGTGCCCGGTTGGGACATCCCGCCGGACGAGGTCCATCCACTTGAAGGAGGAATCACCAACCTCAACTACTTCGTCCGACGCGGCGAAGCCCGTTTCGTACTGCGCGTGGGAGGCGTAGGCACCAACCTTCTTGGGATCGAGCGGAATCGCGAGTACGCGATCAGCCGCATTGCGGCCGACCTGGGCATCGGCGCCGAGGTCTACGCGTTCCTGCCCGATCACGCGGCCATGGTGACCCATTTCGTGGATGGCCATGGGGTCTCGGCCGAACGCGCCGCTCAGCACGATGTCATCCGCCGAATCATGAGCACGGTGCGTCGCTACCACGACGGACCGACCTTCCCCGGCACCTTCTCGGTCTTCGCGGTTCTTCGCAGCTACGAGCGGCTCGCCTTGGAACGCGGGGTCGCCTTCCCCCCGTCTGCCGCAGTGGCGCTAGACCATGCTCAAGCCGTCGAGCGGGCATTGGCCTCGGCGACCGATTCGGTTCCGTGCCACAACGACCTGCTGGCCGCCAACTTCCTGGAAGACGGGGACACCATTCGCCTCCTGGATTGGGAGTACGCCGGCATGGGCGACCGCTTCTTCGACCTGGGCAACTTCGCCGCGAATCAAGGGTTGGACTCGGCGGGATGCCAGGCTCTGGCGGATGCCTACTTTGGCAAAGTCGAACCCCACCACCTGGCCCATCTCCACCTCATGCGCATCATGTCCAATTTACGCGAATCGTTCTGGGGCTTTCTCCAGAGCGGAATCTCCAGCCTCGACTTCGACTTCCTCCATTATGCCCACACCCACCTGGAGCGGGTCATGGACGACGTGACCGGCCCGCGCATTGCGGACTGGCAAGCCGAAGCCCAAGCGCCTTGAGCCCAAGCGCCCTGAACCCGAGGACCCCGGCCGGCTTGTCGCTCTCGGTCCTTCAGCGCCCCGCCGGCCCGTAGTGTCCCGCATAGGCGAAAACGCATTTCGGCTCGATGTCGCGCCGAGCTTGCAAACCCGAAGCACCGAAGTAGCGATCGGCCGCTATGGCGCTGAGATCATAGGCGCAGGGCTCGCCCAAGATCAGTTGGGCCATGATCACACCCATCGTCGGACTCTGCACGATGCCGTGCCCACAGAACCCGGCCGTATGAAAGAGACCGTCGACCCCCGGGATGGTGCCCGAAAGCGCACAGCCGTTGGGAGTAAACGTCATGATGCCTTGGGTGACGGTGTATTTCACTTTGTCGAGAAAGGGGAACCGATGCAGGGCACTGTCCATTAGGTAGGCCACGGCTGAACTGTCCTGGGCCGCGCGCATTCGGCTCATGTGAAAATCATCGTTCAATTCGCCCATGTCCCGGATTACAGGATCTTCTTCGTAAATACCCACAATGAGACCGCCGGCTTCGGGCCTCGAATAAATACGCCCGTCGTAGTCGCGGACGGCCGGGCTCCTTCGCTCGACGGGGTAAGCGTCGTGGGGGTGGGACGTGAGGTACACGTGCTCGATGCCCACGGTCTGCAGGACCTGACCCGCTCGCTCGGCCATGACATGCGCCCAGGGTCCACACGCCAGCAGCACTTGGTCGGCGTAAAGCGGGCCGTCATCGGTTTGCACGCCCTTGGCGCGGCTCCCGTCGATGATCACATCGCGCACGGGACGATTTTGCAGAATGTTCGCCCCGTTTTTGCGCGCCATCTGGGCGTAGCTCATGGCCAGTTCGTGGGGCAAGATATGCCCGTCGCTGGGGGTATGACTGGCGAGGATGACATCATCGGATTTCATGTACGGCAAGAGCCGGGCGGTCTCTTCGGCACCGACCAGACGCACTTCGAGTTCGCTCCCTGCGCCCAGGCCAACGTGGTTGCGGGTGTCCTCAACCCGAGCCTCTGCCGTGGCCAGTCGCAGGCTGCCGGTTTCGACGAAGATTTCCTGGCCGGTTTCCGCTTCGAGTTCGCGCACCACGTCGAGCCCGTCCACGAGCATGCGCGTGGCGCTGGCGGTCTTTCGTACCTGGCCCAAGAGTCCGGCGGCCTGGCCGGTGGAACCCGCGCCCAGTTGCTGCCGCTCCACCAAGGTCACCGAGACACCTCGCCGGGAGAGTTGGTAAGCCGTGGACAATCCCGCGACCCCTCCCCCCACGATGATCACATCTGTTCCCATAACTCGAACTCAGCCCCCCGCCCCGTTCCCTTTGACCCAAAGTTTACGATTCTGGCCCGCGATTGCCCGTAGCGGTGGCTCGCCCCTCCATACTGGAACCAACCTCTTATTTAGCTTTTCGTTCGGAAAGCAACTGGAGGCGAGCCCGAAGCGATCGGGCTGCCACGCGCGCGGAACACCGCGCGGAAGAGCGCTATCCATTCATCGAAGGCGATTCGCTGCGGGTTGGTGGCGGTGCTCGGGTGGGCAAGCCCGTAGCGGCACGGCTCGCTCGCCAACCCGGGCTGATCGCTGTCAAAGAGTTGGTCGAAGATCACCGTAACCCCGCCGTAGTTTTTGTCGGGGTAGATAGGCTCCGAGCGACGGCCCGGCGCTCACGAACGACACCTTCGAATTGGATTCCTTGGTATAGTCATCGGCATACCCATGCGAACGCCCGAGACACACATACTGAGACCCCGTTTGCGATCTTTCGTCCGAGTCGCAACGGCGATTGCGACAGGCGTCACGATCCTGCTGCTGTCTCTCGTGGCCACGGCCCAGGAGGACGATTCCATGGCCGCTTTTTTGGCGTACATGGGTATAGACGAAAACAAACTTGCCTCTCTCGACGCGGACCCCATTCTTGTGGAGATTTCGGTCGCCGACCGGAGCCGCCAGGCAGCTTTCGCCGGCCTGATCCGCGTCCCCGAGGATGGCGCAAAGCTGTTCTTTGGCTCCGCGCCGGGCGCCCCGCCCATGATCATCGAACCCGAGGCCTCGGGTTACTTCTCAAACCCAGCCGCGCTGAAGAATCTCGCGCCCCTCGAACTGGGCGAGGACGACTACGAAGTACTCGCCGAATGCAAACCCGCGAATTGTCGATTCAAGCTCGATGCCCAGGGCATCCAGGAGGCCCGCTCCATCGACTGGAAAGCCGCCGACGCGCATCGGCGCTTCCTTGACATATTTCAGGGTTTCCTGCTCCAAGTCGTGTCCCAGTACAGAAAGCAGGGCATGGAGGGACTCCCCACCTACGCAGACAAAACGCAGCCGTTCCCGGTAGCGAGGGGCATCACCCTACTCGCCGGCGAAGCGGATCCCCTCTTGCGCCTCTACCCGACAATCCAAAAAGCGCTCACCAGCGCGCCACCCGTCGCATCACCCGCCTCACCCGCCTCACCCGCCTCCGACCGGATCCTGTGGAGTATCTCGGATTTCGGCTACCGACCGACACTCTCGGTCGACCGCGTCATCGTCCGCCGAGGCCCCGACAACAAAAATCTCGGAGGCATTATCGCCCTCGAGAACCTCTACTCGAACCACTACCTGGCAGGCCGATTGCAAATTGGGGGCGCTCTTCGCCGGGTGTCGGCGTCCGGCGCCTCGACCAACTACTTTTGGATCCTCGACCAGATCCTCTTCGATGACAAACTCGGTGGCATCAAGCGCAACCTTCTTTCCCGGGGCCTCAAGTCCAACCTCTCGGATCGGCTCAAGGCCATCCGGCAAGAGGGCCTCGCCCTGAAGAGCACAGCATCCCCTACCAAGGAACCCTAGGCGCTCGCCGTTTGGAGCAAACCGCAGCCTCACTGCGGAGAACAAGTTCGAAGGCCCACTCTAGAGCGACAACGAATTCCAGATCGATCGTTCCCTGGTCTCGGCCAGCCGGGTCGTATCCGATGTCGATTTCACTCCAGGGACGACCTTCACGGCCGCCGCCTCCAGGCAACCGCTCCCAAAAGCTCCCTACGTGCGCACGCGGCCTCGAATCAGACCTCCAGGCCTGGCTCCCGTATCCCGGCCTTCCCGAAAGGTCACCTGCCCTCCAACCACGGTAGCCACGTAGCCGTCTGCCCCCTGGAGCAAGCGAGGAGCCCCGGTCGGGAGATCATTCTCAACCCGCGGCATGTGAAGCCTAATACTGTCCAAATCGATGATATTCAGGTCAGCCCGCCGTCCAGGCTCGACAACCCCACGATCGGCGAAGCTGTAAAGATCCGCGGGCTCTTTGGTCAGCATGCGAACGGCCTCCTCGACCGAGAAGCGCTCGCCTCGGGTCCGATCCCTGACCCAGTGCTGGAGCATAAAGGTTGGATAACCCGCGTCGCAGAGTACCGTCACGTGTGCGCCCCCATCCGCTGCACCAATGAACGTACTCTCATGCCGCATCATTCGCTCGACAGCGCCGAGATCGCCTTCGGCATAGTTCCCCATATAGACGTGAAGGAAGCCATTGCCGATCTCGCACATCGTGTCGTAGAGGACCTTTTCGGGTGGCTCGCCGGAGCGCGCGATCAGCCGACCCAGGCTTTCCGAGGGTTCGGGTTCAAGAGAGAACTCTTTCTCTGCGATATAGGTCGCATCGAGGCTCTGCATCACGATCATGTGGCCGTTTTTCAGCAGCGGCGACTGAACGGACTCCGACAAGATTCGGTCACGCAGGCGCGGATCACGCAAACGTTCGAGCCGGTCTTTGAGAGGAAGTTCCGCCACCTCGAGATAACTCGGACGATCCATAAAAATATTGAAGCTGTTCCAGCTCATCAAAATTCCACCGGGACGGTTGGCCGCCATGCCGATCAATTTTGCACCCTCTGCATTGGCCTGCTCCATCGTCTCCAGGAGCTCAACCCACAGATCGGTTTGGACATTATTCTGGGCGAGGGTGAACGACACCGTACATCCCGTCTCAAGGCTGAGTTCCCGGTAAAGGGCGATTTCTGCGCGGAAGCCGTCCGGGTTCTCTCCCATCAACCCATCAGGAACAACCTGAAGCAAATTGGAACCCCCTGCCTGGGTCGCACGCACCAGCGCCAAGATCTCAGCCTTGTCGGCAAACGTCCCAGGGACCGCTTCGCCATTCGTTGAGACATGGAGCGCAATCCGGTTGGTCGAGAACGCGACTGCACCCGCTTCAACGGCCGCCTCGGTCAAGGCCGCCATCTCGTCGATCTCTTCGCGGGTCGCTGGCCGATTCACATCGCCGGAGCGCCCGAGAACGTAGGCCCGAATCGCCCCGTGCGGAACTTGAGCCGCCAACTCGATGGCCCGCGGCTTGCTCTCCAATACGTCCAGATACTCTGAGAAGCTCTCCCATCGCCAGTCGATCCCCTCGGCAAGCGCGGCGCCGGGAATATCCTCCACGCCCTCCATCAAGGCGATCAGAAAATCCTCCGACCCCGGACGAACCGGTGCGAAGCCCACTCCGCAATTTCCCATCACAGCAGTGGTCACGCCGTGATCCGACGATGGCGCAAGCCGGTCATCCCAAGTGGCCTGCCCGTCATAGTGGGTGTGCGGATCGACAAAACCCGGAGTCACCAACATCCCCGCGGCGTCAATCACCTGGCGGGCCGCGTCCGGGTTGGCTGATCCCGGCGATTCGATGCTCTCGATTACGCCGTCGCGCACAACCACGTCTGCAAGGCGCTTTGCGCGACCCGTGCCGTCAACCAGCGTGCCCTGCCGAATCAGTAAATCCATGTTTGCCCCCATGACTGAAGAGCTTGAACGATAGGGCAATCGCCAGAAGGCGCTTGGCGATCGCTGGGACCGGTTTCGGATAGGTTGGTTTCCAGGGAAGCAAATTCGCTAAATCCGAATCCCCCGCGGCGCCTGGAACTCGCCGCGCGTGCCCACCCCACCCTGATCGCCTGGTGGTACCTTCCGCATTCACAGCCTGGGGTCATCCAGTGCACCGGCAATTTCCGCGCCCGCCATGCCAACGTTTGCTCTTTCCTCAATACCCATCAGACCAGGGTTTTCAGACAGGACAATCTCGATCCGATCGTCCGAAAACAGCCGGGCGGGCAAGGTGGATGATTGTGCATAGGCGGCGCTAGCTCCCCGCCTTCTGCAATTCCTACGTTCTCGACCTCCGTCACGACCGATGATCGCGCCGTTCCGGACCAAGCGACTTGGTCTCGGGCGTGCGACAGTCTGACTCCCTTTCGAATTTCAATCTGAAGCCAGGAGCCGCCATGAGCCCAAGCAGCGCCGTCCTCGACCCCGATGAACTCAAGGCGTATTCCTTTCGCGTCTGGAACTATAAAAAGGGCGAAATGGTCTCGCTGATGATCCACCTCGGCGACCGCCTCGGGATCTATCGCGCCATGGACGGGGCGGGACCGCTGACGTCGGCGGAGTTGGCGTCTCGCACGAGCCTGCAGGAGCGTTGGCTGCGCGAATGGATGCGTGGTCAAGCGGCCGCCGAACTCCTCGACTATTACCCGGCTAGCGGCGCTCACCCGGCTAGCGGCGCTCACCCGGCTGGCGACGAGAAGGACGGCCGATTTGAACTCTCGGCCTACGGCGCCGCGGTCCTGGCAGACGAAGACGACAGTCTGGCCTTTGCGTCTGGCGCATTCACGGGCGGAACACCGCCGGAGATCGCTGACAAGTTGGCGGACGCATTTCGAACCGGTGTCGGACTCTCCTACGAGGAAATGGGACCCAATGCGGCCCATCGAACCGAACGTATGTTAGGCACGTGGATTCGACTGGCACTCGTCCCACAGATCATTCCCGCCCTGGATGGCATCCATGAGAAGCTGTCGGCGGGTGCGGTCGTCGCGGATGTTGGATGTGGTTCGGGTCTGGCACTCATCGCCATGGGGGGGGCCTATCCGAACTCGACCTTCGTCGGATACGATCCGAATTCCCACGGTATCCAGCGTGGCCGCGAACATGTCGCGGAGCGAGGACTAACGAATGTCGAGTTCAATGTCGCGGGCGGCGAGTCGCTTCCGGAAGAGCCTCGATTTGATTTCCTCCTCACCTTCGATTGCATCCACGACATGCCCCATCCATCCGAGGTCATCAAATCCATTCGCAAAGCCATCCTCCCCGACGGCACCTGGCTGATCAAGGACATCCGAAGCAAGCCCCGCTTCGAAGACAACCTGGGGCATCCCATGCTCGCCATGCTCTATGGATTTTCGGTTTCCGCTTGCATGTCTTCAGCGCTCTCCGAACCCGACGGCGCCGGGTTGGGAACCCTCGGCTTCAATCCCGAAGTTGCCGAACGGATGGTCCGAGAGGCCGGCTTCACGCGTTTCCTGGAACATGACTTCAACGATCCGGCGAATCTCTACTATGAGGTTCGCCCTTAGCAACCGAACGGCGAACGTCTACATCTTCAGCGCTACTTGAACGAATTCCGGTTCGACAAACGCTGGCACGAGGCGGACCTGCTCTCGCCTGTCTTGCACACCGCGATCGCGGAAGATCCGTTCCCTTATCAACATCTCACAGCGAAGCGAACGGGATAGGCAGAGAATGGCCTATCTTCGCCCGACGGTAATTCTTGCCCAATGATCATGAGCGACGCTCGAGACTTTTTGATGGAGGGGTGACAAATGGACCTTATCAGGCCGACTTCGGATTCGGCACCCTCCCAATTGCGCGCTTTGACCATGGTCGCGCGGGCGGCGCCGAAAGGTCTCGCTCGACCTCAACAAGCGATGCTCGGCGCGATACAGCAGGTTCTTCTCGAGACGGATCTCGACGTCGAGGGCCTCGATCCCATCGATGGGGATGCGTTGGCGAAAGCCTGCGACGATGTTTCACTCGCGCGTCAAGTGGTTCGATTCATGGTTCTGATTGCGATCGCCGAGGGACCCCCGACGTCCGATCAAATGGAGCTTCTGGTCTCGTTTTCGAAGGCGCTCAATGTCGACGAGCCCGCGGTCGGGGTAGTCGGGAATCTCTCGAAAAATAACATGATCCGATTTCGTATCGGATTCATGCGGCACGCACATCTTCGAACGTACATTCGCAATACCAAGCAAATGCTGGGCGGTGTGTTTCCCCTGATCAAAGCGGTGCTTCGGATGCGTGGAGTGCTCAGTGAGGACCAGGAACTCGCGGGTCGGTTCCATGCGCTTGGCGATCTTCCAATAGGGACGCTGGGGCGCGAATTTTTCGACCATTGCCGCAGGTCGGAGATCCCGTTTAGTGGTGAGAAGGGCGGCTTTCCCATCGGCGCGGTCTATCACGATTTCGCCCACGTACTCAGCGGCTACGACATTTCGCCGGAGGGCGAGATCAAGAACGCGGCGTTTCAGGCCGGATTTTGCAAAGGCGATGAAGATTTTTTCACAACCCTGTTTGCGAACCTCATCCACACCGCGGGCATCAACTTGACGCCCTTCGAGATGCCGATCGAACTCGGACGAATCGGCAACGGCGCGCTCGCACTCTATTGGTTGAAGGAGCTCGAGCGAGGATCGAAGATGACGGTCGATCTCGGCGATCATTGGAATTTCTGGAATTTCGTCGAACTGCCGATCGATGTGGTGCGTAAAAATTTGGGAATTCTGCCCGTGGCCACATAACGGACGGTCCCAGGCTCGAAGCCTATCCAACCGGCGGACTCGGATCTACGAATCGCGCGGACCAAGATTCAAATGCCAGAGTCGATAGCTGGGGGGCGACCGTCGCGAGTCGATGGTCAGGATCGA
>DUCH01000308.1:1019-20594 GCA_012959865.1 Myxococcales bacterium | reverse complement strand
TGGGTGTGGGTGGGTGGGTGGGTGTGTGTGTGGGTGGGTGGGTGTGTGGGTATGTGGGTGGGTCGCGTGGTGTGTGTGGGGGGCGTGTGTTGTGTGGCGCGGTGCCAGAAGTCGTGCGCCCGCGCCGGTTAGCGGAACTGTCCCGACTTGCGACCCACCACCATCAGGGAGCCCGCAACGAGGAGAAACGCCATCAGGATGAAGTGTCCGGCGACGGGCAGCATGGGCACGCCGGGTGGCCCAGTGCCGCTGTTGGGATCGGTCCCCGCGGCAACTTCGTCCCCGTCCGAGACCCCATCGCCATCGCTATCGGGGTTGAAGGGATCGGTGCCCGTGTCGCTGGCACTCACAAACACGTGGGTATTCGTCTCGACGACGTCGAGCAGACCATCGTTGTCGTCATCGGGATCACAGGCATCGCCCAAAGCGTCGCCATCGAAATTCTCCTGCAGGGGATTGGCCACTTCGGGGCAGTTGTCGACGCCATCCGACTGCACATCGCGGTCGCGATCAATGCCCATACGGGTTCCCGATCCCGGCGGAACACAGGTATAGGTCAGGGGTCCCTCGGTGATGGCCAGCGCCCGGAGCGCGACGTCAGAAATCGTGTTGTTCAGATCGTCCCGAAAGAGTCCACTCGGCTCGCGCACCCAACCCCGAGCCACGCCTGCGACGCTGCCCTTGGCAATGAGGTCGCACTCCGGAACCGCTCCGCCCAGCATCAACGAATCGTAGATGGTGCTCGAGCGGGTGATCATGAGCGAAATTCGATTGTTGACATCGACTCCTCCCGCCGCAGTGAGGGTGACCTGCTGAGCGACGATCGGTGCAACGTCAGTAGGAAACACGAGCGAGAACTCGGCCATCTCGACCACTTCGGCCGGCGTCAGCGAAAAAACAGGGGAACCGACGAATTGGCTGATCGAGCCAACAGTCCCGTCGTGGAGGTAACCGATCCCCTTGATCTGATCGCCGGGTCCCACCGAACTGCCCAACGCGCCGAACATCCCCACCTTGTCATAGAGGTTACGCATATGCGCAATCTTGGCGTCTTGGATCAGTCCCTCAAATGTACGATCTCCTCCTGTCCCAAAAAACCCGGCGCTAGGGTCGAGTACGTGGCAGCCGTCGCAAGCCGCGACGGTGTCGGTCAGAGGAGCCCCCGCCGACTGGAGAAAGTTTCCCCGGCCGGCGGCCTGAAGAACAGTCAGGGAATTATCGAGATTCCTATTGGGATTGGGAGGCATAAAGATCTGCAGGACGAAGTCGGTAAACCGCTGCATCTCGGCCACGCTTAAGGTTCCGTCCTTGCCCACTAGGCCCTCGGTGGCGACGATGAAATTATTGAACGCGTGCTCCTCGCTGCACGCTGCACCCGTGGGTTCCAGACATGGATCGGTTCCGAAGAAGCCATCCACCCGATCGCCGCGCCAATGCATGGAGCCATGGGTCCCCATCCCGCGCAGGGTCTGGGTCGCCATGGGGCCCTTCATGGGGTGAAAGGTCGGCTGGGCCGGAAGCAAGGGAATAGCCGAGGGCTGGGTATTCAGCGAAACCGATGCATCGGGATCACCCAGGTTCCACGACAACTGATCCATGTCCGCGAAAATATGACAACTCGAGCAGGAGGCTTCGCCGTTTCCCGAAGTGATGACCGCGTCGTAGAGGAAGGGACGCCCATCCACCACCGAAGCCGGCTCCGGGTTATGCAGCGCGATTGTCTGCAGGGTGGCCTTCGAGCCGAGATCGACCGAAACCACCGAATTGTCGAAGCGCGTCAGGATGTAGAGGCGACCGTTTATCTCGTCGAGTGCCAGACCGCTTGGCCCACCGCCCGTATGGATATAGTTTGCGCTCTCTGTCGTCGGGTCAAAGTTGGTCGCGAAGTTTGGATCCTCGATACTGGCCGAACTGAAGACACCCACCTTTCCCGATCCGAATGCCGCGGTATAGAGGGTGAGACCATCCTGGGAAACCACCGTTTGTAGAGGAGTTGCCAAGCTGTGCTGGATCTGGGTCGGATCCACGGTATCGGGAACATCGGTATGCAGCTTCGAGTAATCGATGTGTTGATTCAGATGCTGCGCCTGTACGACCTGGGTGACCGGATCGACCACCGAGATACGGCTTCGGGAAAGATCACCTTGAACAGTGCTTCCGCCATAATCTCCGGGCCCCTCGAAGTTCTTGAGGTTGGGAAGCTCCGTATTCGTCACATACAACTTCCCCGTGACCGGGTTCACGACCATGTTGAAGAGAACCGTACCCACCTGAACGATCTCCTTGAACACCACCGGGGCGGCCGCAGAGATATTCGCATCGAAGCCGACGACATCGATATCGGGAAGCGAGAGCTGCACGAGCGGGCTCCAATCCCGCCCCGCGATATCGACCCAGTTCGTGCCGTTGAATTGGACGATGATGCCCGTCTCGGGCGCAGGGTCGAGCGCGAAATTATCGTTTGGCCCCAGCAACCCTCCCGGCGCGCCGCCCACAGCCCCCGCGCTCGCGAATCCGTCGGGCACTGCTTGCTCGGGAATCACTGTGGTGCGGTTGCCCGAACGAAACGCGGCGGCATAGACCGTATTGCCATCCGCACTCACCGCCAGAGCTCGGGGCGTGTCGGCGAAAAAACTCAGCACGCGATGGGGAGTGCCGCCCAACAGGTTGCCCAGACTCGTCGCGTCAAAGATCCAGACATCGGCGCGCGGGAGACCCGGAACCCTGAGTTGAGGATTTCCGGTGCCGGGGCTACCTGCGATCGTGGAGTTGGTCCGCTGCTGACCCCGATGAGCCGTGGTGATAAATGCCCGATCGCCCCCCGTCCCCGCAAAAACGATATCTCGGGGTTCGTCGCCAACAAGCAGGGTCCGCACCACCTGGGGAGGGGTCGCGGACAGATCGACGATGCTGACGCTATCGGAAAGGTGATTCACCACCCAGATTTCAGTGGCGGAGCGAACCGCGACCGCGACGGGCTCCATGCCGACTGGAACCGAATCGGAATGAGCAAGTCCGCCCGGCGTCACGTCGAAAATTTCGAGTCGGTTGTCCGGGATGTTGACCACGAAGAGCTGGGTTCCATCGGCGGACAAAGCGACGGGGCGAACCGGACCACTCTCGAATTCAATGAAGTCCACAGCTGCGGCCATCGAAGCGACCCAAACTGATAAGAGCACTACTGAAAAAAAATGGAGGCTCGGACGCCGAGCTTGCACTGCAAACAAACTCTGCCTTCCCACTGCCACCCTGCCGAAGACTCTGAATCCTCGGGGAAACCTGCAGACCTGAGACATCTCACCATCATATTCGTATCCGCGGTCCAGAACATCAAAAAAATGCACAACTGCCGATTTAGCTTGAAAGGCAGCTCTCCGGCATATCCTAAGGGGATCATCGGGAAAGAACCCGAATTTCGAAGACTTACGGAACGTTCTTCCCCCGAACCGTGCCAGACCGCGATGGGGCCGAATGGTTCCACGAGCAGAAATTCCCGCCGCCGAGGAAGGGCGCGCCGTCTAAAAGGAGCGCGCCGCCTAGGGAGGGTGCACCACCTAGGAAAGGCGCGCCGTCTAAAAAAAGGCGCGCCATCTAAAAAGGCGCGCCGTCCAAAAAAGGCGCGCCATCTAAAAAGGCGCGCCGTCTAGGCGCGAAGCAAATCCCGCAGTGCGGATCCCACCCGATCCACCTCGATCAGAAAGGTGTCGTGGCCATACGGCGAATCCAATTCGACGTAGGTCACAGCGACTTCGGCATCTTCAAGCAGCCGGGCAAGTTCGCGCTGTTGCCAAACGGGGAAGAGAATGTCGGACTTCACCCCGATCACCAAAGTTCGCGCCTCAATGGCGGAAAGGTGGGGCCATGAACCATCCCCCGCGGAAGAACTCGGGCCGTCATTTTCGGAAGAAATGTCGAAGAGGTCCATTGCCTTGGAGATATAGAGATAGGAATTGGGATCGTATTGCAAACAGAATTTGTCGCCCTGATAGGCGAGGTAGCTCTCGACTTGAAAATCTTCATCGAGGCGGGGAATTTCATTCTTCGCGCGCTTCCGCCCGAAGCGGTCCATCCACTCTGGTCCCGACCGGTAGGTGAGCGTACCCATCTCTCGGGCCACGCGAAGGCCCCGATGGGGGAAACTCTTGCCGTAATAGCGCCCCTCGTTCCAATCGGGATCGGCCATCACGGCCTGTCGCTGGACAAAGCGCATGGCAATGGATTGCGGGTGTGAACAAGCAGCCGCCGAGATACTGGCCACCCGCTGAACCCGCCCAGGCGCCAACGCCCCGAGCATCAGCGATTGCATGCCACCCAGCGACGCGCCCACCGACGCGTAGAGGCAGTCGATTCCCAGATGATCGAGGAGCAGCAATTGAGCGCTCACCATATCCCGAACGGTGAGAATGGGAAAATCCGTGGCGTAGGGGTTTCCCGTAGCGGGGTCGGTCGAGGAAGGCCCGGTGCTGCCGTAGCAGCCCCCGATCAAGTTGGTGCAGATTACGTGGTAGCGATCGGTGTCGATTGCGAGTCCTGGGCCGACGACGTCTTCCCACCAGCCGGGATTCGGATTGCGCGCCTGACTACGGGCGTGAGAGGAGGCGGAGAGACCTGTATGCAAGAGAACAACGTTGTCCCGGTTGGGAGCGAGCTTTCCCCAACTCTCCCAGGCCACATTGAGTTCGGGCAGAACCCCGCCCCACTCGCATTCGAAGGGCTGAGACGAGTGAAATTTCTCATAGCCCGAGACAACCTTTTCGTACTGGGGCTCGGGACCCAAGGGAATCGAAGGTCGCGCCATCCAATGACTCTAGAGCGTTGGGGACTGAATGGCGATCAGGCAACTCAGGGGAAGGGGGTTCGCGTGTCGACCCACCCCGCATTCGCCCCATTCGCCGTGCCCCAGCCGATCAAGTTGCTAGAGCATATGGGAGTTAACAAGCACGCCGCCGTCACATTGCAGGCAAGCGCCAGTCACAAAAGAAGAGCGTTCCGAGGCCAACCAGATCACTGCCTCGGCGATCTCTTGGGGCTTGCCCACCCGCCGCATGGCGTGCTGGGCAACGGTGCGTTCCTTGAACTCGGGAAATTTTTCGAAGTAGCGCAAGAGCGAAGGCGTCTCAAAACCACCGGGAGCCACTGAATTCACCCGAATACCGCGAGCCGCGTACTCGGCAGCACCGGTTTTCGTCAACGCGTCGACGCCGCCCTTGGCGGCCACATAAGCCGACAAAAAAGCTTCACCCTTGAACTGGCTCGCGGAGCCGATGTTAATGATTGAGCCGCCCCCCGAATCCAGCATGGCGGGGACCTCGTATTTGATGCCGTGGAATACTCCCTTCAAGCAGACATCAATGGTGCGGCTCCAAGTTCGATCGTCGATCTCGTGAAGAAGCGAAAAATCTCCCGCTCCCCCGGCGGCGTTATTGGAGGCCCAGTCCAATCCACCAAGGCACTCGACGACTCGGGTTACAGCGGCCTCGACCGCGGAGGCATCGGCAACGTCCACCTCGCAGACGATGGCCTCTCCGCCGACCTCTCGTACGGCAGAAGCAGTCTCTTCTGCGGCCTGGGGATCAATATCGAGTACACCCACCCGTGCGCCCTCGCGAGCCGCAAGAATGCACGTCTCTCGCCCAAGGCCCGAACCCGCACCGGTGACCAATCCCCGCTTCCCCTCCAACATCCCCATGGCCGCACCTCCCTGAATTGGCGGGCATGCTAGCAGCCGGAGTCCTTACGAAACCGCTCTGTCGGGATCCCGGACATGGCGGGCAGACCAACGACATCGGCATCGCTTCGGCTATTCTCCGCTCGACCCGGGAGGTTCCGCCATGACGCTCAGTCAGTTGATCCAGGCAAAAACACAAATTCAACAAATCGCCCAGCACCTTGATGGGCTCGATCCCAGCCAGCGCCGCGAGCAGACTCTCGCCCTGGACGGAAAAGCGCAAGAAGCGCTTTACACCATGGCCGCCGATGCCCCCCCCGCAGATCTCGCTCACTTTGTGCCAGACGATATTCCCGACGGCCGCGAGGTGATCCACGCTGGCCGGAACAGCCAGCCCGCGTTTCGCTATTTTCAGAAACGCTGGTGCCGACCGAGCGGCCATCCGAACGAACTCTGGGGCTACAACGAGACGGCTGTTCGTCCGCTGATCGGCCCGGGCTATTTTGTCGCCCACCCCACGGAGGGAAGCGGAGGCGAAACACGCGGGGCGATCGTTGTGGATTATTTCAGGGTGCCCGAGGGGCCGACGCCTCCAGGTTGGCCCCATGTCAAGCCGAACAGCAGCGGGCTTCAGATGTTCATCTACAATAAAACCCGCGACTATATGCGACGGGTTTCGGAGCACGTTTCCATCGGGGTCGCTTTCCGGATGGAAAAGAAAATTTTGGGTTACTTCGTACTCTGCCGACAAGCAGGCCAATAGCCGGTTTCTCCGGCTCTACATCCCGTCCTCTGCATGGCCCTTCCTGGGGGCAAAGTACCAGTCCAGAGCTTCGCGTTGAAAGCTTCCTGATGGCCAGTGGCGCCCGCCCTCGTCCACCGAGAATTTCACCTCGTAGCCCGCTCGCTTCAAATTCTCGCGCATGGGCAGTGCGATTTTATCGAAGGGAAAGAGGGGATCGGCGGTCCCATACTCGAGATAGAAACGCGTTCGCCTGTCTTTGGCCCCAACGGCGCCGCGGTCCATCATCGCAAAGCCCGCCGCCCAGCAAAGGGCCGCATCAAAAAACCCCGGGTTCGAAAGCGCGAGCGACAGGGCGTAGCTCGCCCCATCCGAGTAGCCGATAAGGACCTGGCGTTCGGAGTCGATGGGATAACGCCGGTAGATCAAGTCCCAGGCGTATTCCAAAAACTCCAGATCGCACTGCCCTGCGCCTCCATGAATCAGATCCCAGCTCGGCTCCACCGAGCGTGGAATCAAGAAGAGGGCCTGCCTCCGATTGGGCTCGTCTCGGCAGGCTTTGACGAGCAGTTCATCCTGACGCCCCGCGCCGTGAAAAACGGTGATCAGGGGATAGTTCCCGCCAGGCTCGATCGTGCTGGGCGTCAGCAGCACCGCCCGGGAAGGACCCAACTCGACGCTGACAAAGCCCAGGGGCGAAGCTTCGTCGCGCACCTCCGTCGACCGGTGTCTCAGGCGGAGCGTCATGCGATCCATGGGGTTAGGATAACAGCCCTCGTCGTGGAGCGAACTCGAGTGCTTCCGACATTTGCGTCCAGATCACATAGGGAGTCAGATATCCATGGCAACGGGCAGACTCGAAGGCAAGGTGGCAATCATTACTGGAGCGGCCCGAGGTCAAGGGGAATGCGAGGCGCGCCTTTTCGTCGAGGAGGGTGCCCGTGTAGTGCTCGGCGACGTACTCGACAAAGAGGGCAAGGCAGTGGCGGATGATCTGGGCAAAAATGCGGTGTACGTCCATCTCGATGTTCGGAGCGAATCGGACTGGAATTCCGCGGTGGCGACGGCGGATGGGCTCGGGCCGCTCAACGTGCTGATCAACAACGCAGCGGTCACTCACTTCGCGTCGCTCAAGGATACGACCTTGGAGGACTACAACCGGGTGATCGGAATCAACCAGGTGGGCACTTTTCTGGGCTTGCGTTCGGTCTTCGATTCCATGAAGGCCGCGGGCGGCGGCTCCATCATCAATGTTTCTTCCATCGATGGTCTGAGGGCCAAGAACGGACTGGTCGCCTACGCGAGCAGCAAGTGGGCGATTCGCGGGCTCACCAAGGTTGCCGCCATCGAATTCGGGCGCCACAACATTCGGGTCAATTCACTGCACCCGGGCGGTGTCGACACCATCATGGGCAACCCCACTGGCTCCGAGGAGATCGATCTCTTTTACAAGAACCAACCCATTCCGCGCTGCGGAAAACCCATAGACATCGCTCGCCTCGCGCTCTTCATGGCTTCGGACGAGTGTTCCTACAGCACGGGCTCCGAGTTCATCGCCGATGGCGGCTGGAACGTCGGCGAGTTCCTTCCCTATCTGCCCAGCTCCACATAGCCCTAGTCGACCCCGTAGCGGGCCGAAATTCCATCGATCAGGATATTCGTGATCTGGAGGTAGAGGGCGTTCATTTCGGGGCAAGGGGTCTCTAAAAGAACTTCCAACGCCGAATACTGGCCCTCTTCGGACTCAGCGATATCGGCCTGAAGATCGCTCCAAGCCGACGCCATCCCTGTGGCCTCGGCCCGGTGGAGGTCAGATCGCCGAAGAAAATTTTGCACCGTAATCCAAATCTCAACCGTTTGATCGAGTGTAAAGCCATCTCTCAAGAAAACCGAAATGAAGTTATCGAAGCGCCGAAGAAGGATTTCGCTTCGTCGGCCAGCGATTCGAAAGATCGCGATCCCGTCGTATACTGCATTGCGTGCGATCGGGTAGTCGTTTTGATTCAGCCAGCTTCGATACTGGAGAATCATTTCCGAGACATAAGCCCTCCAGGGCAGCCCCGTGTCAATCATGGGGATCTTTTGAGCGATCTCATCGGCGATCGCATCCTTGATTGATTTTATGCTGGGGAAATAATGGTAGAGGGACTGCGATGAGACACCCAAAACGTCGGCGAGTTTACTCAGGCTGAACTCTTCGGGGCGGATCCGAGCAGCCGCCTGGACGATGGACCGCTTGGTCAACTGCCGGGGCCGACCACGTGTTTCTCCCTCGGGGATTTCATCTTCCACTAGAAGCCTCATCGGATGTTCAAAAGTGTTCGAGTTCGTGCTGGAGCGATTTTACCACCCGCAAATAACAATCTCCTTATCCGGCAACCTGATCCGGCCAAAAGTGGCTGGAGTCTCGCCCCCCTGGCCCTAGCAAGATCCGGGAGCATACTCCTGAAGGTTTCCTCCGGCGAGCGAATTAATTTTCTTGATGCCATTCGGAAAAATCAAATGAATCCACCTCCAGGGCCGCCTTCGCCGGTCGCGTTGGGTAGCCTCAAGCGGTTCGAATCCCTATTTCTGAACTCGGTGATCGGGGGGGCCCCAGCATGAAATTATTTTCAACTAAAGTGCAAAGCCTAGGGTTTGTAGCCAAATTTGGGTATTGAACCCGGCGGCCGAGAGCCCATTGTCTGATGCGCTGAACCCAATCACCGGCTCGGCAAGGAGTGGCTACCCAATGAAGCCAGAAATGACACTTCTCGAACAAAAAGAAGGGGTCGCAACGCTCAGCCTGAACCGGGCTAGCAAGCGCAACGCACTCTCCCGCGCCTTGAGGGCCGAAATCGTCTCCCGGTTGAGGGCACTTGAGGAGAATGATGGGGTCAGCGCGGTGGTCCTCACAGGAAAGGGCGAAGTCTTCTGCGCTGGGTTCGACCGCTCGGAGTTCGGCGAGGAGGGAATGACCGAAATTTTTTCCGAGTCACTCGACTACCACCGCCAAATCTATACCTTTCCCAAACCAATCATCGCGGCAGTGAACGGCCCAGCGCTCGGTGGCGGCTGCGATCTTGCGGCGATGTGCGATATTCGCATCGCGTCCACCACTGCGTTGTTCGGTCAACCACAAGTTCGTTTTGGTGCCGCCGCCGCATACGAACTGATGCGGGAGGTCATGTCCGAAGGTGGCGCCCGGGAGATGTGTCTCAGCGGCCGCCTCTACGGAGTTCAGGAAGCCCGCGAGATGGGCTTCGTCAATTCAGTGCACGAACCCGCAGACTTGATACGACAGGCCGAGGACCTCGCCGCCACCATCTCGAAGCTCCCGCAACCGATGCCTTGGAATACCAAGCAACAATTTCTTGCGTGCCAGCCCGACCTCTTCCAACCCTGAAAGCGGCCAATAGAGCCGAGGGAGAAATTCTACCTATGACGAACAATGAAGAAATCATCCGTAGCTTCGTCGCGGCATGGTCACGTCTCGACTCCAGCGAACTCGGCTCTTATTTCGCCGAAAACGGTGTTTATCACAACATGCCAGCCGCTCCCGTTTCGGGCCGGGAAAACGTCGAGCGGATGATTGCCGGGTTCATCGCTTCGTGGACCCACACCGAATGGGAATTGCTCAATCTGGTTTCGGCTGGCGATCTCGTCATCGCCGAACGCCTCGATCGAACTCGGGCGGGCGAAAAGAGCGTCGACCTTCCCTGTACTGGCGTCTTCGAGATGGAAGCCGGTAAGATCAAAATCTGGCGCGACTACTTCGACATGGCCACGTATGCCCGAGGCATGAGCTGATACTAGCTATCGTGGGACCAGCGCCGAGGAGTTCCAGAGAACTGGTCGGTCAACGGGAGCCGGAGGGGAAATCATCAACATGCAGGCATTGCTCATCGCCGCCATAGCGTTCCTCCTTGGCGCTATCGCGGCCTATATCTGGAGCACCCGGAAGCTGAGCGCAACCAGTGGCGATTTGCGAAACGCACGCGAAGAACTCGCCGCCGCCGGGGCTCAACGCGATGCCGCCCAGGATCAGCTAAGACAGCTCCAGGAAGACCGCGAATCCCTCAAAGAATCCTTCGGTTCCATGGCGGCGGATCAGCTGAAGTTGAGCCGGGACGAATTGCTGAAACAAGCTGGGGAGCGCTTCGAGAAGAACGAGCAGAAACAAGCCGGCGAGCTCCAGAAGCGCCATGAATCTATCGAGAAGGAATTCAGGGCACTCACCGAGACGGTTAAAAACTTCGAAAAGATGCATAGTCAGATCGAGAAGGACAGAACAGAAGCCTTTTCGGCGATGCGTGAGCAGGTGACCTCTCTCCGGACCAAGGCCGAAGAACTCGGACAATCGAGTAGCGAACTCTCCACCGCGCTCCGGGGCTCGAGCCAGAGCCGGGGCAAATGGGGCGAACTGGCCCTCCGTAACATCTGCGAAGCTGCGGGCATGACCGAACATTGCGACTTCGTCGAGCAGTCCGGAGAGGATTCCGGCAAGCGTCCCGATCTTATCGTACAGCTTCCTGGCGAAGGGCAGATTCCCATCGATGCCAAGGTTCCCTATGTGGAATACGAGCGCATGATCGAAGAAACCGATCCCGACCAGCGGAACCTTCTCCTCAAGAAGCACGGCGAAGTGGTGCGAAGCACCATGCTGAGCCTGGCCAAGCGGGACTACCCCGGCCTGCTCGGAGGCGAGATCGATTTCACCGTGATGTTCATCCCCATCGAGAGCGTGGCGGCCGCCGCCTTCGAAGCCCGGCCCGACTTGCAACAAGAGGCCATCGACCAGGGCGTTCTGATCGTGACTCCGGTGACCTTGATCGCCTTGTTGCGAACCGTCGGCCTCTACTGGCGCCAGGAAAAGCTGGCGCGCAACGCCCAGGAAATTTGGAACGCCGCCCGAGAACTCCACGGACGCGTCCAAAACTTTCAGGTCCACCTGGGTAAAGTCGCTCGGGGGCTCGAGGGCGCCGTTAAGGACTTCAATGCCGCCATGGGGTCCTACGAAGCCCGGGTCTTGCCCCAGGGTCGCCGAATCGAGCAACTCGCAGCCATCGAACCGGGCGCGGCACTCCCCGAGCCCGCTCGCATAGAGACCCCACTGCGTGAGGTATCGGGTGCGGAAACCGAGAACGACTAACGGAGCCGCCCCTTCCCTGGCTCCCTCTCCCTATTCTCGCGATACACCCGGAAGCCCAGGCAAGGAGATCCAAGGGCTGAAAAGATCGAAAACACCGAAGAGATGCGGGCCCGAACCCTGTCCGGGGCTAGTGCCGAGTGATGCCCGCCGCCGAAGGCCGCGCACCCACCAGACTGGTGACCGCGTCCTGAATCCCGTCGATACTGAGGGAATACATGGGGAAAATATCTTGGATCACCTTGGTGGTACGGGTGTGCTCCCAGTCGGATTGGGGATCCGGGTTGAGCCAGACCACCCGGTTGAAATGCTCTCGGATGCGCATCAGCCAATCGATACCGCTGGTTTCTGACTCGAAGCGCGGATTGATGTTTCCTCGCGGATTCATTAACTCGGCGGGATGCATGGCGGCATCGCCGACAATAAGGACCTTCCAGCGTTCGTTAAAACGACGCAAGATATCCCCGGTGGGAACCGCATCCTTGATATAAAGATCGGCGGTTGTCCCCAGACGCTCATACACACAGTTGTGGAAATAGTAGGGCTTGAAATCACGCAGCCCCCGCTCTTCGTGAAGAGCTGTGAGCAATCGACTGACAGGCTCGTAGTAGGGCTCCATGGTTCCGCCGACATCCATCAGCAGAAGAAGCCGCACGTTGTTGCGCCGCTCTGAGCGGTAGACAAATTCGATCTCACCTGCGTTTCGACAGGTTTCGTCCACCGTTTCGTCGAGATCCAGTTCGTCATCGGGGCCTTCTCGGGTCAGGTGGCGCAAACGCTTCAGCGCCAGGCGCACGTTGCGAATATCCAGGGTGCTATCCGTGCGGTACTCCTGAAAGCGTCGATCCTCGGCCACCTTCATGGCCGAACGATTCTGCGACTGGCCGCCCACGCGAATGCCTGTGGGGTGCTGCCCACCATTGCCAAAAGGCGAGTGGCCTCCAGTGCCCACCCATCGCCCTCCCCCGTCGTGGCGCTCATCCTGCTCTTCGAGGGTCTCGAGGTAACGCCGCATCAACTCGTCGGCGTCGAGTTCCTCGATCATCTTCCGCTGCTCTTCGGTCAAGCCGTCGAAATTTTTCGGGTCGCTCATCCATTCGCTGAGTTGATCGCTGACACTCAACTCGCCTTCGACGCCATGAAAAATCCGCGCGAAGACGCGATCGAATGCGTCGTAGTAAGTCTCGCTCTTGATCAGCGTTGCCTTGGCGACGTTGTAGAAAGCCAGAAGGTTTGAGTCGTGGAGTCCCTTCTCCAAGCTCGTCATGAACATCTGCCATTCTTGCACAGCGACAGGAACGCCTTCATCACGCAAACCGTAAAAGAGGTCAAGAAACATGAGACTTTTCCAAGCTATTGGTTGTAGCGCGGCCCGAGGTCGCTCCAATCCGAAGGCATACCGCCCCCGCGTTCCTCGAAATCTGCCATTGCCGCCGTGTCCTGCTCGTTCTTGAGCAACGAACCCAGGAAGGGGATGTGGTTTTCGAGTTTCTCCTCGCTCACCCCCGAGCGCAGGAGGGCCGCGATCCAGTCGATCAACTCAGAAGTCGACGGCTTCTTGCGAAGGTCCGGTTGGCCCCTGAGCCAATAGAACTTGATCAGGACCTGATCGAGGAGAGTCGTATCCACGTTGGGGTGATGCACGTCAACAATCTTGCGCATCATGTCGGGTTCAGGGAATTCGATGAAGTGAAAGACGCAACGGCGCAGGAACGCGTCGGGGAGTTCCTTCTCATTGTTCGAGGTAATGATCACCAGGGGACGTTCCTTGGCCGCTACTTCGTCACCGGTTTCCATCACGGTAAAACGCATCTCGTCGAGTTCCCGGAGAATATCGTTGGGAAACTCAAGGTCGGCCTTATCGACTTCGTCGATCAGAAGGAGCTGCCGTTTCGGCGCGCTGAAGACTCGTCCAACAGGGCCCAGCTTGATGTAGCTGCGGATATCACCGACATCGCCCTCGCCGAAGCGCGCATCATTGAGTCGCTGGAGAGTGTCATATACATAGAGGCCCTCCATAGCCTTGCTCGTCGACTTGATGTGCCACGATTCCATGGGCAGGCCCAGACCCTCGGCGACGTGGTGAGCCAACAGGGTTTTCCCGGTACCCGGCTCTCCCTTCACGAGCAGGGGACGCTCGAGAGCAATCG
Organism: Myxococcales bacterium; assembly: GCA_012959865.1. Classification (GTDB taxonomy): domain Bacteria; phylum Myxococcota_A; class UBA9160; order UBA9160; family UBA4427; genus JAZXM01. Next base: position 6,906 of record DUCH01000308.1, on the reverse strand, counting down.
CGCAATTGACTGCCTCTACCAGGGGTCGCGAAACGATGTAGCCCTTCGTTCCGGTAAAACGATAAAAGTCACTTTCTTCTGTCATGGTCCCTCTCTTGCCATGGCGGGTGGGCCTCAATTCGCGTCCAGACGGGTCAACCGCTATGCGGAAGGCGCGGGCCTCTCATGAACAAGGAGTTTCGCGTCTTCACCAAAGAGCACCGAGATTTTCCCCCGGCCCATGATCGCCTGAACCACACCCGTCCCCAGGTTCGGGTGAGTGATCTGGTCTCCGGGCTCGAAGGTCTCGAAGATCGAATACGCACGCGTGGGACGGTTGGGATCGGCTTCGATCACCGCCGCCACATCGTCGGCCTTCTTCCCCCTGGATTTCGGCTTGGGCTTGAGCTTGCCGGCGCCACTCTCCCAAGCGGCGACCAGTTTCGGAGTCCCGGACAGGAGCGGACCTTCGTCTTCATACGACCAGGCGGGACTGTCTTCGAGTTCCAGACCGAGCAAAAAGACTTCCACTCCAATCTGCGTGGCGATCTCCCGGCCCAGGCGCTCGATCTCACGAATCCAGCCGGCGCCCTTTTGGGCTTCACGCTTGCGGCAGATCTCCCAATAGCGGGGACTCGCGGCGATAATCAACGCGGGGGCCTCTTCGCTGGGACCGCGACCGGTGACTCCCTCCACCTCCCCGCCGAGGGATGCACGATTCGCATCCACCATGGCAACCTGGGCCAACCCCGAGAGAAGTACCCGAAGTGGCGTATCGCCAGCCCCTCCCCGCGTGGCCTCGGGGGCAAGATATTTGACGCGCACTACAGCCAAGCGGCCATCGGACAACTGACCCAGGAGATCGATGTCCTCGACCCCCTTGTTCGGATCCGCATCGCCCTGAGCCTTGTCGGGAGCCGCCGTTCGCAGGGGAACCAGATGGTCGACCAGCGACAACTGCAAACCCGTCGGCAGTTCCAGGGCTTCTCCCCCGGCCTTCACCCAACCCCCCATCGCCATGGCGGCGTGACGATCATCTTTCCCAGCCTGGGGACCGTGCGGAATTCGCCCGGTACTTACACCCAGATATTTCTTTCCCTTCTCCTGGCGGTTGGGCGCCGCGTCGACCTCCTGTTTATACAGGTGTTCGAGTTTCTCGCCGTTTTGTTCGACCGCAACCGCGCGGAACCCTTTGGCCTGCTTGACCTCCCGGACATTTGCCAAATCGAGCAGTGGATGCAAGCTCACCGTTCTTCCTCCTGAATGGGAGCGAGCAACCTCGGTCCCTCTCGTCCAATCGACTGCCCCGGGCGCAGCCATGCCTTTGCCGAGCACGGCACTCGCCCCGAAACGATCCAACCGGAGACACGAGTACCCGCAAAGCAGAGGCCCCGGCCTCAAGCCAGAGCCTCGTCGAAACTCTTCTCATTTCACCCGCGCATGGCCGAGAACTCCAAGCGAAGCCATCGGCCAACCCCGAGTAGAGTAGCGGCATTCCCCGGGGCGCAACATCCATCCCGGCAACTGCCTTGGCCGTTCAGTCGACCGCTTCAAAACGAAACCGCTGTGGGGGGCCAAGAATAAACCCCACACCCATCGACAAAGACCTCCCCCGCGGGATACGCTCCCCGGTAAGCCCTGGCGGGTTTGAAGCCTCATCGGTCGCACCCGAAACCCACACGGCGAACCCAAAACATTTCGTGGGGGCTGGAGCTTGGCCGCCGAGGACCGGAACGCGTCCACGGGAAATCCGATTCCCGCACAAGGAGCACTCAATGGCCTCGGCGATCCCGCCCGCCCCGAATCCAAACTGGCGCGAGCGTTTGCGCATCATCATCTTCGAGGCCGATACCTACGCGGGAAAGGCCTTCGATGTCGGCCTCCTCGTGACCATCGGCCTGAGCATCCTGGCCGTGATGCTGGAGAGCGTGCCCGATATCAAGAGCGAGCACCGTTCGCTGCTGCGAGCCGCCGAGTGGGTGTTTACCGGGCTCTTCGCCATTGAATACGGCCTACGCCTCATCTCGATTTCCCGCCCGCTTCGCTACGCGCGCAGCTTTTTCGGCGTGGTCGACTTGCTCTCGATTTTGCCCAGCTTTGTCAGCCTGCTCGTGCCCGGCTCCCAGTCCATGCTGGTGATTCGCGCCTTGCGGCTGCTTCGCATCTTTCGCGTCTTCAAACTCGCCCGATTCCTGGGCGAAGCCAACATTCTGATCAGCGCCATGCGGGCGAGCCGACACAAGATCGGCGTTTTTCTTGGCACGCTCTCGATCCTGGTCGTCATCGTCGGGACCCTGATGTTTTTGATCGAGGGAGAGAAGACGGGTTTCACGAGTATCCCCCAGTCCATGTACTGGGCCATTGTCACGATGACGACCGTGGGATATGGGGACCTCGTGCCCCAGACCGTGGGCGGCCAGATTCTGGCTTCGATGGTGATGTTGACGGGCTACGCGATCATTGCGATTCCCACCGGCATCGTGACCGCCGAGATCGTCAGCGCAGTACGCGGACCGATCACCACGCGCTCGTGTTCCGCTTGCTTCGACGAAGGCCACGTGCCGACCGCCCTCTACTGCAAAAATTGCGGCGAGTCGCTGAACCCCGACTGAGCCCAGGGTTTTGCGGCTATGGAGGCCATTAGCGACTAGAATCGGGTTCGGAATCCGAACCCGTACCCCCATGGGCGGGGAGAAAGCACTCACGATGGAGGAGGTCGGGGCGAGGCGTTGAGCGAAACCACACTGCTCTTCGAACTCATCCTCCTGCTGGCGCTCACCGCAGGAGGACTGGCACTCTTTGAGCGGCTGGGGTTGCCCGCCATCGCGGGCTTCCTCGTGGTCGGAGCCATCGCGGGGCCGGGCGGCCTGGGCCTGGTGCCGGATCCCGATCGCGTCCGGGTTCTGGCCGAAATCGGCGTCATCTTTCTGCTCTTTGAAATCGGCCTCGAGCTTCCCATGTCCCGGTTGCGCGACCTGGGCAAGATGGGACTGGTCGCCGGCGGCGCCCAGGTGGCCGTTACCGTCGCCGTGGTCGCCGTGGGCGCGGGCTTCATGGGCCTCTCCCCGGCGACTTCCCTAGTCCTTGGCGGACTGGTTTCCATGTCGAGCACGGCGCTGGTCATGCGGTTGCTCTCTGACGAAGCCCAAATCGACGCACCCCATGGCCGACTCGCCGTCTCGGTTCTGGTCTTCCAGGACCTGGCCATCGTCCCTTTCCTGCTGGCCATTCCCTTCCTCGCACCGGGCGCCGAGAACTCCGCGCAGGGCCTCGTCCTTTCGCTGGTCCGCATGCTCGCTGCCCTGGGCCTGGTGTTCTTCATCGTTCGTGTCGGGGTTCCGCGGGTCCTCAACCTGGTCGCCCAGGCACGATCCCCCGACCTCTTCAGCCTGCTTGCCCTCCTGATTGTTCTTGGCTCGGCCTTTCTCGCCGAGGAACTCGGGCTGACCCTGGCCGTCGGCGCCTTTCTCGCCGGGGTGGCTGCCACCTCTTCCCCCTACGCACAGCAACTCTTCAGCGAGGTCGTGCCCCTGCGCGGCGTGGTCCTCGGGGTATTTTTCACCGCCATCGGCATGCTCTTCGACCCCCATGCGCTGCTGGATCACGCCCCATTGGTCCTCCTCTACTTGGTGGTTACCCTGGTTCTCAAGACCGGAGTCGTCGTCGCAGCGAGCACTCTGCTCCTGGGCAATAGCCTCCGGGTCGCACTGCTGGCCGGGCTTGCCCTCTCCCAGACAGGCGAGTTCACCTTCGTACTCGCCGAGGCCGCGGCCCAGGCGGGTCTGCTCGGCGAACCCTACTACCAGGTGGTTCTCTCTGGCTCGATTCTCAGCCTACTCGCCAGTCCCTTCATCATGCGGGCGGCGCCCTGGATCGCCGAAACCGCCACTCGCTGGAGCGACCGAAACGGCGCCGGCGCAGAGAGCCTGCCCGAAACGGACACCGACCAACGGGCCCAACGGGTAGTGGTGATCGGCTACGGACCAGCGGGCCAGACCCTGACCCGACTGCTCAAAACCATCGATGTCCCCTATGTCATCATCGACAACAATCCCCGCGCCGTCGAGCGCGCCCAAAGCCACGAAGCCCACATCCATTTCGGCGACGCCACCCGGCCGGTTCTTCTTTCCTGGCTCGGTATCGACGAAGCGCGTCTGGTGGTCGTCGCGATCTCCGATGCCCTGGCCACTCGGCGTATCGTGACGCGCATTCGGCTACTGGCGCCCGACACGCCGATACTCGCCCGCACCCGCTACGTACTCGAAGTCGACCCTCTTGAGACCGCCGGGGCGAGCAGCGTCGTTGCCGAAGAATTCGAAGCCAGTATCGAGTTGGTCGCTCGAACCCTCGAACTCTTCGAAATTCCCAGCGGCCCCATCGCGCGCTTCACCCAAGCCCTCCGTGATGAGGGCTATGGGGCCATCCGCAGCCCGACGCCCCTCCCCATCGACCCCTGGCTGATGGAACTCCTCGAGGAGAACGACACCCATTGGCTGGATTGCCCGGCGAACTTTCCGGGGAACCGCAGCCTGCAGGATCTCGACGTCCGCGCCCAAACCGGCTGCACGGTTCTGGCCGTGGAACGCGAGGGGATCGCCAACACCAATCCGAATCCCGGAGATCCCCTGCACCGGGGCGATCGTTTACTGGTGCTCGCCGAGCCCGAAAATTTGAGCGCCCTCAAGGCCCTGCTGGACTCGGCGAGTTCGCGCCCCTAGTCCCAACCCCTTTCTATCCATGCTACTTCTAGAATGCCGAGCCCTTGGTTGGCTTTTGGAGCCCCCATGCGCCCCCAGTTCGATCCCTCAGACACCTTTGCGTTTCGCCATATCGGCCCCCGACCCGGCGACCTTCGGGACATGCTGCGATCGCTCGGCTTCGACTCCTTGGACGCGCTCGCCGACGCGGCGGTCCCGGCCGATATTCGCAACGAAAAAGAACTCGCCCTCGACGGATTGCCCCACCGCCCACTGGGCGAGGCCGAACTTCTTGAGCAATTGAAGGCCATGGCCCAGGAGAATCAGCCCACCCGCTCGTGGCTCGGCATGGGGTATTCGGGGGTCATTGTCCCAGGCGTCATCCAACGCGGCATCCTCGAGAACCCCGGCTGGTACACGCAATACACCCCCTATCAATCCGAAATTTCCCAGGGTCGCCTCGAAGCGCTGCTGGTCTTTCAAACCCTGGTGTCCGACCTCACCGGGCTTCCCCTGGCCAACGCCTCACTGCTCGATGAAGCGACGGCGGCCGCCGAGGCCATGGGGATGTGCCGCAGCATCCACCAAGGCAAACGGGGCGGTTTCTTCGTCGCCTCGAATTGCCACCCCCAAACGATTCAAGTCGTGCGCACCCGAGCCGAGGCTCTCGGCATGGCGCTTCATCTGGGCGATCCGGAAAGCGCCGCCTTCGAGGAACTCGACCTCTGCGGAATTCTGCTCCAATACCCAACCACCGGGGGCCGCGTTGAAGATCCGCGCCCCTGCATCGCCCGAGCCCGATCGGCGGGCGTCACGGTGGTGATGGCGGCCGATCTCCTAGCCCTCACCCTGATCGAGGGTCCGGGATTTCTCGGCGCCGATATCGCAGTCGGGTCGACCCAGCGCTTTGGCGTTCCTATCGGCTTCGGCGGCCCCCATGCCGCCTACCTGGCTACCACCGAAAAGCATGCCCGAAAAATACCGGGCCGGGTGGTGGGTGTTTCACGCGACCGCCACGGCCAGACCGCCTACCGGTTGGCCATCCAAACCCGGGAACAGCATATTCGCCGGGACAAAGCGACCAGCAATATCTGCACCGCCCAGGTGCTTCTCGCCGTCATGGCCGGCATGTATGCGGTCTACCACGGACCCGAGGGCCTGCGCACCATCGCCCGACGGATCCACGGGCTGACCGCGTGCTTGGCCGCCGG
>DUCH01000308.1:0-837 GCA_012959865.1 Myxococcales bacterium | reverse complement strand
CAAACAGTCCGCTTCCGCCGAACAGCCCGCTTCCGCCGACCCGCATGGAGGTTCCACGATCCACGACTCCAGCGAGCGCCCCGCCCAAAACGATCGCCTCGGCGTAGCCTTCGATGAGACCACGACCCCCGAGGATGTCATGGACGTCCTTCAAGCCTTCGACCCCCACGCCTCCCTCGGCTTCGAATTCGACGAACTGGCCCGGGAAGTCGGCGAGCAGGATTGGCTCCCCGCCGCCTTGCGACGAACGACGCCCTACCTCGAACACCCGGTCTTCCATGCCCACCGTTCGGAAACCGCCATGCTCCGTTACCTCCACCGCCTCGAAGCCAAGGACCTGGCGCTGAATACATCCATGATTCCCCTGGGCTCGTGCACCATGAAGCTCAATCCCACGGCTGCCATGGTCCCGGTGACATGGCCCGAATTCGCCAACATCCACCCCTTCGCGCCGGCGGATCAATGTCTTGGCTACCAGACCCTTTTTCATCAATTGGAAACCTGGCTGGGAGAGATCACCGGGCTCCCCGCGGTCTCGCTGCAACCGAATGCGGGAAGCCAGGGCGAGTTCGCGGGCCTGCTCGCGATTCACCGCCACCACCTCGCCCAGGGCGAAACCCAACGCACGGTTTGCCTGATTCCCACTTCGGCCCACGGCACGAATGCGGCCAGCGCTGTGATCGCCGGCTTCGAATGTCATCCGGTGGCCTGCGACGCGATGGGAAACGTCGACCTGGCGAATTTGCGCGGCCAGTGCGAGAAGCACGCCGAACGTCTCGGCGCGCTGATGATCACCTACCCGTCGACTCACGGCGTTTTCGAAACTTCGGTGGTGGA
>DUCH01000307.1 GCA_012959865.1 Myxococcales bacterium | reverse complement strand
AGATTGTTTCATGCGACACGCGTAGCTCGGGGTCGTCGGGGTTCTCGAAGCGAAGTCTCGCACTGATCTGTTGTGGAGACCAAAGCTTGTTGAGCATCAATTCAACTCGAGCACGAAGCCTTCGACTCCGCCTCAACTTAGCGAGTTTCGGTCGTTCAGCCTTCCTGTATGCAGTCTCGTCGGCTCGAACCGCCCGATATCGGCGGCGGCCTCCGTTGCCGTTGACCTCGCGAGAGATCGTGGACGGTGCGCGATTGAGACGGCGAGCGATGGCTCGATACGACTCGTCCCCGCCCAGACCTAGCGAGATCTCCTCACGTTCAACCAACGACAACCGCAGCTTCACACGATTCGTCCCTCGTGCTGGCATCCCTCCTACTGAACTCAACAGTCGCTGAATCGTCTTCTTTGAACACCGGGCGGCTGCAGCCGCCTCTTCAAAGCTACCGCCTCGACTGATGAGTAAACGCACCTCCAGCCGTTCTTCGCGCGTCAGCCGTACCCCTCGAATTCGTTTTGCCATAGCAACACCTCCATCGAATTCATATCATTGAATTCTTCAAGTGTTGCGATGACCGTTAGAGACCAAGGGGTGAAGTCCAGAATGCCTTCGGACGCGATTGTAGAAAATCTCGATGTATTCAGAGATCGCATCTCGGGCGTCTTCTCGTGTCAGCCAATGCCGACAATGGGAGCCACTGATGTTGCGGAAACGTACGACCAAGCGTTGGCCATCCCGGCCGTGGACAAAGTTCGGGTAAATCATCGGCTGCAACTGCTCAGCGACAGCAGCCCGGCGTATCTGTTTGTCGAACTCGGCGAGTATCTGGGCAAACGCGCCCTCGGCGACGCGTTTCGGAGGATTCTTTATTGACTCCCCGGACTGCGGGGTGACATTGCGGATGGGCCTCTTAACGGAGGCTGGACCTTGGGCTGTGTTGCGTTAGGGGTGGTGAGGCGTCCCCCGTACACTCTCGGCCCGTCCCCTAAACACTGCTTGACTCGGACCCAGGTTTCTTAGTAGGGTAAAGCGTTGACCGGCACCGACGCGCTCGTCTTGTATGAATGTCGGCGCATCGATGTTCGGGAGTACGCTTACATATCCGGGCTCAGTCCCAAGAACCCGTGCAACAAGTGCCCGTAACACATTGGAGGGATCTCACTCATGTCGCGTCTGTTCCGAATCTCAATGGCCGGAAGTCTGCTTCTCCTCCTGGGCTTTGCCTCCGCGCCTTCCGCACAGGACCTTGCGAAGTTCGGCGAGGCCGAATTCAAGTGCGTGGCCAAGAAACAGAACGCGGCAGGTCAGTACAGCAGGTCCGCGTTGGGGGCCTGGGCACAATGGGAGAAGAAGCAGAACGACGCCAGGCTCGACGCGAAGCTCGCTCGGGCAGGGGTGAAGCTGGCCGCGGCATTCGGAAAGGCTGAGGCCGAGTCGGCCGCGCGGGGTGTCGACTGCGTCGAGCAAACCGCATCCGCGGCCGAAATCGAGGCCGTCGTCGCGGCGGACGTCGTGGACGTTGTTGCCGCGATCAACTCTGGGCTTGACCTCTCTGACAGGAAGGACGCACGTTGCGGCGCGAGGCTCCTCCGAGCCAGTGGCAAGCAGAGCAAGCGATTGCTCCGTGCCGAGAGCCGGCGTACGAGGCTCGCCGGGACAGGCAAAGTCTACAGCCCGAAAAAGAGCACGAAGTGGATAAAGGCGGTGAAGGGCAAGGGGAAGGCATCCAAATACAAGCGCGGAACGTCCAAGCTGGGCGGACGACCTAACTCCTTCGCCAAGGATTGGCGGCGAGCGCGCTGTGGGACAGACACCGGGGAGCAGGACGTCGCGAACCGGCTCGCGGCGCTCAGCGACCATGTGACCTTCCTCACCTTGGTGTCACCGGCGCTCGATGATTCCGAGTTCCAGCCTGTGTCTCCTGTCGGCCCGATCGAGTACCAGGGCCGCACTCTTAATCCGCGATGCGGCTTCGACGACAGTCCGGACTACCACTTCTTCGTGAAGCGCGGCTCGGTCAACAAGGTCGTGATGTACTACCAGGGTGGCGGAGCTTGCTGGGGGAATTTGACCTGCGGAGTCCCGGTGTGCAAGAACGAGGCGAACCTCGTGAGTGACGATCCCGACAACGCCAGCGCAGGATTCGGTGACCTCAGCAACCCAGACAACCCCTTCAAGGATTGGAACGCCGTCTTCGTCACCTACTGCACCTGCGATGTGCACTTCGGCGATTCGGACATGACTTATAGCGGCATCCTTCCAGACGTGAATGTGAGCCACCGGGGATACGAAAACGCAAAGGTTGCCGAGAAGTTTGCGCGGGAGCATTTTCTGAACCCGGACGCCGTATTCGTAACCGGATCGAGCGCTGGCTCCTACGGCGCGCTCTTTCACGCCCCGGCCCTCATCGAGGCCTGGCCGACGTCGAGCTTCAACGTGCTAGGTGACGGCGGAAACGGGGTCATCACGCCCAGCTTCTTGCAGAACGAATTCGGCAACTGGAATTTCGAAGCCAATATTCCGACCAATGTCCCAGGAGCACTCGAAGCGATTTCGAGTGGTGCGGGGATGGTGGACTACATCGACGCCGTGGCGGATTTCTACAACCGGTCGACCTGGGCTCACTACAGCACAGCCTACGACGGGGGATTTGGCGGGCAGACTGGTTTCTACAACGTCATGCTGAATGACAGTAACCCCTTCTCGGCCTTGTCGTGGTGGGAGGGCACCTGCGAGTTCAATGAGGTGATGATCGATCAGGCGGTCGAGACCGCCGACCTGGCATCGGAGAACTATCGCTTCTACATCGGTGCGGGTTCGCAACACACCATGTATGGCAACAACAAGGTCTACAGCGATCAGTCCGGCGGTGAGGACCAGACGATCGTCGATTGGATTGTCGACATGATCGCCTTCGATCCCGACTCCTCTGATCCAACCGAGTGGCAGAACGTCGAGTGCACGGACTGTGAGACCGTGTTGCCCGGCGATCCGATCCCGCCGGTCGCCCAGACGGCTCCCTTCTTCAATGATATGGGCGACACCGTGATCATGTGCTCGGAGTGATCTGACGTTTCAGGGTATCTGGGAACTCTTATTCAACCCCTTGTCCCGTGCGACTCTCCCCTGAGAACCCCGGAACGGGGCGATTGCGCCGCATCCGAAGCGTAGTTGTCAGAACACCTAGTGTATCCCGTCAGCAGAACTCGGACATTCAGAGGCCCTAATCTAAGAGACACAATCCGGGGTCCGTGACCCCAAGGAGCGTGTCTGTATGACGAACCCAAAGAAGAAAACGAGCGAAATTTGCGTCTCTTTCAAAAAAAGAGGGACAGACCCGAAGGGCGGAATAGGAAAAACAGTGCGACCAGGCTCTGCTGGTCGATTGGGATAGGAGGGAATGCGATGCCTCCTTGAAATTTCG
>DUCH01000306.1:3112-3429 GCA_012959865.1 Myxococcales bacterium | reverse complement strand
GCTCTCGCTCGCGTACTGCGAAGGCTCGCAAGGGCTATACGGACCTCCGCCGCCAAACACGCCCCAATTGAGCCCGGACCGAAGCGAAGCTTCTGCGGCTTCGCGGCGGGGGTCCAACGCACCCCAAGAAGGATCCAGCCGAACAGCAACGCCCCGGGGCAACGGGGCCAACCCCGATTTTGTCGAATCGGGGTTGAAGAGATAGCAGTCATAATTGGCCACATCGTCGGGATCTCCGGTGCCGCAGTCCACCTCAGCCGCCAGGGAGTTGGTGCTCGCATCGTAAGCAGTGGGATTGGAACTCCACTGGCGATAGT
>DUCH01000306.1:2004-3003 GCA_012959865.1 Myxococcales bacterium | reverse complement strand
AACTCATCACCTGGCCATACCAGTTGTTGCCCATATAACCGGCGTCGGGGTTGTTGGGCTGGAGAGCGCTCACACCGTCCCATGAAGCCAGGGGTTGGTACGCGATGGAGGCCCATTTGCTCCGGCAGCCGGGCAACACGCCCGCTGCGCCAGCCGGCCCGCCGATATCGGCGGTGGTGCAGTTCGGCGCGCCCAATCCCAGGATTTCGAATGTGGCCGTTCCCGGCTGGACCCCGTATGCGCGGTAGTAGCCCCGCAAATCCCAACACCGCGCCGAAGCGCGGTCCTGACCGGGCTCGAGGTTCCCGTTCGCATCGAGCAGGCGGCCGGCCACCAGCGAACAGGGCTGCGATGGACTCGTCAACGGATCAAAGAGATTGGGGTTTCCGTCGAGGAGGTACCCGCCCGACCCGAGAGCCGGGCGCCGAGACGCCGGATCGTCCGACCAGGGGGCAAAGTACCGTTGCGTTCCCGCCTGAACGTCCGCGATCCAGTCCGGCTGGGACTGCACTTGTATGAGTTGACCCGGATCGATTCGAAGCAAGCGACCGTTCTTGCCAATCACCCGGCTGTCGGTTCGGTACTCGATGGCCCCGCTCCCGTTGTCCATCAAGCGTTCGCCGTAGCTCTGCGAAACCAGTGCGCCAATGCCCAGATCCGCGAAAGAAATTCCGAGCGAATCGCTGCCCACAAACGATTGGAGGAGCGCGCTGGCTTCTGCCCACATCAAATCCGCACCGTTGGCGCCACACGACCCTCCGAAGTAGGGACCGCAGCCCAGCAGGGCTTCCTGCTCCGGGCTCAAACCCCGGTCAAGCGCAAAGCTGACATTGAACGAATTTCTCGGGGCTCCGGCCAGGCGATCGGCCAGTGACTGAGCTGCAGGCCCTGGGAAGGCGCCCATGGCCAGTCCGCCGCAAAGCACAAGGCCCTTGGCGGCGTTCTGGACCGGATTCGGACCGAGGCAATTGTAACTCTCCCCCTCCCGGGAATAGATCC
>DUCH01000306.1:0-1944 GCA_012959865.1 Myxococcales bacterium | reverse complement strand
ATCTGGGTTGTTGACAAGGAGATCGGCCCATTGCCGACGGACATCTGTGGTGCGGAAGGCATCCCTTCCGCAACCTCGACTGAGACCACAGAGCTTGACGCCGCCGTCGCGGTCCGCGGCCGCCAAGTCGATATCAATTTGAACCAGAGGGATCCCCATGCCATTTGGCAACGAAGATCCGTAGCTCAAGATTTTGTCCGAGGGCTGCGTGCCGAGGAAGCCGGTGAATTTTCCGTTACCCCCAAGAAAATTCCCGATCAACGAAGAGATCCTTGGATTGCCCGCGTCAGCGCCGCTGGGTTGTTTCGAACTGCTGAAGACCGTGAGCGCACACGCCGATGCATCGAGACGGTTGAAACCTACCGTCGTCGCGCAAATAAAATTAAACAGGCTCATGTTGGCCGGGTGATTGTCGAGGGCATTCCGGGGATCGTATTCTTCGAGGGTCGGGTCGTAGGCGTTGCCCCACCACATCGCACCAAACAGGTTGCTCCGCCCTTTAAACGGAATATCGCTGAGCGCCCTGAATGGATCAAAGAGAACCGGCGCCAAGGCAATCGAGTTGCCCGGATTGGCCTGTCGGTCAAATTCCAACTCGGGCAGCGCTGTAACGTCGCCTACGGTACGCGGGTCGTAATCCCCCACATCGAAATATTTATCGAAGCGCGGGTCGTAATAGGGGTTGTAACGCGGATTGGGCACCCATTCGGGAGCACCCGGCGGGCCCAGATCGACGAATTTCTGCGGGTCAAAGATTCGGCGGCCGCGGGATCCCGGCTCGGAATCGTCGCAGTAGGCATGCCCTGCCAGGCGCGGATCGCTGCAGTAGTGCGCCTGGGGACCTTCTTCCCAATCGGTAAACGAGGTCGGATTGTCGATTCTTGCTTGGGAGTATTTTCTTCGCGGCTCGTCGGGGTTGGGATCGCTCCGCGCAGAATCGTTGAGCCAGACTCCCGCGACCAGCTTGAGCGAGTTGTCGACTGTCGGAGCACCCGAAGTGATAATTTCCGAATCTGAACTCACCCTGTAGGGAACACCGCTTTCGGCCAAAATTCCTGTGGTGTTTCCCGCGCGGTCTTTCCGATCGGGAAAGCTGATCTGTCGGTTGGTCGCACCGGGAGTCAGGCACCCGGTCTCTTCCTGCCGGCCGTACGTGATCCTCGCCCCCGCACCGGTAGGATTTCGCGTGAAATCGGGCTGGCCACCGATGAGTGGATGAACCACCCCCCGCCCGTCGGGCGTGTCACAACCGTAGGCTGCATAGTTCGCCAACTGCTCGGGGGTCTGCATGTAGTGGCGCGGACGGCCCGACCGCCAATCGACATTGCGGTTGTAGGTACTCAGGCGCACCAGATAGGGGAAATCGTCGTACCCGTAAAAATCGGTAATCGCAAAGCTGAAGCGGTCCCAGCGCCACTCGATTCGCGCGCCAAACTCCAGCCCAGCGGAATCGTCCCAAGGGTCCGGGGGCTGGACGATGCCTGCGACCCCCAGCCCCGTGATGCCGTGGGCCCAACTTCCGAAGGTCAGCGCGCAGACCAGATTCACCGTGTAGGGTTCACCGCAGGCCCCGAGATCTGCCGACTCGAAGTCATCAAAATTGAACGCGAGTTCCAAGCGAACATCTGAAAGAGGCCCCACTTCATAGAACGACCAGATTCCGCGCATCGACCAAAGCGCGATCCGCGACTCCTCGAGGCTGGGCAATGTCGCCAACGCGAAGTCCTGGGGGTTGAACTGGTCGGTGGTCCGAAAGAGTTCGGTCTTTCCCCAGACGATGCTCTGCTTCCCGGCCCGAATCCAAAGTCGACTGTCGAACATCTCCAATTCGACATAGGCCTCCTTGAGTTCTCCCTCGTCCTGCTGGCTGGCGCCGCGATTGAATGCGCGATCGCTCTCGGAAATATTGAACGGGTATTCGCCAAAGCCTCCATTGGCCAGCCG
>DUCH01000305.1 GCA_012959865.1 Myxococcales bacterium | reverse complement strand
CGCGAAGGAGCAAGCGAGCAGGGCGGGGGGCTAGCCGGTTCGGCGGATGGGGATCGAGGTTGACGTAGGCCCCTTGGAGGGCTTATCCTCTGGCCCTCCGAAGCGTTCTAGCGGCAAGTGTGCAATGCAACCCGTGTAGGGGCCTATTTTCGATGAGGCAACAAGCCAAAGAGGCGGCTAGAGGGATCTCCGCCAAACTCTGGAAGAACCGCGCCAACTTTGCGAAAGCAAGCTGGTCGGCGGCGTCGGGTTTTGTGAAGGAAGGCGTGAACGGAGCCAAGGACTCTGCCAGTTACTTTGTCTTCCCCAAGAAGGCTGTTGAGGATCTTCTTGCAGAGGAACAGCGACTGCGTGGAGAGTACCGCGCCATCGTCCTCGATCAGCCCAAACGCTGGCGGCGTTTCGACACGTGCACGATCGGCGGGGAACTCCTGGCAAACGTACTTGCGGCGCGTTCCATTCCCCCCGAGATCGAAGCCGCGTACACGGCTGCCTACCCGAACCTCGCCGCAACGCAGACCTTCTCCGAATCGGTCGCCGGGCTGGAGGGTGACCAATTGCAGGGCCTCTTGGCGGGTGTGAAGGGCAAGCTCTTTGAACTTCAGTACATTGATCTGCTGAACGGTGAATTGCTACCCGACGGCTACGTGGCGGAACTCGCGGTAGCCGCAAATCAACAGGGATGGGACATCGCCATCGTTGGGCCGGACGGAAGCGTGGCCGACGTGTTGCAGGCCAAAGCCACCGACAGCGCCTCCTACGTCAGAGAAGCTCTTGAGAGGTACCCTGAGATCGACGTGGTCACGACCGACGAGGTCTACTCGCAACTCTTGCTTTCCGGTGGCGGCGAGGATCTGATCCAGTCCGGGGTCACGAATTCCCAACTCGATGAGATCGTCGGGGGGGCAGCGGACACCGGCGTGGAACTGGACTTCAATCCGCCCCTGCTTGGGTTCGCCCTGATAGGCCTCACGACCATTGCCTTCGAGGACGGTGGGATAGATCACAAGGCGCGGGTTGTGGGTAGCCGGTGCGGGAGGGCCTACCCAGCCTGGATGGTGGGGAAAACGGTCGCAGCAATTTCGGGTCCATTCTGGTGGCTGTCTATTCCCGCCGGGATGGGCGTAAGATACATCGCCGACGAGGGTCGAAATCGGCGCGAGAACTGGGCCGAGCTCCGTCGCCGGGTCCGTTCCCACAAGAGTGTGCTGTCACGCTTCCGCTCCTCCGGCGAGGACGGGGCTACCACCTCACCAGCACTTTAGGTGACCAGAGTAGACCAGATGAACCAATACAAGGCCCTGGCCGCGCGCTTCGAAAACCTCCATTCGGTCCTGGACACACTTCACGGCCTTGCCCTGGACCAGGGCCAGGAGGAGACCGCCAAGAGGATCGAGGCCCTGAGTGAGAAGTCAAAAGATCGGGTCTTTCGGGTCGCAATCGCCGGAGAATTCAGCACAGGAAAGAGTACGCTGATCAACTCCCTGCTCGGAGAGGATCTTCTGCCGACCGGGCTCGAGGCTTGCACTGCGGTGGTGACCCGCATCCGTTGCTCGGCCCCCGGCGAGGAGCCTGCGGTCCGCGTACGGTTTCGCAAGTCCGGTTGGAAGAAGGTCGAGCGCGACCGTCTGCGTGAGCTCTTGACTTTCGAGGGCAGGAAGAGCGATGACGCCCCAATTGAGGCTGAGGTGGTGCTTTCAGGCGGCACATTCCTCGACCACGGCATTGAGCTTGTCGATACCCCCGGGGTCAACGATCCCGATGCGCGAGGCGAACAGATCACCCTTGGGTTTCTACCCCAGGCGGACGCGATTATTTTTATCACCCATACCGCGAGGGCCTTCAAGGAATCTGAGTTGGAGTTCCTGCGCGACCGCATCGGAGATCAGGATCGCGAACGGGTGCTTTTTGTCGTGAACGCTAGCGATATTATGGAGGAGGAAAGGGACTTCGACGACATTCGCTCGCGGGCCGCAAATGACATCGGAGATACCTTCGACAAGCTGCGCGTCCATCTGGTGAGTGCGAGGGACGGTCTGCGGGCGCGCCAGGAGCAGGATCCGGGCGGATGGGATGCATCGGGAATGCGGTCGTTCGCGGATGATCTGGATCGCATGCTCACCCAGGAGCGTGGCGAGGCGGAGGTCGAGCGTTTTCGTTCCCATGCCGTCCGTTTCCGTGAGGACCTGTCCCGCAGGCTGGAGGAAAAAATCCAGACCCTGGGCATGGACGATAAGATCCGGCTGCGCCGCTGCGAGCGTGTGCGCGAAAAGCTCGCGATTCTCGAGCGGGCGGAGAAGGAAACCTCGCGTCAAGCTGAGGCTGGCTTCCAACAGGTACGCAAATCGGCGTTCGACGCTCTGGAGAGCGAACTCTCCTCCTTGCGCGCCAAGCTCGCCGGTATGGAGAGCTCTGGCGAAGAGGGCAAGCAAAAGGACCTCACCGACAGAGTGGGAGGGGTGGTCAGCGCAGCGGGTAGCCGAACGCTGACGAAGATCCAGTCGAGCATGCGCAGCTCGGTGGGACGACTTCATGACCAGCTCGCCAGCCAGATGAACTCGTCCCTCTGCGATGCCGAGAATGTGTTTTCAGAAGACGACCAGGCGCCCATCGAGGTGCAGGGCACCTCCTGGGATGGACTGATCACGGTCAACACGGACCGCTACGTGGAGGAGCGTGAGGAAGAGGAGGAGGCCGAGGACGACGGGTGGCGCATCAACGAGGAACAAGCTTCGACGATTGGAGCGGGCCTCTTCGGCCTGATCGGTCTGGCGATGCTCGGTCCCTTTGGGCTCTTGGCCGGCGGCGTCCTTGGATGGGGCACTGGCGACTGGGTGGCGGATAACCAACAACCCGGCGGTAAGATCTTCAAGACGGTGCAGTCGTGGTTCGTGAAACAAGAGGTCGACGCGGACCGTACGGTCGCCGACGTCGGCGAGCGGATCAAAGACGGCATGGAGCCTGCTCTCGACCATCTCAAGGAGTGCACCCAACGTGACGTGCGTGCGGTCTTCGCCAGCAAGATCGGCGAGTGCCGTGAGCGGCTCGCCGACCTCGAGGAGCCAACGCGCGAAGCGGAGGAGCAGGATGTCCTACGGCAACGCGCCGAGGAGATGCTGGAGAAGCTGCGTCAGGTACCTGTCAGGGCCGAGGGGGAGTGAGCGGGTTGGTGGACATGAGGGGGACCCCCTTGGTGTCCAGCGCGGCGGCTCGAGGCGGCGGCGCGAATGGTGGTAGGAGCCGGGGGCTCGTGGGGGAGTACAGATGACCTCAACCGATTCCAGGCCGCAGGCACATCCGGGAGGCGGGAGAGGTGCAGGAGCGAAGCCCGCAGGACCTGAAGTTGTCACCAACTGGAAGAACGCGAGTGTACGTGTCTTCGAGGGGCATGAGGACTGGGTGCTATCCGTTGCCTGGGACCCCGCCGGCACG
>DUCH01000304.1 GCA_012959865.1 Myxococcales bacterium | reverse complement strand
AAAGCACATGAGCGTCCAAACCGAATACATCGAGATCCCCACCGATGGGTCCAGCATGCGAGGGTACCTCGCCCGGCCCCAAGGCAACGAAAGCCTCCCGGGGGTCATCGTCTACATGGAAATCTTCGGGGTCAATTCCCATATCCGAGACGTCACCGAACGCATCGCCGGCGAGGGATTCGTCGCCCTGGCCCCGGACTACTTTCACCGAACCGGTCCGGGTATCGAACTCGGTTACGACGACGACGGCATGGCCGAGGGCATGAAACACCTGGGCCAACTCGATGCAGACCAGATGATCGGCGACGCCCAGGCGGCTCTCGCCGCACTCGAGGGGCGCGACGACGTGGGCGGGGCAGGCATCGGCGCCATGGGGTTCTGCATCGGCGGGCACATGACGTATCTCACCGCCTGCACCACCGGCGTTCGCGCGGCGGCCGCGTATTACGGCGGCGGCATCGCGGCGCCCAAGGGTCCGGGAGGAGCGGCTTCCACCCTGAGCCGAACCCCTGGAATCCAGGGCCGCATTCACTGCTATTTCGGCGGCCAAGACACCATGATCCCCAGCGATCAGGTCGACGCCATCCGCCAATCCCTGGCGGATTCGGACATTCGCCACCATGTCCAGGTCTACCAAGATGCCGACCACGGCTTTCATTGCGACCAACGGGCAACCTTCAACCCGCCCGCGGCGGCCGATGCCTGGGGGCGAACCGTTGCGCTCTTCAACGAGGAACTGCGCGGCTGAGCAAGACTGGGGCGGGGGGCAGAAGAACTGCAAGGCGGTCGAGACGCACCCGACGCCGGCCAGCGAGCTCGCGGTTGGAACCAATTTTCCGGGCATCCCCGGACCCAGAACCCCTGGGACATCGCGCTCAGCCCGGCGAGACCCAACAAGAGTTCCGAACCCGCAAGACCCTGCACCGACTTCTGTAGGATGGTTTCATGCTCTCCGAGAACGAGCGAAAAGATTTCGCAGACAAGGGGTTTTTTCTCCGGCCGGCCTTCGCCAGCACAACGACGTCCAGCGCCATGCTTGAAGACGTAGTCGCGATCTGCCGCGCTGCCGAAGGTGCGGGGGTCCATGAAGGCACCCTGATCATGCCCGAAAACAACCTTTCGGACCGTGTTGCCCCGAGCGCCGAGGAACGGATTTCGAAGATCTTCCGCCTTCATCGCCGACCCGTTTTTCGCGACTTTATCGAAGATCCGCGTTTACTCGGGCTGGTCACCGAACTGTTGGGGCCCCGGGTGGACTGTTTTTTGTCCCAGTTTATTTTCAAAAATCCCGGAGCCTGGGGGCAACCCTGGCACCAGGACTCGTTCTATTTCCCCTTCGACCACACGCCCCAAATTGGTCTGTGGCTGGCCATCAGCGACGCGACGTTGAAAAATGGTTGCCTCTGGGTCTTGCCCGGGTCTCACCGGGAACCGGTCCACGCGCACGTCACCGATCGGCGTCCCGGTGCCAACCTCGGGTACGTGGAAATCGTCGATCACAACATGTCCGAGGCCATCCCCGTGCTCATCCAAGCGGGGGATTTGTTGGTCTTCCACAGTCATCTCATGCATCGCTCAATGGATAACCAGAGCGATGGCGTCCGGGCCGCCATGGTCTTTCACTGCGCAAAGTCGGGTACCCAAATCCGGACTCCCGTCGATGCTCCGGTGAACGATTGGATGGCCCTGCCCCCCGCGCCAACTCCTCGGACTCGAACCGACGATTGAGCGCCATCGGACCCCCGCATCGGACCGGAACATCGAGCCGAGCCACGCTCTACTCGCAGAAAAAACAGCTAAGAAGAATCTTCTTGCCGTCCCCGGGCCATGACGCCGGCGCGCCGGGCGGCCACATCCTCGGAGCCCGCAGCCGCCGCCGAGGCGATCGCCCGAGCCGTTTCCATCTCCAGGGCGGGGCCCAGTGGCATGCGGAGACCCTCATCGATCAGGCGCTTGTACGCCGTCAACACCTCGGGAACGCAAGACGCCATGTCGCTCGCAAGCGCGTGACACACCTCGAGGAGCGCCTCGGGCTTGACCACTCGGTTCACCAGCCCCCAATCCAGGGCCTGTTGAGCATCAAGGAAATTTCCTGAGAAGGAAATTTCCTTGGCGCGCGAGGCGCCGATCAATCGAGGCAGCAGTTGGCTGAGCCCCCAACCGGGCAGGATTCCCACGCGGGCATGGGTATCGGCGAACCGAGCATTCTCCGAGGCAATCAGCACATCACAAGCCAACGCGAGTTCAAAGCCGCCCGTAATGGCGTGGCCGTTGATGGCTCCAATGATCGGCCCCTGAAAATCCGCCATCGAAGCGGCCAGATCGCTGGCCGCGGAATCGGCCGCGTCGCCCGATGTTCCCTCAGCGAGTTCCTTCAGATCGTAGCCCGCACAGAAAGCCCGCCCCGCACCGGTGACAACCACGACGCGTACTTCGGCGTCGGCCTCAAGACGGCGAAAGGCCAGGGCCAGAGCGTTGCGCAACTCTTTCGACAGCGCGTTCATGGCTTGAGGCCGGTTGAGAGTCAGGGTGACCACCGCACCATCGCGCGCTTCGAGCAACGGGCTGTCCGGCATTGCTTCGTCGGCTCCCCTTGAGGTTCGTCCCCTTCGCCGAGGCATGGAAGCGGGACCTTCGGCTTCGCGTGCGGCCCCCCGTGGCCTGTGCCGAGAATACGTAATTTGGTCGCCGCGCGGCGTGGTCTCGGCGACGGATACCTTATTTTCGCCCTCTCCCCTTTTCCGAGTATCTTCATGCCCCCAGCATGAAACTTCTAAATCAGCGGTCATGGCCATTTTGGGGATTTTTCCTTCTGGGGTTCGTCGTGCCCGGCACCGCGATGGGGGCGGGCGAATCGCAAAAGCCGAGCGCTCCAAGCGCGTTTGCGCTGGTGGACCCAGCCTTTGAGGCCCTCAAGAAGGGCGACTGGCACCGGGCGGGCCAGCTTTTCGAGGAACTCAACGCCGAGTTCCCCGGCGAACCCGAATTCCTCTATTGCATGGGCCTGGCGGCGGCCAGTGGGGGCGACGACCTCCACGCAGTCGACGCCTTCGCCGAGGCAGCGGCCCTGGACCCCGAACTGGATTGGGTCCAGGCCGACCTTGGAATGAGCCTTTACCGCCTGGGCGAATTCGCCCTCGCCGAAGATCATCTTCTCGAGGCCCTGCTCCAGGGACCCGAGGACGCCGACGTATTGCTTCACCTCGGCTTGATTGACCTCGAAAATGGAAACCACGAAAGGGGGCTACGCATGCTGGAAGAGAGCGTCGCCCTCGACCCCGAGGTGGCCGCCCTTGCCTTCTACCAGGCCGCGAACTACGAACTCGACCGCGATAATCTCGAGGGAGCCATGGCGCTTCTCGAACGCGCGGCGTTGGCGCCGGGGCCCGAAGGCTGGCGCGTCGCTTCGGCCCAACTACTCGCCACCCTGGCCCAGAG
>DUCH01000303.1 GCA_012959865.1 Myxococcales bacterium | reverse complement strand
GGGATAGAGATGTTTATATCCGATATATATATCGCGTCAAGTCTTAAAGATATTAATATCCTGCGATCGTGCGATTCGAACAGAAATCGCAATTTCGAAATGGAATTCGAGCTCCTCGACCCGAGCCGTCCGAGCGAAGGGCCCTGCCCGAACGCCCTCCTCGACCCCGGCCAGGCGTTCGCCCAGCCCCCACCGAGCCCCCACCCAGGCGAGGCTGATCGCCGGGGGACTCGCTAGACTGCGCTCGCTGCTCCGAGTCCCACGGGGCCAGACCGGAGACAAATTGGCCCTTAAATCCTACCCGCTTCGCCCTTCGCTCTGGGACCCTGCCCCCAACACTTCTCGGACTCCGCCCGTGCGGTGGCGCCGGGCCGGGTTGGCTTTGACGGTCCTCGCGACAGGAATCGGCCTGGGGATCGGAAGCCCCCAAACGATCCAAGGCGCCGAGGTTCTGATCGACGGCATCGCGGCCCAGGTCGGACACCGCTATGTGCTGATTTCCGAAGTGGAAGCATTGGCGCAGCCCATCACCGAGCGGATGCGGGCCGCCAACGCTCCCCCGGCGGAGATCAGCAAAGTTCGTGGCGAAGCTTTGGACCGTCTGATCGAGGCCAAGCTGATCGAGAGCATCGTGACCCGCCTCGAAATGGACGCCACCCAAGAAGAGATCGACGAGACCGTGCGCAACATCGCGTTGGATAACGGACTCAGCGTCGCCCAACTGCAAGCCAGTGTAGAGAGCCACGGGCTGACCCTCAACGAATACCGCAGCAAGCTCAAAAGCGAACTCGAGCGCTCTCGTGTCCTGAACAGCCTGGTGCGATCCCAGGTCCGGGTGGAGCAGGAAGAAGTCGAGCTCGCTTATCTCGAACGCTATGGCGACCAGCGCCAGGGCGGAGAGCAAGTCAACTTGCGGCATATCCTAGTCGCTGCGGGAGACCCGAGCGGACGTGACCAGCCCACGGCATGCCTCATCGCACAAGATGCCGCGGACCAAATTCGCGCGGGCGACGTGGCGTTCCGCGAGATGGCCCGGCAAGTGACCGAAATGAATCCCGAACAAGAGGGCGAACTCGGCTGGTTCCACACCGATGAAATCGCCCCCTGGATGGCCGAGACCGTCGTCAACATGCAGGACGGCGATGTGAGCGACGCGATCCCCATGCCCTTCGGCTGCAATGTGCTTCAACTCGTCGGGCGGCGGACGTTTTCGCCCGTCAGTTTCGAAGCCGCTGAGCCCCAGCTTCGCGAGGAAATTTCCCGGCACGAGATGGAGAAGGAATACCTGAGCTGGCTCGAAACGGTTCGCAAGCAAATCTATGTCTCTCGCAAGGGAATTTACGCCGAGGCGTCGTCACGGCCGTGATCTCGGGCCCGAGCCTACTGGATTCGATTCCCGGACTCGGACGCGCGACTCAGCACGATGAAGTCGTGGTCCGCGGGGCGCGTACCCACAATTTGCGCGATGTCAGCGTTCGGATTCCGCGAAATCGGTTTGTCGTGCTGACCGGCCCGTCGGGCTCGGGCAAGTCGAGCCTCGCGTTCGATACCCTCTACGCCGAAGGACAGCGGCGCTACGTCGAATCGCTTTCTCCCTATGCACGTCAATTCCTCGACCAACTCGAGAAACCCGACGTCGAATCCATCGAAGGCCTTTCCCCGGCACTCTCCATCGAGCAACGCAGTATCGGACGCAGTCCCCGAAGCACCGTGGGCACCGCCACCGAAATTTCCGACTACCTGCGGCTTCTCTTTGCGCGAGCGGGAAAGCCCCATTGCCCGCGGTGTGGCAACCCCATCGCGCCTCAGACGGTGGGCCAGATGACCAACCGCGTCATGGAACTCGATGAAGGCTCTCGCATACAAATTCTCGCCCCCATGATTCGCGGACGCCGGGGCGCGTACCGGAAAGAACTCGATGAGATGCGGCGCAGAGGCTACGTGTACGCGCGGATCGATGGCGTCATGCGCGAACTCGAGGAGGACATTCGCTTAGCCCGCCAGGGCCGACATGACATCGAGTTTGTGGTGGACCGAATCGTTGTCCGCCAAAGCGGCCAGGGTCGCGTCGAAGAATCCCTTCAAACCGCTTTGGATCTCGCCGACGGTTTGGCCATTGTTCTGGTCCAGGCCCCGACTCGCGATCGTGAAAAAGCCAAGAACGAGAGCGGGGCGGAGTGGTTGCTCTCTCGCTCGAACGCTTGCGCGGATTGCGGCATCTCGCTTCCCGAAATCACGCCGCGGATGTTTTCCTTCAACAGCCCGGCCGGCGCCTGCCCGGACTGCGATGGGCTCGGTGTCCAGCGCCGCTTCGATGCTGGTTTACTCATTCCTGACCCCAGCAAAGCGCTGCGAGACGCCATTGAACCGTGGCAGCAGAAACGCCATGTCCGCTACTACGCCCAGGTTCTGGCCGACCTTGCCGAGCATCTGAAGGTCGACCTCGACACCCCCTGGCAACGTTTGCCCGCAAAGGTCCGTTCGGCGATTCTCGAGGGCCTACCCGACGAAGTCGATTTTTCCGTCGGCGGGCGCCCCACACGCTCGGGCAAAGCGCGCAAAACCCGGGCAAAGAGACCCTGGCACGGCGTGATCGACGAACTCCAGCGCCGAGAAGACACCAAGCTCGAACGCTTTCAGATTCCAAGCCCATGCGCGGACTGCGCGGGCACCCGCCTGAGCGATGAGGCCCGCAGCGTTCGGCTTGACGGCCACGGGATTCATGAGTTGAGCGCGCTGTCCATCGCCGAACTCCGCGCGTTTTTCGAAACCTTCGAGGCCCGCATAAGTGAAGCCGGCGCCGAAACGGGTAGCAGCGGACAACTGGATGTCGCTCGGCGCGTGGGCGTGGAAATCCGCGAGCGCCTGGCCTTCCTCGCCGATGTCGGACTCGACTACCTGAGTCTCGATCGGCCAGCCGCGACGCTTTCCGGAGGCGAGGCCCAGCGCATTCGCCTCGCGACCCAGATTGGCTCTTCCATGCTCGGCGTTCTCTATATCCTCGATGAACCTTCCATCGGCTTGCACAGCCGGGACAATGCCCGGCTGCTTTCAAGCTTGGTGCGCCTGCGCGACAACGGCAACAGCGTGGTTGTGGTGGAGCACGACGAAGCCACGATTCGGGCGGCGGACCATGTCATCGATATGGGACCCGGCGCGGGTATCCACGGCGGTGAAGTTGTCGCCCAGGGCCCCCCCGACGCTCTCGCCCGGGATCCTCAGTCGCCTACCGGTGCCTGGCTGGCCGGGCGAGAATCGATCCCGATCCCCGAGCGACCCCCGCTGCGCAAGCCCGGATCCAAGGCGATTCGCCTACGCGGGTGCAGGGCCAACAATCTCAAGGCCGTAGACTTCGAACTGCCTCTGGGCGCGCTCACCGTAGTCACCGGGGTTTCGGGCTCGGGCAAGTCGACGCTGGTCGGCGAGACTCTGCACCGG
>DUCH01000302.1 GCA_012959865.1 Myxococcales bacterium | reverse complement strand
TCAAGCTGGCATTTGGCACAACGTCCGAGCCTGGGCGTTATGTTAAATCCCTAGGGGATCCCGTGACGGGCTCTCTAAAGGCCGATAGCCTAAATCTTGCGAGAACATGATGAGATAGCTGTCTGGATCAAGCGCGAAATATTCAATTGCGCCGCCTTGACGATCACCTAAATCGCGCCAGATCTCACGCGGATTGGGAAACGGGTTTCCATCATCATCACTATGCGGAATATCATATGGTTCAATATTATTGGCTGTCATGGCTGCAATGATTGGTTCAACGCTTTTGATCGATATTTGAAACATAACCCCGCGACCAAATGGCGGGGTGAGCGGTCCGATTTCCCATTTTTGATTGTCATGTCTTTGGCTCAGCATAACTTGTGCGCCTTCATCCCGTTCAAGATAAGAAAATTTTTCCTCAGGTCTTTGATAGGCGATGTTAAAGCCAAAAATATCGCACCAATGACCAAGGCTTGACGAGAAATCGGTGACCAGAATTTCTGGTTTTAACGCCGCAAAGCCAGACCTAGGTGGCGCACCATTTGAGTTAAGTGTATCGGTCAAAATTTGGTCCAGTGCTGGTCTTTCATCGATCAGTCTTGCGGATAGGAATTCCAGAGGCCCATTTTACACCCTTGGCCATGTCCGGTACAGGTTAAAGAGGGGGCACAGGGGCTCCCCTGAGAGGGCTGGGGTCCGGCGGCGGGAACTTCAGCGCAGGTGGCCAATGTTGAACCGCTTGGCGGTGAAGAAGCCGCCGAGCAGGAGGTCTCCGTCCTCGAGGAAACTCGTCATGCCGCCCCAGGTATTCCAGCGGATGCTGTCGTCGGGAAAGCGCCAGCGAGCTACCAGCTCGCCCGTGTCCCAGTCGATGCCTTGGTACTCGTAGCGCCCGTTTTCCTTGTGGGCGATGTAAGCGAGACCCGTGTGGGGCGAGACGCTGGGCGGCATCCAGTCCGTGTTGTCCACGTAGTCGAGCGTCCAGTCCAGGACGAAGCGGTCCTCGTCCGGAAGCCAGTCGAACTTGTGCATACCTCGCGGTGCTTCGCGCGTGACGCCCGCGAGGAGCGCGTTGGGAATAATGCTGAGCGGGAACGGAACCGGCGCGGGCTCCGGGTAGGTCGAATCGATCACGATCACTCCGTAGCCATAGGCAACCGGTGAAGCTTCGATGGTTGTACGCGCGTCGGGGATGCGGATCTGACCCGCGATGCGCCTTGAGCGGGTTCCGGGCTTCTGACTGAAGTCGGCCGGGATCGCGTCACGCCAAAAAGCAACGAGCTGTGCGCCGTCGGGGTGTCCGTCGGAGATGACGACGAGGTGATCCTCGTCGTCGCCGAAGCCCATCAATGTTGGAGTGGTGCCCGAGCCGTGCGATGCGGCGCCCAGCTTCAACGCTTCGCCCTCTGGCATCACTTCGTAGGCGCTTTTCCAGCCGCCGCGGGCTTCGTCGGCAGACAGGCTCTCGCCGTCCCACGCGAGGCCGTACATGTGCTTTGAGGTCGTGACGTAAATGCGCTTCTCGTCGAGGGCGATGCCGTTCTCGACGTGCTCGCCGGGAAAGAACATGTGGTCGCGCAGCGTGAGATCTCGGTCGAAGACGAACACGCCCCCGGAAGCAGCAGCGACGAGGTGGCCGTCGTAGCTCATCGAAATGGCCTTGAGGTGCAGGTCTTCCGTCTGTTCGGAGATGTTGGCCGGCAGCAGGTCGAGCACATCCACATGCTTGACGGCACGCAGCGGTGCATCGATCTGGTTGTCGTCGAAGGCCTTCAGTAGGTTCGTGCGGTTGTAGGTGGTGTAGAAGTATCCGTCCTTGTCGATCACGCCGTACGGCCCGTTCGCCATGCCCGTGAGATCGAGCTGGAGCACCATCCACAGGGAACGAAACAGCAGGCGCCAGCCCTGGCCCTTGCGGCGGTTTCCGTCGATCCCGGCCATCACGCTTTCGATCTTCTCAGGCGTCACATCGGAGTGATCCGCATCACCCGGGTAGGCAAGCACCGAAATTTGCTCGAACGCTTCACCCGTGGCGCGAATTTTGACGAGGCCCGTAGCGGTCCCCGCAATCACCGTCGTCTCGCCGCCCACTTTTTTGACGAGCGGCGACGACGACCAGGTGACGGGCACCGTCTTGACGTCGGCAGCCACGAGATCCTTGCCTCGCGTGGCCCCGTGCTCCGTCGAGACGTCGGTCTGCGCCGGGTTGTGATGCGACATCGGGTAGGGGCCATCGGCGAGCCAGGGATTGCGCGCGGGCGTCGCGAATTGGCTCGAGGCGAGCGCGGGCGAACCAGTTTCCGGCAAAGCCTGCGACGGGGTGTCGCCGTCCGCGTCGAACGCGGGGCTGACCAACGTGGCTGCTCCCTCCTGAGCGCCAGCATTGCCCGCAAAGAGCAGCAGAGTCAGTACGACGAGACAAGGCCCAAGGGGCTGAAGCCCAGACAGCATGAACACCTCCGTGCGATGGGGAGAGGATTCCACAGCCGCCGGGAGAACGCATCGGGCAGTTCAGTGGCGGTTTCGGGGGTAGTGGCGTGGGGTGTTGGGGATAGGACATTCAAGCTGCCTTCCAGCACAACGTCCGAGCCTGGGCGTTATGTTAAATCCCTACGGGAAGCCCCGTCGCGGGTTCTTCGCGTGACGGCGAGCGAGCACGGCTATTGTGAGGCAGGCGGCTGCGAGCTGAAGCCCTGGGGTCGGTTCCGGGACGGTGGCGATATAGAGCGCGGAGCTCTGGTCGTCGAAGTGTGCAGTGAAGGCGAGCTGGTCACCATCCAGAGCGTCGAGGCCAAGTTCTACGGAGAAGATGGAATGGCCATCCAGGCTGTCGTTTTCATCCACGATCTTCATGAGCTCGCCGGAGCGCCGCAAGTAGATTCCCTGGGATCCGCCGTAGCCCAAGAAGGCTACATCCCCGCCGTCTACTGAGACTTCCTCGAAGCCAACGAAGGCTGCGTCGCTTCCAGGCACGGAGTCTCCCCCTCGTGCCGCTGTCGTGAGGAGTCCACCGGCTTCGACGTAAACGCCGTCTTTGTTGTCGCTGTCCAGCGCGTGGAACGCCACTCCGCCGCCCCGGGCGGAGACGCTTTGTCCAAAGCCGATGAAGGGGTTAAGAGTTCCGGGCGCGAGTGTGTCGGTGTCGGCCACCGGCGAGGTGTCGCCACCCTGCTGCCGGAAAATGCCGTCCTTTCCTGAAACTCCTGTGCCCTGAAAGAACAGAGCGGCACCGTCCAGGCCGGGTCGAGGGCCAAGCATCGAGAAGTCGTCCTCTGCCCCGGGGACCGGGTCCCCGTCGACGACCTTCGCCGTGACTCCATCTGCATCCCCTGTGTACACCCCCACGAAGGACAGCGTCCCAAAAGCGCGAAATGCGACGTGCCCCATGGAGAGGGCGGGGTCCGTCGTGATGCTCAGTGTCCCGCTGCCGCTGGCG
>DUCH01000301.1:2210-3446 GCA_012959865.1 Myxococcales bacterium | reverse complement strand
ACATTGGCGACAGTTCTATTTCCCATCCACTCCGAGTTGGGAATGAGGTCCTGATGCACCCTCGTTTTGCCATTTCGGCAATCGGCGCGATTGCCTCTCTTTTCGTCGCCACTCTTCCCGGCCTGAGTGCCGGTGCTCCCTCGGTGGTTTCCTCTCCAGGGCCGGAGAAGATGGCCGCCGCCGCTTCGGGACTGGCTGGAACCGGTGATCCGCGACTCTCTCCTTCTCGGGTCTCTCCTTCTCAGGCCCCTCCTTCTCAGCCCTCTCCTTCTCAGGCCCGGACACCCGGCGAGATTCTCGAAGCGGCCTTCGTCAACCGCTACTCCATTGACCTGGTGACCCAGATCGAACTCGTGATGCGGAGTCGGCGCGGCCAGGAACGGGGGCGAACCATTGCCGCGGTCACCAAGGTGGTGGACGGGCGGGTCTACTCCATCGGTCGCCTGCTCTCGCCCGAGTACCTAAGGGGCATGACCATCCTGATGATGGAGACCGAAGACCGTGGCCAGGATGCCTTCGTCTTCATGCCCTCTCTGGACAAGGTTCGCCGCATCACCACAGCCCAGCGAAGCGACGCGTTCTTTGGCTCGGATCTCACCTACGAGGATATCGAGCAGCAGCGCGCCGAGGACTTCGAAATTGACGCAATGGAGGCCGAACACCTCGACGGCGAACCCGTGTACAAAATTCGCGCCCGACCTGCCCGGCCCGAAAACTATGCCCGGGTCGATTTCACGGTCGCCCAAAGCGACGGGGCTCTGTTGAAAATCCAGTACTCCAAGCGCAACGCCGAGCATCCCTACCGAGTTCTCAGGGCACTCCGGGAACACATGATCAATCTGGGCGGGCATGTCCTGCCCACCCAGATCCGGGTAGAAAACACCTCTCGGGGCACCCATACCGAAGTGCGCCTTACCCAGATGAGCATCGACCTGGAAATTCCCACTCGAATATTCTCGGTTCGCACCCTGGAGTCACGCGCCCCCCTGCCTAGGGTCCGCTGAGCCTAGACGCTCCCCCGTGGGATGTCGTAAGCCCGGAGCCTTCGGGTCAGTCCTGGCCATGGCCACCGCACCCGAAATTCGCCGGGGCGCCCGGATCCCACGGGCCGCTTTTGAAAATCGACTTTTTTGGGCCGTGGGCTGATCCAAAATTCCCTTGGGTTTCGACTGGGATAGGAGTGCTCTTGGAGACAGGGGTTTCCCAAAACGGACTACTCGTACCCAAGCCAGAGAA
>DUCH01000301.1:0-2077 GCA_012959865.1 Myxococcales bacterium | reverse complement strand
TGTCAACGGTTCTGTCGACACTGTCAGCGAAATTCCGGCGGCACGGGTCTATCGAAACGACGCCTCCTCCAGAAACATCGTCTCGCGCTCGATCTTTGCGGAGAAGCCCGTCGCCCCGGAAATAGCCCAGGCGCTCGTAAACCTGCGTGAATTTCCTGTCACAAACCTCAAGGCACGAACTCAAAGCCCCCAGGCTTTCGTCGCGGAACTCGCCGAACAATCGCTTCTGCATCGCGCGGTCAACCACCCCTACCT
This sequence comes from Myxococcales bacterium, assembly GCA_012959865.1. Taxonomy (GTDB): domain Bacteria; phylum Myxococcota_A; class UBA9160; order UBA9160; family UBA4427; genus JAZXM01. The sequence continues at coordinate 1,822 of DUCH01000301.1, read as the reverse complement.
CGAAGCGATGGGTTCGGGCGCACTCCCCGACACGCGCTGGGCGCTCGCCGACTTTGGGCAGCAGTACCAATGTTATTCCAAGGATTTCCCGCGCTACCTGACCGCCGTGATCTCCCGACTCGCCGACCCCGGGCATCGCGCTGGACTGATGGAAAACCTCAGCGAAGAATCTGGAATCTACGAGGCCGAGGAACTCACCGCGCTCAGCGAAATCGGAATCAAATCCGAGTGGATCGTCGGAAAGCCCCACCCGCAGCTCTTTGATCGTTTCTGCAAAGCAATGGGCCTTGAAGATCAGGACCTGAGCTCAGAACCCGACCAGATCATCTGCTGGCGGGAAATGCTCATTGGTCTGTTGTCCAGCGGGACACCGGCAGAGGCCGTCGGGGCCCTCGGTCTGGGAACCGAGAATATCGTGAGCACCATCTACAAGCCCTTCTCCCGGGCGGTGGCGGCGCTTCCCGAACTCGCCGCCAAGGATACGGTCTTCTTCCCCCTGCATACCGCGGTGGACGACCACCACCAGGAGACGCTGCAAGGCATCGCGGCTGATCTGGCGGTGAATGACGCCACTCGCTCCGAACTTCGCAGGGGCATGCTGAAGGCCCTCGCCTTGCGGTCCGTGTTCTGGGACTGGATGTACCGACGCGCCCTGGACCCGCAGAACGCAGACAAGGCTCTGTAAAAGCCCGCTTGCCCAGGAGGACCCCATGCCTAATCCCGTGCCTCGGCCTCTTCCCAATCGATTGATCTGACTTTCCAGCTTTTACCGACTGGGTATTCAGTGGGCACGTCGGCAAGGCACCTATCCCTAACGACAAATCCGAAACCGAGGACACAATTCAGATGAGTTCAAGGAATTTCGAGAAAAAAAGTACTGACCGCTTCTTCGCCAGGTCGAACCCGGGGTCAAAAGAAGGTTCGAGTCCATCTCGATCCCGCCGATTGGCGACAGTTCTCAGCTTCCTGATGGTCTTCTCAACGGCATGTCAGTTTGGCCCAGGAAACGGAGAGATCTTCTCCGGCGACACCCTGGGTAAGAGTGTGACCTTCTTCGGGACAACCCTCGACCCGACCGGCACCATCACCATCCAGGTTCTCTACCCAGCCGACCAGGATCCCTACGACGCGGCATCCACCTGGTTGAACATCGGCTCAACAACGCCCAGCGGGGCTTCGTTTAATTGGAACGGAGACGATCTCTATCCCTGGAATCTCAATGCGATTATCGTGAACAACGCCGGCGAACAGGATCGCTGGCCAAACGGCGGACTCGTTCGCACACGGGCGAAAATCAGTTTCGGCGGCGGATCAGTGAACGCCCAGGTTTTTGAAAATTTCCTGGAATGCACGTTCGACAACTTGACAGCAAACATCATCGATTTTACCGCCACCTGCGCCAGTTCTGATACTCCGGTCGCAACCCTCCTGGACAGCGACCCTCTGCCCAACCCAGCAATCCCTTTCCTTAGCCTCAAAGAAACCGTCACTCTTGCGGAGGCAGATGACTATCTCGCTGAAGTCGGCGCAGGGCCGGGCGGCAACCGCGAGAGCTTCGCCCAATGGAAGAGCATCAACGGCTTCCCCTCCACCGACGAATCCAGCGCGGTGTACTTCAACAAGGGCGACTTGGGCTCTGGACGCGAAATGCATTGCCGAGAGATCAGTGCCAGAGAAGCCGGAGTCTGCGGCTTTAAGCCCTTCCCCTTCGTCAAGTATCCAGGTGCAAGGATAACCGTTCGAACGGCCTGCTACGTCAGCAACTACTTTGAAACGCTGAACCTACCCTCGGACGACCCCGCCACTGCCGTCGATCTGGCCG
>DUCH01000300.1 GCA_012959865.1 Myxococcales bacterium | reverse complement strand
CAGCCTCCGTTGTACCACATTTCTTCGGGGTCAGGCCTCAACGCGGTAGAAAGCGTTGAAAGGGTTCGGAACTTCCAATCGCACAAAGCCCGTAAAGCCCGCGTCTCGACAGTACTGTTCGGCCCGCTGAGGCCCCCACGCCGCCCCCAAACCCACCCCACCGTGTGCCAGCGATTGAGTCATGCAGTGCAGAGTACTCATCGCGTAGGTGAGCGCCCCAGCGGAGTGAAGATTTTCGGCCAGGCTATCCCCCGCAACGGGCTCGACCATCAGGTAGCAACCCCCCTTGCGCAGAGCGCTGCGGATCTGGCCGAGCACTGCCAGGGGATCCACCACATCGTGGATCACATCGAACGTGGTAATCAGGTCGAAACCCGGATCCGAGGGAATTGCTTTTCCGTCGATGCGCTCGAACGATGCGTTGGTCGCCCCCGCTTCGTCGGCGGCCGACCGGGCACGCTCCAGCGATGAGGCATCGACGTCATAGCCAAGAATCTCCGAGTTCGGGTACGCGCGCGCCATGGTGAGGGCGGCGGCGCCGGCCCCACAGCCCACATCCGCGACCCGAATGCCGGACTCCAGTCGGCTGACCATATCGGGCATGAGGGGAAGCCATTTGCGGGTCAAAAGCAGGCGAGTCCCCGGACCGTTGGAGCGCGCGATGCCCTCGATCATGTCTTCGCCGAATTCGCTGAAGGGAACGCCTCCGCCTTCGCGGCACGCCTTGGCCACACCGGGAATCGCCCCGTAGAGCGCGGGCACCATTTGACTCCAGCCCGCCAGGAAATAGGGACTCGACTCGTCGGCCAAGCAGGCGGCGTGCTCTTCGGGCAGGGCGTAGGTATCCGCTTCGGCGTCGTAGACCACAATCCGCGCGGCGCTGAGCGTCGCCAGGATCTCCTCGAGGTAGCGGGGTTGGAAACCGCTTCGCTGGGCGATTTCATCCATGCTGAGAGGACCTTGGCCCTGGAGTTCGCGAAAGAGCCCGGTTCGATCGGCTACGGCCACCACGCCCAGAACGGCCGCTCCCGTAGTCATCTCCATGAAGCGCCCCATGAACTCGCGCATCGCTTCCTTGTTCACTGCATCCGCCTCCCCGCACGCGCCCCGGCCCATGCGATTACTTCAATTTCGAAATCCCGCTAAACGTCGCCATCGCGGCCACGAGCACCAGCATGATACTCGACGAGATCATAATCGTGGTGTGCATCCCCACGGCATCCGCACCGAAACCCGAGAGCAGCGCTCCAATGGGCGCACCCCCCGTGAAGCCCAGCTGGTAGATCGCCAGAACCCGGCCGCGGCCGCGCTCGGGGGCGGCCTGCTGAAAGAGAGTCCGGCTGCAATTAATGAAGACCGAACCGCCAAGACCCCAGATCAGCGCCAGCCCCAACATCGCGAAGAAGGGAACACCCGTGGAGATCACGAGTTGGCAGCACGATCCCACGAGCAACGCGAAGAGTGCAGCCCGGCCCTTGCGGCGCAGACCCCGGTAGCGCAGAACCAGGGAACCCAAGATCGTGCCTAGCGGGAACAACATCAGGACCACCGAAAGCGCGCCCACCCCCATCGCGTAATAGTCGCGGACCAGGAGAGGAAAAATCACCCAGTAGGGACCGACGAAGAGAACCCCCACCGCCACCACCAAGAGGAATGGGCTCCGCAAGGCCGGGGTTCGCGCCACCTCCACCAAGCCTCCGCCGATTTCGCGGAGATGCAGCCGGCCCCGGATCAGGCTCTCGGGGCGAGCCCGGGGCAATTTCATCGCCGCTCCGGCGCCCAAGAGAAAGACCCCCGCCTGAACGAGCAACATCACGGGGCTCCCGACAATCCGGGCCAGGCCCGCCGCCAGAGTCCCCAAGGCTTGAGCGCCAAATTGGGCGGCGGTCATCGTCGTGACCGCGCGCATCAAGTCGTCTCCAGCGACCCGCGTGAGCAAGGTATCGCGCGCCGGCATCGCCAACGCGCCGATCGTGCCGACCGTCAGGCCGAATCCCACCAGCAAGGGCAGATCGACCCTCCCCAGGCCGCTCAACACCGCCAAAAGCGCCACGGGAATCGCGCCCATCACGTGTAAGGCAACAAGCAGACGTCGGGGATCCCAACGATCCGCCAAGGCCCCGGCCACCATCCAGAGCACCATTCCGGGCAGGAGCGTCGAAGTCTGAGCGATTCCCACCCACTCCCCCGTCGCCCCCAATTCGCCCACGACGATCCAGCTGAAGAGCACCTGCTGCATCCCCATGCCGCCGAACCAGCTGCCGACGTTGGCCACGTAGGGGACGAACGCCGTGCGCCCCGCTTGGGCATTTGGCGGCGAAGAACGGCCATCGGGCGGGGATGAGTGCGCAGAGGCCAAGCCAAAAACTCCGAGGGGGACAAAGTACGAAGCCGCCAGAATACACGACCGTGGGAATTTTCGGCTGGGGCTGACGGGGGATCCTCGCCCGCGTACTCTCAATCGCGGCCCGGATCCCCAGTCGGACGTTCCCTCGCGAATCGCCGCCCAAGAAAGTGTGCCCCTTGCCCACCGCCGAACGCCTTATCGCAGCCACCCGTCGACTGCGCCGCGATGTGGCCCCGATGACCTTCGGCTCGCCCATCACCCATGTCTACAACCCCATCGAGTATGCGATGCGGCCCCACCATGCTTATCTGCGCCGCTACGCGACCGGGCCCCGACGCGTGATTTTTCTGGGTATGAACCCCGGACCGTTTGGCATGGCCCAGACCGGCGTACCCTTTGGCGAGGTGAATCGCGTGCGAGACTGGCTGGGAATCGAGGAACCCGTGGGCCAGCCACCGCGTCCCAACGCCCGACGGCCCATTCAGGGCTTCGCGTGCACGCGGAGCGAAGTCAGCGGAGCTCGGCTTTGGGGTGCCGTGGCTGGACATTTTGAGCGCCCCGAGCATTTCTTCGCCGATCATTTTGTCGCCAACTACTGCCCCCTGGTCTTTATGGAAGCGAGCGGCCGCAACAACACCCCGGATAAATTGCCGACCGCCGAACGCGAACCCCTCTTTGAAGTTTGCGATCGCTTCCTGCTCGACCTCACTCGCATCCTCGAACCCGAATGGGTGATCGGCGTGGGCGCCTTCGCGGCGCGGCGCGCCGGGGCCTGCCTTGCGGGGCGAGGGGTGCGCTTCGGCCAGATCCTCCATCCGAGTCCTGCAAACCCCCGGGCCAACCGGGACTGGGAGGGAGAAGTCCGGGGTCAGCTTTCCGCTCTCGGACTCTGCCCCGGCGCATCCGGCTGAAATCGGGCGGTTGCGGGGACCGAAAACACGTCTTGACCCTCTGGCCAAGCCACTCTTCCACGTTACCCTTGGCTGCCAAATCCACCCACGGAGGCGCCCAGATGGTCGGTCGGCACGCGCAAAAAATTATCCTAGTCGGAATCGCGCTCGGGGGACTCGGGCTTGCGGGTTGTTCGGACAGCAACGCCGACCCATCGAAGACCCCCGCGGCCGCGGCC
>DUCH01000299.1 GCA_012959865.1 Myxococcales bacterium | reverse complement strand
TACCTACTTGCGGACTTCTACTTTTAGCTCCCTGAGAGAGAGAGAGAGAGAGAGGCCCTCCGCAGCCCCCGCGGAAGGTCGCCCGACCCGATTTCTTCGCAAATTCGTCGTCTAATTGAACAGCAAATCGCATCGATCCGTGACATGATCCGGCCAGACATTTCAAGGAGCACATTCATGCACCTCTCCCAACGCCCCATTCTCGGTTTCGTGGTGGCTCTGGTTGCCCTCGGCTTCGCGTTTTTCGCGCCCACAGCGCTCGCCGCAGACCCCTCCGACGGCGCGGGCTGGAAGACCACCTGGAAAAACGGGCTCTCATGGAAAAGCGCCGACGGCCAGTTCTCGGCGCAATTTGGCGGCCGGATCCTGTTGGATTTCGCGGCAATCAGCGAGAACGACGCCCTCAAGGCGACTCTCGGCGGCAATGGCACGGGGGTGGAGTTCCGCGCCGCGCGTCTCAAAACCAGCGGCACCGCGTACGGTCGGCTCGTGTGGAAGGCCGAGTACGATTTCGCCGGGGGCAACGTCAAGGACGTCTGGATCGCCTTGAAAAAGGTCCCCGCGGTGGGCACCGTCAAGTTTGGCTATTTCAAGGAGCCCTTCTCCCTTGAAGAACTGACCAGTTCGCGCTTCATCACCTTCATGGAACGCGGCTTGCCCATTGCCTTGAGCCCCGGTCGGAGTACAGGCATCCAGATCAACGATCAGGCCTTCGACCAACGTGCAACCTGGGCGGTCGGGTTTTTCCGGGAGATGGACGACGACTTCAGCGGCACCGAAGGCTTTTCCGATAGCTCCGCCTACCAACTCACCGGCCGCTTCACCGGCGTTCCCATCTACCAAGAGGACGGCAGCCAGGTTCTCCACCTGGGCGTTTCCTACAGCCATAAATTCCGGAACATCGGCGGCGACGAGGATCTCCGGTGGAAGGCCCGACCGGAGTCGCATCTTGCACCGACGGTGGCCAACAGCGGCGACCTCGACAGCGACGGGGCCGATCTGCTGAACATCGAGTTCGCCGGAGTCGCCGGCCCCCTCTCGCTCCAGGCCGAGTACACCAGCGCCTGGGCAGACCTGGGCGTTGCTAGCGGGACGTTGCGCTCCTGGGGGGCCTACTTCGAAGCCAGCTACTTCCTGACGGGCGAGCACCGGAACTACAACCTCAAGAAAGGTGCGTTCGCGCGCAACCGGATCCTCGAACCCCTGGGCGAGGGCTGGGGGGCCTGGCAGATCGCCGTCCGCTTCTCTCGTCTCAAGTTGCTGAATGAGGACGGAGTCAACGCGGGCAACATCCGCGACATCACCCTGGGCCTCAATTGGTACTTGTTCTCCAATTTTCGAATGACGGCCAACTACATTTACTCGGACGTCGAGAACGCCGCCGAAGTCCTCGACGGGAACGCCAACATCTTCCAGATGCGGGCTCAAGTCGATTTCTAACCCGTCCCCCGAGCCCCGTCCCGCGGGCCCCAAAAAGAGAAGAGATAGAGAAGAGAAGGAGACCCCGGGTTGGACTTGGGAATCGAGGGCAAGCGCGCCGCGGTCGCTGCGGGCTCCGCCGGGCTTGGGCTGGGAACCGCCCGGGCGCTGATGGACGCGGGCGTCCATGTCGCGATTTGCGGTCGCGACCCCCAACGTCTGTCGGAGGCGGCTGAATCCTTGGGCGAAGGGGCTCACCCCCTGGTCGCCGACGTCTCCACTGTGGAGGGCGCCACGCGCTTCGTCGAGGAGGCCCGGAACAGTCTGGGCGGCTTGGACATTCTCGTCACCAATGCGGGTGGGCCCCCGCCCGGAAATTTCGCATCCACCGACCTTGCCGCCTACCCGGCCGCGCTGTCGCTGAACCTGCTTTCCGTGGTGGCCATGTGCAAGGCCGCTCTGCCCGGCATGCAGTCCCAGGGCTGGGGGCGCATCCTGGCCATCACATCCATCACCGTGCGCCAGCCAATCGACAACCTGATTCTTTCCAATACGGCTCGGGCGGGGGCAACTGGTTTTCTCAAGACCCTGGCCAACCAAGTGGCGCCCCATGGCGTCACAGTCAACTCGATTCAACCTGGCCTGCACCGAACCGCGCGCCTGGGGGCGCTGGACGCCGGGGCCACCGAGGCCCTCGCCGCAGGAATTCCAACCCGCACCCTGGGCGAGGCCGAACATTTCGGCATGGTGGCGGCCTTCCTCTGCTCGGATCCCGCGCGGTTCATCAACGGCGCGGCGATCCCCGTGGACGGCGGCGCCTACCCGGGCCTGCTCTAGGGCGCCGGGGCGGGTCTCCCCGCCCGGAGCTCAAGCGACGCTCCCCGACGCGACAGGAACCGTCTTCGCCGAGGTCTCAGCCCCCGGTCCGGACCTGTTTTCCCAGGCCGTCCACATCGATGAATCCGTCCCTCGAGTATCCACAGGCGCGATCCGGGAATGCGATCAGGATCTCCGCGTGGCTTTTGTCGAGCGGGTCGGTGCTGAGGAAATCCCCAAAATCGCGAACGGCTCTGAGTACCTGCTCGCCTTCGGCCACTCGCTGGGAATCGTTCTCGTCGAGGCCCAAGCAAAGCAACGAGGCGCCGAGTTCTACCCTGTAGTCGACCCGTACCGGGGCGAGTGCCACGGCATGGCGCGCGTACTCCAAGGATTTTTCCTTGTCACCGCGAACACCGACCAGCCACTTGAGCCACCACCACTCGGGCATCACACGGTAGAAGACCGAACCCGCATAATAGAGATTTCCCATGGTCATGTTTCCCTCGTTATCACGGTGGCTGGGCGCGAGTCCGATTCCGCGACGGAGCAGTTCGTCCATCTCGCGTACATCGCCTGCGGCAGTCAACAGGCCCCGGGTGGTCGCCTGCCTTCCCATGGCGACGAACTTCCAAAGCATGCACGCCGCGCAATGGGGATCAACCGCAAGCCCGCGCGCGGCCCATTCCTCGGACAGATCGAAATAGCGACCCCGTTCAAGCTTGAGATCAACGGGGTAATTCTCACCGATGCGCCAGTAATTCCGTGCCGTTCGCCAATAGGTATACGCCTCCTCGGGCACCGCCGAAACAATGGCCTCGTAGCGTTGTGCTGACTCCAGCAGGCGGCCGCGCCGTTCGAGGTCGAGCCCTTCGCGCCAAAGAGCACGCAGGGACGGATTGGCCAAGCGTCCGGGTAGCCCTACGTAATCGAAGTTTTTCACCGCATCCGGCGATCCTCCCCCCCAACGCCCCGGCTCGTCGCTCACGAGGGAACTGTCGGATTCATCCGGAGGAGAACTGACACCAATCGCCGAACTCTTCGTCAGCTCTGCCGCCGCGGCTCGCCCCGCGGAGGGATCATCGTTTCCGTTCGCGACCAGCGCCCCGACCAGCAATCCCGCAACGGGAAGCAACGCGAACGCCCGCATCCGCCGGCATGCCGGATCCCACCGTGACTTTGAGAACGCCACGCAAAGACTGTGTACAAAGAAAACCCGCACCTGAACCCCGCTGACCGATGCCGCG
>DUCH01000298.1 GCA_012959865.1 Myxococcales bacterium | reverse complement strand
GGCGCGCTGGCCACCGCCGTCGCCACCGCGCCGAATCTCGAAAACGCTCTCGAGATTCTCGAACGCTTTGGGCACGTGCGGGCTCCGTTCATTCGCCTTTTGCGCTCGGCGGACGACTCGAAGCACACCGTCGCCGTCGAAATGCAGACCGCCCTCGAGGCCGAGCTTCTGCGTCCCCTGATCGAACTCGTACTCCTCAGCATCAAAGCCCTGATTGAGTCGGCGCTCGGCGAGCCGGTTAGCGAAACCCACTTTGTACTTCCGTTCGCGGCGCCCCAATACGCGGAGCGCTATCGGGACATTCTGGCTGCACCTCTGTATTTCGAAACGGGTCCGGAGAGCATCGCGAAGATCTCATTTCCGGCGGGTTGGCTCGAGCTGCCTTGTCCTTTTGCGGATCCTTCTCAGCACAACCGGGCACGATCCGAGCTCGAGTCCGCTAGGCGCAATCTCGAGGGCCACGGGCTGATCGAAGCTCGGGTAGAACAGATTCTCGAAAGCTGTCCAGACAAGACGCCCAGCGCCGAAGAAGTCGCCAAGCGTCTTCACCTTTCACGGCGGACGCTGGTCCGGCGCTTGGCCGAAAAACAAACATCCTTTCGTGCGATTTCAGACGGGCATCAATGCCGAAGAGCCGAGGAGCTTCTCTTGGACGAGAGCCTGACGGTCGCCGAGATCGGCGACCGTCTCGGTTACACAGATTCGTCAAATTTCGGACGTGCGTTTCGCCGATGGTTCGGCGCATCGCCGAGCGCGTACCGAGCGGGGCGCTGAGCCGAAGAGCCCGATCCATTCAGGGAGCCTCGGCAAAGTATCTCCCGTGCGGTGCCCGGCCAACGGGACCCTTGGGGTTCCGATAAGGAGGAAATTCCGTGCGGGGAATTGACGCGACCCGGGCAGAGCTGCTGCGGGCTTTCGCCGGGGGATTTCGGGCACGCGAGCGGGGGGACTCGCGCCCGAATGATCGGCTTGAGTGTTGGGGCTCAGTCGGGGAGCTTGAATAGGCGGTCACCCCGTCGGCACTTCTTCTTCACTTTGATTCCCACCGAGGCCCCCCGACGAGCGCGTTCCACGGATTCGTGGTCGATCTGAATTGACTTGACGGGCTGGGAAAAATCAGTGGTGTGCCCTTTGATGCAAACCCTGTCGCCCACCGCCAAGGGCTTCTCAAGTCGCAATGCGATCACCCCAACCTTGGCGAAGTAGTCTTCTACACGGCCGAGTCGTTGGCCGGGCTCATTTTTTCGGTCCCTCTTCCACAGCTTGCTCAACCAGCTCATGATTCCCCCCTTCCCCATAAAGATGGACATTAAATTCTTCCGAAGAAATTCTACGTGGCCTGAAGTACTTCGCCACCCGAGGGCATCAGCCACCAAGGCTTCGCCCAGACGAAAACAAAGCTGTCCTCTATACTCCGGACCTCGGGCACTCATCTGTTCTCGTCGGAGGAAATTCGATGACGGCGGTCCCTCATGATTCTCGGCTTGTGGGGGTTTTAGATTTTGGGAGTTTCGCCGATTATGCCGAGTGATTTTCGAACTCTTCTCTGGCTGCTAAAGCTTGGTGCTGGGGTCAACCTCTATCTTTTTGTCCAGCTTTCCGTCCTCGCGGTTGCCGATCCGCAAGTCGTAGTGCCCGGTCTGGTTCTTCTTGGGGTTTCTGGCTTTCGTTGCCTCTTCCCGAACCGCTACGTCGACAACGTTGTTTTTCATGACAGCCCGCTCAGTTCCATATTTCTGACCCGCGTGCTCGCGACGTTCTCCGAGGTGGCTTACATCTATCAGTTCTCCTACGTGATCCGGGTGCTGAACGTCGGGGAGGCAAGTTGGGTGAACGCTCTCTCGTGGCTGATGGTGGCTCAGGTCATTGTCTCTCAGGGCTTCGTCTGGGGCGCCATCTTGACGAAGCGACTTGAGCTCTACTTCTACGAAGAGCTGGGATGGCTGGTTATCTTTGTCGCCAACACGGTGGCTAGCGCGTTCCTATACGCGGCAGCGCCTGAGGACGGTCACATCCTCCTCGAGCTGAACCTGCTCTTTGGTGTGGGCTATCTGCCGTGGCAAATTTTTCATCTGCGGTCCCTGCGTGCCGAAATCAGGGCCGAAGCCAGGGCCGAGTCCGGGACTGGCTCTGGGGTGCCCGTTCACTGGCGGAAGGGTTTGCACGACGCGATCCATCAGCGCAAACCAAGGACCGACGCCAAGGCGTGGGGCGGGTTCATTGGTCTGACTTGGATGGTGGCCTACTGGGCCAGCCTGATCCCCCTGTGGGTGCACGAGATTGCAATGGTTATTTCGGCGCACCCTCGCTGACGCCCGTACTGACGCCCTCGCTGAGACCCTTACTTAGGCCCTTGCTGGCGGCCCGTACCGAGGCCCTTACCGAGAGCCCTTGCTAAAAGCCCTTGCTAAGTGCCCTTGCTAAGAGCCCCTGTTAAGACCCCTGGCCGAATTGGGCGGCGCCTCGACTCTCTCGTACATCAACATGCCGTCGGGATCGATCCGCCACCGCCCATCCGGAGCGCGAGGTGGGCAGAACTCGACCGGGCTCTTCCCGTGCCCTAGAACCACGTCTTGGACCCGGGGCGAATCGTGCCCGCAAACCTCGAGCGTCTAAGGAATCAGTGCGGCACGTTCATCGACTTTGGAGGTCGCACGACAATGTCCGCGATGTTGACTTCGATCGGCTGGGTCACGGCGAAGAGAACCGCCTTCGCGACGTCATTCGGATCACCGAGCAGTTGCTTCATCTTTGAGGCGAGAGTCTCCAGAACTTCGGGGGGCAAGCGTTCTCCCTTCTTGACCTTCACGTCCATTCCGGCCATTTTGACCATTGTCTCGACGAATTCCTGATCGAAGTTGCGGGCAAAATTCGTCGCAATCGCCCCCGGCATGACGTTCGTCACGCGAATCGTGTCGTTCTCGAGTTCGTCGCGCAAGCTCGATGAGATCGAGCTGACCGCGTGCTTCGTCGAGCCGTAGACGCCCGAATTCGAGCGCTGTGCGGCGACGGATGAGATGTTGACGATTTGTCCCTCGGCGGCACACGCCCGCATCGCCTTGACGGCCGCCTGGCAACCGACAAGGAGTGCAAGAATGTTCGTCTCGAGCATAGATCTCCATTCTTCGGGGTCTCCCTCGAGGATGGGCGCGGGGTAGGATAAGCCTGCGTTGTTGACCATGATGTCGAGTCTGCCCGTCGCGTCGACCGCCGAGTCGATCAGGGAGCGAACTTGTGCGACGTCTCGCACATCCGCGGTAATCACGTCGGCCTTTCCGCCAGCTTCTTCGATCGTCTTCTTCGAGTCCTCCATAGAGGCGGCGGTCCGGCCGGACAGGAAGACGTGAGCGCCGGCATTGCCGAGATGCTGGGCAATCGCGCGTCCGATCCCGCTGGAGGCGCCGGTGACGATTGCTGTACGTCCTTCGAGGGGCATTGCGGAAGTCATAGAGAAATTCCTTTCAGGGGAGAGTCGGGCTGAGAGTGT
>DUCH01000297.1 GCA_012959865.1 Myxococcales bacterium | reverse complement strand
GCGCTTTGCGCGGATGATTGACCGCCGGCTGCTTGGGTTGGGGAGCAATCTTACGCCGACCGAAATCGTCCGTCGCAGCCAGACCCAATCGTGTGCGGGCTGCCATCAACTGAGCAACCAGAGCCCAGCAAACCTTCTGGGCGATGGCCTGGTTTGGCCTGGATCCCTTGGCTTCGTGCACGTGAGCGAGCGCGATACGGACATCATCAACGCGGGACTGCATTTCAAGATTTCACCCGCCTTGGAAAATGTCTTCATCCCGCATCGCGAAGATGTGTTCGAGGACTACCTGGCCGGACTCCCGTGCCGGAGATGCATGAGCCTGCCCCTCACGGATTCGGATTCGAACGCCTTCATCCCCGCACGCACCACCGAAGCCGCACCTCAGCCACCGAGCCCAGACGAAATCATCGCCCTGGATCAGGACCGAAAGAGGCATCTGCCCAGCGAAACCCTTGGCGGACCGCGACCCGTCCACTAGGCGCTTTCACTAAGCGCCTTCACTAAGCGCTTTCACTCGGCGCTCTCACTCGGCCATTTCACCTGGCCATTGAGGGCATTGCCGAACAGCTAGGAGCCCAGGCCCGCGGCCAGCCGGCAGCCATCCAATACGGGTGCCGCCATGGCCCGGGCTTTCTCCGCTCCCTGGCAAAGAATCGCCTCCACTTCCTCCGGACGCGATTCGAAGTGCTCCCGCCGTTGACGCATTTCTGAGAAAAAATCGAGAACCCGCTCGAGAAGATCCTTTTTGACTTCTCCATACCCAAGGCCACCGGCCCGGGCACGCTCGGCCATCGCCCTTCGCTCTTCGGGCTCGGCGAAGAGATTCCAAAGTTGGAAGACGGTTGCATCGGGGTCCTTGGGCTCTTCCACCGGGTTGGAATCTGTCACGATTCCCATCACCGCTTTCTTGATCTGATTTTTCCCGGCGAACATGGGAATCGTGTTGCCATAGGATTTACTCATCTTCTGACCATCGGTTCCCAATACGGTTGCAGAATCCTTCATGATATAGGGCTCAGGAATCACCAAGGCTTCGCAGTCGTAGGCGTGATTGAAGCGTTGGGCCATGTCGCGTGTCATCTCGATGTGTTGTTTCTGGTCCTGGCCCACGGGCACGAGATCCGCGTGGTAGAGCAGAATATCCGCCGCCATCAGGACCGGGTAGGTAAAGAGTCCATGATCGACGTTCTCTCCCCGATCTGTAGCGGCCTTGTAGGCATGAGCGCGCTCCAACATGCCCATGGGCGTCACGCTGGTCAGCAACCAAGTCAGCTCGCAGACCTCGGGGATATCGCTTTGCCGAAAGAGAATCGCTTTCTCGGGATCCAAGCCCGCAGCCAGATAATCCAGCGCGACATTCAGGGTATAGCGGCGGCGCAGTTTCGGATCGCGCACCGTAGTCATGGAATGATAGTCGGCGATGAAATACAGAGCCTCTTCGTGCTCAGCCTGAAGCGCGACGAATTGACGCAAGGCACCAAAGTAGTTGCCCAAATGAAGCGAATCGCCCGTCGGTTTCGTACCGGAAAGAACACGCATCTTCAGCCTTCCGTCGCCACATAGGTGAGCCAGTGATCAAAGGCGGGATCCTTCCCCGACTCAGCCCGGGACAGACGCTCGCCGAGTTCGACCGAGATCGGACCCGGGCAAAGATCGCCGATAATCGTGCCATCCACCGACTCCACCGCCAGCACCCCGGCGGTCGTGCCCGTCAGAAAAATTTCGCGCGCCGCCATCAGCACATGCGGTTCGATTTGTTTTTCCTGCACTTCGATTCCCGAGCTTGCGGCCAGCTCGATGACGCTTTCGCGGGTCACTCCCCGGAGCACTCGCTTCTCGGGGGGAGTAAGGAGGAGCCCGTCTGAGTCCACCACGAAAACATTGGTCGTCGGCCCTTCGGCGAGGTGGTCGTCTTCGTCAACAAGCAAGATCTCATCGAACCCGAGCCGCTGGGCCCTGGCTTTGGCCGTCATGCTGGACGCGTAATTCGCGGAAACCTTGGCGTGGGGCGACACGATATCGTCGCGCCTCTGGTGAGCCTGTTTTTCGAGCCAGACCCGAAGCGCACGCCGAGGGGGCCGAGCCGGGGCATTGGGCAGCCGACCGATCAGATCTGTCGTCGGATCGTAAACCGCAATGGCCACCGAGACCCGAGAGTCGACAGGCACCACATCCACCTCGAGGGAGGCGAAGTAGGCGCTCGCCTTAATGGCGGTTCCTCCTGGATTCGCCTCGACGGCCGCAATGATGGCGGCGCAAAGAGCCTCCGCGTCGAGCCCGATGGGCAAACCCATCAACTCGCACGAGCGGAGCATCCGCTCAACATGGCGATCCAGTCGAAAAATAGCCGGACCCCGCGGGGTGTCATGAACCGCCATGTAGTCGAAGACCAGCGAACCCCGCTGAAGGCTGTGCGAGAGCACATGCACCGTGGCATCCCGCCACGGCACCATCTCGCCGTTGAGCCAGATCACACGATTGACAGGGGCGCTCTCCTCCACGGGCGGGACTGTATCACGAGTGCGACCGGGGAAAAGTGATGCGGCCGAGCAAAAAACCCTGCCACCTCAGAGCGAGCCGGGGGTACTTCAGAGTATCCGACCCTTTGTCCCGATTTTGCCTTGGAGCCCCAGCATGTCAAAGAACCTGAAGCACGTCTTTTTCGCACTCAACCTCAGTGCTCAGCTCTACCGAGACCTGGCCCTCTCCGCCCTCCGCCTGATCTCACACCGACCCGCGTAACCGAGATACCTCGACGCGAACCGGCCGAACCCGGCGATTCCCCCAGGCTAGTAGCGCGGGGAGGCGTCGGTTCCCACGCCCGGAGCGGCTTCGTGGCTCCAGCGCCTCGACTCGGCGGGTGGCCGAACAGAGGAGTCCGAGGGGTCCATTCGGACATCGTCGGATTGGGCGCGAGCCGCCGACTGAACGGCCGAATAGGCTTGCAGGGTTCCGGCCGCACGATCCTTGGCCGTGGTGCCGGCGTATTCCTTGCCCTTGAGCCACGTTCTTGCCGTGAGCGTCAAGGCGAACAGAAGCAAGACCGCGCCGACAAGGGTCAGTTCGAGGGGTCCCATCCCGAAAAGGTCGGGGGTGTAGGTGGTGGTGACCCGTATGGCCTTGAGGACACATGCGCCAAGCAGAGAAGTCCACGCGGTCAAGATCATCAGGTCGACGATGGGAAGAATCGGCATCACTACCCCCACTCAAAACGGAACGGCACGCATCCAAGCTCGGCTTGAAGCCTAGAACGGGCCGCCCCGGCGGGTCAAGCGCCGAGTTCGGCGGTTCGGAAGGACCCAATCGGTGCACAGGCCCAACCCAGGGAAGCCCCATCTTGCCAGCCCGGGGAGGCGAGGGCTAAGCTGGCGCCGCCCAAAGGACTCATGGGGCCACCCATGGAACCCACCAGGCCGACGTAGCTCAGCTGGTAGAGCAGCTCACTCGTAATGAGCAGGTCAGCGGTTCGAGTCCGCTCGTCGGCTC
>DUCH01000296.1 GCA_012959865.1 Myxococcales bacterium | reverse complement strand
ACACGCAATTCTGTCGCATCCCGGGCAACCTCAACGCCGTCGATATCGGGAAAATCGACCCGCTGGGCCGATCCCAGATTGGGCAGAAGAAGCCCAAATATGACTAGCCACAACGTTTTCTTCCCAAACGAATATTCCCTGGCAATCATCATTTTTCCTCTCTCCTCGAAGTCAGGCTCAATTGCCCGATTCGTACAAGCCTCAACCCACCGGACAGAGGAAGGTTGCGGGGACAAGGGAAATTTTGGCTAGGGCAGTCGACAGGAGGTCGACGAGAAGCCACAGAGCAGTCCACCCGCGCCCTCGCCTTCTCGCATTTGCCGCAGCACCCCACCGGTTCGACCACGCTGCAGCAGCAGACTTGCGATCAACTCCGTGCGGTGCCAGTTCTGTTTTCTAGGCAACGCAGTCGAACCCTGCCTGTTCCTGGGCTTAGGATTGGCGCCGGCGGGTCACGGGCGAGCTCGCTGGCTGTCGCCGGGTCGTTCCGAATTTTTCTTGCTAGAGCGGTGAAAAAGTCCGGTCTTCCGACTACTTTCGTAGATGATCAGCCATCGGCCCAACGACAATCGGGCGATCGAGTGCCCGCAATCAGGTCCCCGTAAGCGCAAGTGGTCTTCCTTGCGATCTTATCAGCGCCGTACGACGACTTCGCAAACTCCGGCCCACGCATCCCCATATCCCGCAGCGCGCCACCATCGGCCAGCATTTCATCGAGGACCGAAACCATCGTATCTTCGTCCACCGGGACTACTCGACCCACCTCGGCCTCCTCGATTCCCTCGGCCACACCGCACTGATCAGAGACCAAAACCGGAATCCCCGCCGCCATCGCCTCGGCGCCCGAGTTCCCAAAATTCTCGGCAAGCGACGTCAAGGTGACAAGATCGGCCGCTGCCAACACCTCGGCTCGCTCTTCGGCGTTAACCAGACCCAGGAAGATGACGCGACCGCCGATATTCAGCGCTCTCGACAGGTCTTCGAGCATTCCCTTCTCGCCAAAATCAGGTCCGGCAAGAACCAGAACAGAGTTCCTCCCGCGACCACCGACTCGCGCGAATGCTTTCAGCAATACATCGAGAGCCTTCCTACGGTCCAACCGGCCCACGAAGAGGATTAGAGGTCTCTCATCCGTAATCCCCAATCTCTTCCTCGCCGCCACTCGATCCGGCAGAAATCGGAATTCTTCGACGGGCACAGCATTGGGAATACAGAATGAGGGAACTGCGAGCCCGAGAGCCCTTGCGTCCGAGCGTTCCAGTTCTGCCGTAAAGTGAACCGCGCTTGCACGCTTCAGGACGTAGCGATTCAAAATCCAATAGAAGAGTCGGTACTTGGCTGCCCCGACTGTACGCTTCCGAACCATGACGAGACTGCCACGCGGAGACACCACGCACGGCACCGACGCCCGTCTAGCGCTCAGAAAAGCCGGGAGACCAAAGATCTGCCAAAATGCCGCGATATGCACCACATCAAATTCGCGGATATTCCTGGCCGCGCGAATCATATCCAAGCCGAATCCGAAACCTCCAAGCCGATTTTCGAAGAAAACGACTCGAACGCCACCCAGATCACAAGAAGCACCCGGCGGATCTTTGCTCGGGGAGAGCGCATCCCGGGTTGTGTAGACAGTGACTTCGTGCCCCAACCCGACCAACTCTCGACACAGAATACTGGTCGATCGAACCACGCCTCCACGATGAAAGTCAGGCTCGTAATACGGGGTAATGTGGAGAATTTTCATCGACGAAATCTCGTTCTTACCGGCAACCTATGAAACACGTCTAGGAAATTTCCTCTGAGGAATTCCAGATAACGCTTGATTTAACGGCCCGAAATTTTCCATTCGCTTCCCTTGGGATCGCGTCCACTGAAAGAAGTCGGACATGGATAGATTCTCCAAGCCGCGAATGAATTTCCCGGCGCAATGCCGATTCGCTACCCGTATCGAAGTGCCTGCCGGGTACATAAAGAACATCGATAGAATCCGAAACCTCCTGGCGAATTTGGGCCTCTATCAAACCGCGCTGATCCTTAAATATATGATCCAGACGGCCGACTCTGCGTCCTTCGGGGGTCACAACGAAGTCATCGTTGCGCCCATCCACATCCAGAAACACATCCCCGACTCGACCGCACGGACACGGCTTCTTTAGCCGTGTTCCGCTGTCACCGATGCTATATCTAAGAAATGGAGTCACATCGTTCGCAAGGCCTGTGACCAAGAGTGGGCCACGGACGTAGTCGTCGGTCTCCTCGACAACATCAACTTCGACAATGCAGTACTCCATGTCCACATGAAGATTTTTTTCCTCGCAAGCCGTCATCGAAACCGCAAACTCAGCGGTCCCGTAGCGATCCCATACCGGCGCGCAAAACGCCTCCTCGATAATTTCCCTCTGGTAGGCGAGAAGCGATTCCGAGGAAGTAAACACGGCCTTCAATCGCCCTTCTTCGAGAGGCCGCCCGAGCTCGAGCATCATCTGAGCTGCTTGGTAGAGCGCCGAGGGGTACCCGTCTACATATACTGACTTCGTCGAGTGAATCGCATCCACATATTTCTCTCTATTCCGAATCGTCATATGGTAGATCGAGAACAGAACCTGATGCTGAGACCAGTTGCTGCGCCAGTAAGGCGGTTTGACCTGCTTCACGGGGACGATCAACTGCCCATTGAATGTCATATGGGGATCTCGAATGCCTACCCCATGAGATGAGCGCAGGCGCCATACGGTTGCGTACTCGGCTGCCAGCGTACTCTTGGTAGAGTAGAGCGGGAGCGCCGTTCCGGTGGTGCCGCTTGTCTTTCCCCGCAAAATTTCTCGCTTTGGAACGTCGGTCGCCACAAAATTCTGAGAACTTTCTCGATAGGTCTCTTTGCGAAGAACAGGGATTGTGTCGAGAGTCTCGCGAATTGCGACCTGCCCGTCTGAGGCCGCCGACGGCGCAGGGAGAGTTTTGTAATGCGGCACATATTTTCGGGCCCGATTCACCAGACGCTCGAGTCGCCGCCACTGCAGGCTATGAATCTCATCCAGCGGAAGGTGCATGCTGGCCTGCAACTCGGCCAGCCGGTGGTGAAAAATCGGGCGATATCGAATGTACTGCCGGTACATCCCGGCAACCGTACAAGCCGCATTCTGACCGACAATCGGTAGCCCATCGTAAATTCTATTCATCTTGGACCTTCACGCGGGCCCTGCCCGAGACGATTAAGCTTCCGAGGTCAAACGAAGGGTATTCCAGCCCCGGCGTTCCCAACTGGATTGATTTGCAGCCTCTACGGGGGGCGATTGACACGCTGACGATCTTAGCATTCCTCCTTGGCGATGTTCCAAAAAGGCCAGCTCGCCCCGCCTTTTGCGAACAGTTTCACGAACGCGACAGGATTTCGCTCAATCCCAGTCCTTTCGACGGGAACGGGACGCAACCGATTGAGGAGTCTTCCCTACTCATGCTCTCACCGCACCGAGTGCCGACTGTGCGCCACTGAATCTCCCACA
>DUCH01000295.1 GCA_012959865.1 Myxococcales bacterium | reverse complement strand
TTCGTTGAGCAGCAACAGGTTGACCAGCGCCGCATAGGATTCCCTTCGATCGAGAAGGTGGGCTGTATGGTCGATGTCCACGTTCGCTGCGCCGAGCCGAGTGCCTTCGATATGAAGGGGTTTTTTCTGAAACCGATTCGCGAGCTTTTGCACCGCCGCCGGAAAAGTCGCAGAGATCAAATGGGTGCGGCGCACCTTCGGCAACTGCTCAAGAATCGCCTCGAGTTCATCTCGAAACCCCATATCCAGCATGCGATCGGATTCATCCAGGACCACGTGCTGAATACCACTACTGACAAGGGCCCCGCCCCTGATGTGATCAAGAGTACGTCCAGGAGTGCCCACGACAATATGGGGACCCTGGGCGAGTGCCCGCCGCTCCATCAGCACCGAAGTCCCGCCCATTACCACCTCGGTCCGAATGCCACGCATTTTGGAAAAGAGCCATTGCAGTTCGTCGCGTACCTGCATGGCCAACTCTCGAGTCGGAACGAGCACGAGTACACTTGGGATGGATTTGGCGTTGCGGCTGGAGTGGGAACTGGGGCGATCAGAAGCCGCAGTCGAAATCTCGGAGTCCAGGTGGCCCGCGAGGGCCAGACCGATGGCCACAGTCTTCCCCGATCCCGTCTGGGAGGAGATTCGCAGATCCCGGCCCTCAGACTCGGATTCCAATACCGCACGCTGGACCGAGGTCAGCTCGGAGAAGCCGCGCTTGCGCATTGCGGTCGCCAAGAGCTCGGGGACACCGTACATCTCGTCGTCGACGGTGGCGGCACTCTTCTCGGCTTCTGGCGTAATTACGGGATCGGTCATGGCAGTTGTTCATTCCTTAGTGAGCAGGCGCCCGCAGCCGAGCCCAGAAGCGTCGCTGGACTGACTCGTCGCCGCTGCAACCCCGGCGGATCAAGGCGCGCCGGCGCGAGGGCTCAAGGGTCGAGGGAAAAGGGAAAAACGGGTGCATGGGTCGGCCCCCGACGGCCCGCAACGTACCACTCTTTCGACGGAAACCCCATTTTCCCGGCTTCGGGGCTCAGACGGCAGTTCCGAGGACTCCTACCCCGCTACCCCACCGAGTTCAGGGAGGGCGCTTCGGTGTTGGGCGAGCAGCCCCTGTCAGACGAGCTTCGACGGTTGGGACTGCGTGAAAAACCCTTGATGGCCGTCTACAACGGGCAGCTCTCATTTCCCATGGTCGCCCCCGTTCCCCTCGAGCCGCAATACCAGCCGTTTGGGGAACCGCCAATATAGCTACCGCCTCAGACCGCCGAGAATCCGCTGCTCCTCAGCCGCGTGTCCAGGCAGAGCAAACTCCCTATTGGCGGACTCGACCCGTTCGGGATCGCCCTCTCTCACCCACGCTCAAGGCGAGCAGCCCTCTCGGAGCCGACGGGTCACGCCAAGTCGACCGTTGAGTCGCTCAGTCGCTCCGGTTGCGGCGCTTCGCGGCCATTTCGAGTTTGATCGTCTTGAGCATCAGACGCGGCAGCCCCAATGGATTTTTTCGCAACTTACGAAAAACCAGCCGTGCCATGTGGCGCGCGCCGCGAAAATTCCCCTCTCGCTGTCCGTGCCCTCGATGAATTCCGAGATCCGGTACGTCGATCACATCAAGATTCAAATCCAGCTTCAACTTTTCGGTTTTGGGAAGAGAGCAGGCGACATCGCTGCATGCCTGGTATCGAATTTCGACATCCAGTTCGACGGAGTCGCCATCCAAGGGGCGAGTCTCACTCGCAAGTTCCCCGATGGCATAAAACGGCACGAGAATATCCAGACTCCCGGCCCAGACCGCCAGATCTACCCCCATGCTCTCCAGTCGCAGAATTTTGCTGGGCGGAAAGATCGGCTCTTCGACGACGAGCCCCGGCGGGCCCGAAACCCTGACCTCGGTAGGCACCAGCCCCGAAGGAGCGGGTTCGCCGTAGAGATGAAAGCCTTCTTGCAATTCGCAATGCACCACGAGTTGCCGAAGAATTCCCTGACGGATCGTACCTTTTCCGCCGTGTACCGAGACCGAAATCTCGACCTCCTGATCCCCGCCCCGGGCTCGCTCTTCTTCGTCCGAATTCTCCAGCCGCCCCAGCGCAGCATCGATGAACATCTCCGGACTATCACGTTTCTTGTACGTATCGTGAAAGAACTTCGCAACGACGACTCCGTCTTCGTCGGTGACATAGACACCCGGATAGGGAATCCCTTCCAGAAACGCATCCTCGCGACCCACCTGGTCGTTCAAGATTCCATAACGGCGAATCACATCGGAATCGATGTCCGAAAGCAGCCGAAACGGAATGTCCTGCTTCGCACTGAACTCGGAAAGAACCGATTGGTCATCGTACGAGATGGTGTAGAGCTCTATGCCCTGGGCCTGAAATTTGCCAAATGCATCGCGCAGCTCACCGAGCTGCGTCCAGCAAGGCGGTCACCAAACCGCCGAGCGGTAGAAAACTACGACTGACTTCGCAGCCCCCCGGCTCGCGTGGTAGTCGACGAGACGCCCATGCGCATCGGGGAGCCTGAAGCCGGGGAGTCGCTCGCCGAGTTCGGGCCCGGTGGAATGGCCTTCGGGCAGACCCGACCGACCAGGATGTCCGAGAGGGGCCGGGGCGTCGAATCCATGTTGATCACGCTCGATGGTCATTGCAGTTCCCCGTTCCTTGCCTTCCTTGCCTTCCTTGCTGGCGAGCTAAAAGCCGTACATCAGACCCCAGCTAACCGACATATAACTGGGATCTACACCGCTGTTACTGGTCCAGAATTGGCGCTGACCGAAACACCACCTCGAAAGTTAAAGCCGAGCGAGCCGTCAAAGAAATCTCCACAGTCGCCCGCAACCCGGGTCCCACTCCAACTGCACTGCGCCGCCGACCCCCCCAGCGCCACATAGCCCTCAGAGCTTTTGTACCCCCCCTGGGCTGCAACGCTCGTTGCCAAAATCAACGTTGCAATAAAAACTGAAGCCGTCCGGATACTGACCCTCACCACTCTTCCCTTCCTCTCTAAAGCCTTTTTTTTATGCTCTCAATTTGACTCAACCGCTTGGCTGGTCCTGTGGACCCCCACGAACTCTTCCTAGGATCTGGCCCCGACTGAATTAGCCCGGGGGACCACCCCGAACCGTACAAGCACCGGATCGAAAAATAAAGGATGCACTTTCGCCCCCACCGAAGGGCCGAGACAAGAATTTCATTTTTTGACTGATTCGGTCGGCAAATCACAGTTAAGCTGCACGGGTCCGAATAAATTCGCACCGCTCCGCAGACCAAAGGAGTCTATCTTGACCGCCCCTTTTGACCTGACTGAAACAGACCGTCTGCTCTCGACCACTCGAGCCGTACGGAGACGCCTGGACCTAGAGCGACCCGTTGAACGCGAGGTCATTCTCGACTGCATTCGCCTGTCGCAACAAGCACCCACCGCCTCCAATACCCAAAAATGGTGCTGGATGGTTGTCATGGACCCCGCGAAACGCGAGGCGCTCGGTGCGATTTATGCCCGAGGAAAAGGGTTTAT